>JAQGPA010000186.1 GCA_028293325.1 Pedosphaera sp. | reverse complement strand
ATGCCCGACGCCGACATCAACAAACCCAACGTCCGCGCATCCCCGCCAAAAACATCCTTCGCAAAAATCGGCATCAACACCACATTTGAAAACCCGACGAAACTGATCAGCCCCACCACTACTATCAGCGCCCGAATCGGCGGCACGCTGAAGGCGTAATGAAAACCCTCACGCAATGCGAGCCACGGATGTTGCGACGGCGCTTTGTGCGGATGTTCGCGCAGGCGCATCGCCAGCAATCCCCCAATCACCGCCAGGTAACTGATGCCATCGATCAGAAAGCAAGCACCGGCGCCAAATCGGGCAATGATAAAACCCCCAATCGCCGGCCCCACCAAACGCGCCAGATTAAACATCGTCGAGTTTGAGGCGATGGCATTGCCGAGATGCTCCTTCTTTTCGATGAATTCAACCACCAACGCCTGCCGCACCGGCATGTCAAAAGCATTGACGAATCCCTGAACAAGACTCATCCAGACCAGAATGGGCGCATTGATGGTGCCCGTCAGCGCGAAGGCCGCCAACCCCAGCGATTGCAACATGGACAATATTTGCGTGACGATCAGCAGCCGATGACGATTCACTCGGTCCACCCACACGCCTGCGAATGGCGCGATAATGAACATCGGCACCTGACTCGCGAAACCAACCAAGCCCAGCAGAAACGCCGATGAGCTCAAATGATAAACCAGCCAGAGAGACGCCGTCTGCGTCATCCAGGTGCCGAGGAGCGAAACCACCTGACCGCCGAAAAAGAGACGGTAATTCCGTGAGGAGAATGCGCTTAAATAATGTGGCAGGGCCATGAGTCAGGTCGCACCCTTCCGCGTTTGCGGATGGCGTAGAGCTCCCAACAAAACACAATTTCGACCTGACCGGATGATCTGCCAACCATTCGTCTCCCTTGTCAGTGGGGTGCGGAATTTATTCCGCTTCACCTTAATCACGACCGGCGAGCAGAAACTTGCCAGCCCTGCTTTACCACCCAACGCATTCCGCTCCCTTGATGCCCCGTGCGGAAGCACTCGGATGGGAGAGGGCACGGGGTGAGGGGTACCAAACACTCGTCCCATTTGTTTTTAGGTTTTGTTAAGTATTCTTAACCGCGCTTGGTTTCACTACTCTTTTTGTCCGTGGCCATTTCCTTGCCGAATTGCTCCGGATCAATTTCCACCGGATCCATCAGTGTCTTGGATAATTTCATCATGGCATCGGCGTACAAAAAGGCCTGCTCCGCCGCCGCCTTATGCGAGCCCAAACTTTCACCCGGTCCATTGGGCTGTGCCAGCAAGCCAGTTAATGCCTGTGCCGCGAAATAATCTCTTTTGCTAATTTCCATGTTTATTTCTTTCCACGCGTTAACTCCGGTTCTCTGAATACCTGCTCCCCACTCTAGCAGACCAATTCCGCTTTGCCGATAAAGTTCTTACACCACAAACGCTCACCTCTGCCCACCGCACCACACTAAAGTAGGCGACGATGTAACCAGGCTCTAACATTTCCCGCCAAACCACTTGATCCATCTGCCGTGGCGATCAACCCCGCACCTTCCACCTCCCTCGCCCCGCGCAAGCGGGGCGAACAGGAGCGCGGAATTTATTCCGCTTCAACTCCAGAACTCAACGAGAGCCCCAACAACACCGCACGCTAAGCCAGCCCGACGCCATCCACTGTGGCGTCAGGCGTCTCGCCTGACGTTGAGGCGCGGCATCTTTGATGACCAGTCCGGAAGGCCCCGCCGGTCCCAGTCGAAATATTCAAACGCGCAAAACCATTATGAACCCCAACCCTTGAGCACACCTTCCCTCTCCCTCGCGCACACCGCTGCATGAAAAATGCTTGTCTCCTCCCTTCGACCGCGTAATATCCCGCCCGCTGATTTAAGGTAGTTTACGGCTTTGAAGCCGCGCGGGACGCAAACGACGAAAAGTCGAATGTTGCTTGAAGAGCGGGTTTAGGCTAACTATTTAATCGGCTTGTTGCCAGAGTAGCTCAGCGGTAGAGCAGAGGACTCATAAGCCTTTGGTCCCCGGTTCAAATCCGGGCTCTGGCACCACTTTCATTCCTCTCTAATAAATCCCAGTCTGAATCCAAAGGTTTAGAGTGCGCTCGGTCAGGAATTGAACTAGCCTCACTGGTCAACTCGGGTAACTCGGTTAATAAATCGATACCATGCCAACACCTCTTCGCAATTCCACCACCGCCCGGTTCACCCTGCTGACCATCCTGTTGGCCGTCACATTGCCGGCGCATGCCGCAACGTCATACCTGATCACCGATCTCGGACGCCTGAATGCCAACGACCAGTTTAGCCAGGCCTTCGGCATCAACAGCTATGGTCAGGTGGCCGGCTTCAGTCTGGACGTCAACGCCATCCCGCACACATTCCTGTGGACCCCGACCACCAGTCACGGCCTCACCGGTACGATGATCGACTTGGGATTGTGCACCAGCGGCATTGGTGGTGGTTTCAAGCTGAATGACTACGGCCAGGTTCAATTCAATCGCGGCACCATCACGCCATCATTCGGCACACAATCACACGCCTTTCTCTGGACGCCCACTTCTCCCAACGGCACCAACGGCAGCGCCACTGACCTGCTCACTCTCAACGGAGCGGATGGTGCCAGTTACGGATACGGTATCAATAATGCCGGTGCCGTGGTCGGCTCGTCTTATCCCGGGCAATGTTTTATCTGGGCGCCGTCATCACCACACGCAACTACCGGCGTCATGACCAGCTTTGGCAACTCGAGCAGCAGCGGCGTGGCCTTCGCCGTGAATGACGCCAGCCAGGTTGCTGGAAGTATCGGCGTCGGCTTTTACGGTTACCCGCTCCGTCACGCTGGCTCCGGTGCGTATGCCACCAACGACGTCATCGGTCCCGGACCTTCAGGGCAGACTCAGGATTATAGCGGGACCGGCTACGCCATCAATGCGGTGGGACACGTCGCGGGCGAGGCCGTGTTCCCGGGCGCTGGGATTCGGCCTTTTCTATTCACGGGCGGAGGCAACTTGATCGATTTCGCGCCGGCTGGCGGCGGTGGCCACGCGTACGGAATCAACAATGCGGATCAGGTTGTTGGCACTTATAACAGCACCACTTTCCTCTACAGCAACGGCACGAACTACAACCTCGCGAATCTGATTGACCCCTCCGCCGGTTGGTCGCAACTGACCGCCGCCTACGCGATTAATCAAAGCGGCCAGATCGCGGGCGTAGGTGCGCGCAATGGCGTCCTTACCTCCTTCCTGATGACACCGGTCCAACTGGTATTTCGCATCACCGCGATTACCGTTGAGGGAAATAACATTCGATTGACTTGGCAAACTTTGGGCGGCACCACCAACCAGGTGCAAGTCGTCAACGGCGCTGCGGGCGGCGGCTTTACCAACAACTTCAGCAACCTCAGCCCATCCCTCGTCATTACCACCCCCGGATTGTCCTCCACGAACTATCTTGACGTGGGCGGAGCCACCAATCCCTCAACCCGCTACTACCGGATTGGCTTATCACAGTAGCCGTCATATCCATTCCGCTGCGCCTGAACCAACCCGCGCCGGCGCAGAACAAACAACGCCACCCCGCCCAGTCCCGCCAAGGCCCACGTTGACGGCTCGGGCGCTACTTCCACGATCGGTCCTGGCACATTCAGTATGGCCGGATTCGGGGTATTGGGAGCCGCAGGATTATCCCCAAGATTTTGCGTCCAGACTTGGCTTTCCCCCCACCAGGCTCCAAATGTCTGTTGCGCCAGCACAAAACTTGAAGCTCCACTCCAGGTAAAAACCTGTAAATAGGCCAAACCCAACGGAGGCACTGTGGAAATAAAACCATAACCTCCATCAAAAAAACTTCCCGTGCCGGGACCATTGCCATTCAAATCTCTCGGATCAATTGCAAATGTATTCGTACCGGCAAAAGCAGTTATCGGAAACATTGCATCAGGACTGGCCCCACCCCAGACCTGTACAAAAGTGCCCGCTCGCGCGGCGACAATGCCACCAACCCCATGGTCCTCGTAGATGCCGAAACCATTGCCGTGGTTGGCATCCCAGTTCTCCAGCCAGAGTGTTCCCCCGGGTGGTGCGGCGTGCAGGTTTAACGTGGCGCATGCGCTCACAACAGTTAATATGAATAGGTGTTTTAGTTTCATTTTGTTTTCTCTCCTTTTTTAGTTCCGCTGTCCCTGAACCAACCCGCGTCGGCGCACCACGAGCAACGCCATCCCACCCAGTCCCGCCAATGCCCACGTTGACGGCTCGGGCGCTACTTCCACGATCGGTGCTGGCACATTCAGTATGGCCGGATTCGGGATATTGGGAGCCGCTGTATTATCCCCAAGATTTTGCGTCCAGATTTGGGTTTCCCCCCACCAAGCTCCGGCAGTAAAATGCGCCTGCAGAAAGCTCGAGGCTCCACTCCAGGTAAAAACCTGTAAATAGGCCAAACCCAGCGGAGCTACTGTGGGAACAAAACCATAGCCCTCATCAAAAAAACTCCCCGTGCCGGGACCATTGCCATTCACAAAACTCGGAGCAATGACAAACGTATTCGTACCGGCAAAAGCATATATCGGAAACATTGCATCAGGACTGGCCCCACCCCAGACCTGCACAAACGTGCCGGCTCGTGCGGCGACAATCCCACCAATCCCATGGTCCTCAAAGATGCCGAAACCATTTTCGTTATTGGCATCGTAGTTACTGAGGATGACCGATCCGGATGCGGCAAGCAGATTCGCCGTGGCGCATGCGCTCACAATAGTTGATAAAAAAATATGTTTTAGTTTCATTTGATTTTCTCTCCTTTTGGGTGCTGATTATGCCTTTGTTGTTCCCCTGGTGAATTACCTTCGTAGTCTATCTGAACGAAATCCTCAATCAAGCAAAATCGCGATTGCCAATTTCTTCGCGCCGCTGCCCGTAGCTTTCCGGACGGACGCGCTTCAACCCATCTGCATTCTTGTCAATCACCCACCGCCTCTGCTATTTTTCAGGGAATTATTGGCCATCTAACACATTAATGTCCGCCACCATCACCAGCACGCCGGAGGCTTCTGTTCCGCTTTGTGTGGATCTGGACGGCACCTTGATTCGTACCGATATATTATGGGAGTCGCTCCTGCAATTGCTCAAGCGGAATCCCTTGTATCTGCTGGCCCTGCCCTTCTGGCTGGCCCGGGGACGCGCGAACCTGAAGCAACAACTGGCCGCCCGCGTTGAACTCGATGTTGCCGTCCTGCCCTATCATCAGCCCTTCGTCGAATTCTTGCGTGCCGAACATCGCCAAGGACGTTCACTCGTCCTCGCCACCGCTGCGGACCACCGGCTGGCCCAAAAAGTGGCCGATCATTTGGGGTTCTTCAACTCGGTGGTCGCCAGTAACGGGGAGATAAATCTGCGCGGCAAAAACAAAGTCCGTCAACTCGCCCAACGCTTCGGCGTGCGGGGTTTCGACTATGCCGGCAATTCAACCGTGGACCTGCCCGTCTGGCAGGAGTCCCGCCAGGCCATCGTCGTGAACGCCACCGAGCGTCTCGCGCAACAGGCCAGCCAACTCACCCGGGTAAGCGGAACCTTCAACGAACCGAATACCGCCTTGCCCGCTTTGATCAAGGCCATTCGTCCTCATCAATGGGTAAAAAACCTCATCATTCTCGTGCCCCTGCTCACGGCGCATCAACTGACCAATTCCCGCCTCCTGGCCAATGCCCTGCTGGCCTTTGTCGCTTTCAGTCTTTGCGCTTCCGCTGTCTATGTCCTGAATGATTTGTTCGACCTCGAAGCTGATCGTCATCATCCCACCAAACGGCTGCGTCCCTTTGCCGCTGGCCGATTGTCGATTCCCACCGGTGCTCTGCTCGCGTTGGCCTGCCTCGCTGCCAGCACGGCGACCGCCTATCTGCTTTCCGGAGAGTTTCTTTGCGTGCTGGCCCTCTACTTCCTCCTCACTTCGAGCTATTCCTGGCGTTTCAAACAAGTGGAACTGCTCGATGTTTTCTTCCTGGCGGGTCTGTACACCATGCGTTTGATCGCCGGCCATGCCGCCACCAACATTGCATATTCCTTCTGGCTCTTGGCTTTCTCCATGTTCATCTTCCTGAGCCTGGCCCTGGTAAAACGGTTCACTGAATTGAATGCCTTGCGCCAGCAGAACAAACAAAGTTCCAAGGGCCGCGGCTATCTCGCCAATGATCTCGAACTCATCGCCACCCTCGGCATCGTCAGCGGTTGCCTGGCTGTCCTGGTCATGGCGCTCTACGTCCACAGCGATGAAATGCTTAAACTCTACCATCACCCCGTCGTCCTGCTCATGGTTTGTCCACTCTTGATGTACTGGATCAGCCGCGTCTGGCTCATCGCCCACCGCGGAAAAATGCACGATGACCCAATTGTTTTCGCCCTCAAGGATCGCGTCAGCTATCTCATCGGCGCGCTGACCTTGGCGGTGCTCTGGCTGGCCACGGGCAATTAAGTTTCTCTGCCCATGCCTCAATTCCTTCAGACCCAATTCCGCGACACGGTCTCCGCGTTGGTCTATTCCTTTGCCGGCGCACACGCTGCAAGTGCCTCCAGCCGCCCGGAATTGCAGCCACCCTATAATGATCTGACTCAATTTGTGCTCCAGCAGCACGCGCGCATGCCCGACTACCTGCGCGCCCCCCTGCTCACGGCCACGCTGGGATTCGATCTGCTCAGCCTCACCCGCACCGGACATCGTTTTCATCAACTACCGACTGAAACGCGCCTGCTCCAGATTGCTGCCTGGAAGAATTCAAAATTAGCCGCTCAACGGGACTTGATGCGCTACTTTGAAAGCCTTACCGCGCTCGCCCTCTACAGTCGCGATTCGCATCCCTCTGCCAGTTGCACTCAACCACCGTTCAATCCCTCTCCCCTGCCCTCGCCGCAAATCTTGACCGTGCCCGCCCCTGCGCTCTCTCATGCGATTGCCGTGGTTGGCTCCGGCCCGGGCGGCGCCATCACCGCTTGCTTGCTCGCCGAAGCCGGACGCGACGTGCTTTTGATTGAGGAAGGTGATTATCTCGCCCTCGATTCCTGCGTGCCTTTCACTCAGGATGAAATGGTGCAGAAGTACCGGCACGGCGGACAGACGGTGGCGATGGGTGCCAACAAGGTGGCCTACGTTGAAGGTTGTTGCGTCGGTGGTGGCAGTGAAATTAACAGCGGACTTTATCATCGCACTCCGCCCGAGATTCTCGCCGCCTGGCGCAAGGATTTCCGCGTGGACGCGCTCACCGAATCGGATCTGCGCCCCCATTTTGAAGCCTGCGAGCAGGATGTCTCCGTATCGCTGCTGCCCGGCGCCGCGCCCGCCGCTTCCTTGAAATTGCACGAGGGCGCAACGCGTCTCGGCTGGAAATCTTTGGAGATACCGCGTTGGTTTCGCCATACCAGCGAACCGGGCGCTCCCGCGCAGGGTAAACGCCAGTCCATGACCGAGACCTTTATTCCGCGCTTCCTGCGCGCCGGTGGCAAACTGCTGCCGCGCACCCGCGTCGATCGCATCCATCAGGACGGCGGACGATGGTCGATCACCGCCTTTCATCCGGTCAGCGGCCCCCTGCGCATTCAAGCCGAGACGCTCTTTATTTGTGGCGGCGCGGTCCAAACTCCCGCTTTGTTGCGGCGCAGCGGCATTACGCAGAACATCGGCAACCGGCTTCGCCTGCATCCCACTGTCAAGGTTGTGGCCCAATTCCCGGAAGCGGTGAACTCCGCGCAGATGGGCGTTCCCGTGCATCAAGTGAAGCAGTTCTCGCCCCGTCTCAGCTTCGGTTGTTCCATCAGCAATCCGCCCTACCTCGCCTTGGGCTTGCTCGATCATCCCGACCCCACGCGCAATCTCTCCGAGACCTGGCCGCACTTGGCCACCTATTATGCCATGATTACTGGCCAGGGCAGCGGCACTGTGCGCTCCCTGCCCGGTTTTCGCCACCCGATGGTGCGTTATCAACTGACCGAAGCCGATCGCCGCGACCTGGCGGATGGCTTGCGAAAACTTTCCCAGGCACTTTTCGAAGCCGGTGCCACCACGCTTTATCCTGGTGTCACCCGCGCCCACAAATTCTCCGCTCCCGATGAACTCTCCCGGATACCCGCGGCGCTCCCTTCTGGCCTGGCCAGTTTGATGACCATTCATCTTTTTTCCTCCTGTCCCATGGGTGAGGACACCGCGCGTTGCGCCACCGACTCGTTTGGCCGGGTGCATGGTTTTAAGAATCTGTTTGTGGCCGACGCCAGCTTGCTCTGCACCGCCCCCGGCGTGAACCCGCAAGGCTCCGTCATGGCGGTGGCGCGCAGGAACGTCCTGCGATTTTTAAGCCTCGCGTAAATCGCAATGAAGTGTTGCTGTTGCGGGGCGTGCCTTTATCATTGATTGGGTATTTCAAAAACATGAGATTGTCCATTATGCGTTGGGCGGGATTTCTTGCCTTGGTCTTGGTTTTGTTGACGCTCGGACATTTCATCATTCCCGCTCATACTATTTCCATCTGGATGGACCGGGAATTTACGGATTGGATCTCTCCGATCGCCAACCGGCTGCACGGTCAATCCCGCTTGTATGACACCGGTTTGCATTCCCCCATGCCGCCTCTCCCTTTTGTGCTGCTCCGTCTGCTGCATCCGAACGGCGCCATCTGGCTTGACGAAAGCCTGCTTCATTTCGTCTTTCAAGCGGCAACCCTGCTGCTGCTTTACCACGTGTTTTCGAAATTGATCGGCGTCGCCCTCGCCTTTGCCTCCACGATGGCTGCCATTCCGGTCTTTCTCTGTTTGCCAAAGTCGATTTTGTACGATCCCATGGCTCAATTCCTCGTCGTGGCCTCTGCCGCCACCTGCGCTCAACTGCTGCGCATTAACTTGGCTGCCGGCAAAAACTTCCCGAACCGTTCCCATTACCTGCTCGCGGCGCTGTTGGGAACACTGCTCGCCCTCACGCTGCTCACAAAGCAAAATACCGGCATCGGCGCCACCATGGGCGTTTGCGGCGCGCTCGTGTTTATCCCGGCACAAACCAGTTTCGTCCGACGCTTATTCTTCGTCTCCAGCCTGCTCCTCTTCGTCTTCCTGGCCACGTGTGTGATTTTATTGGCGCTCAATCAATTTATCTCTTTTTCCGGCTTGATCCACGATGTCGTTCTTACCGGTTCCGAACCCAAGGGCGGTCCCTTTCATCTGCTTCACAATTTTGTCCACTATGGCAGGCAAATCGCCGTTACCACCTTAAAAATCGGTGCCTTCTTAATGGTAATTTCCTGGGTCTCTAACCGGCAGATGCCCTTGCGCAAAAGGTTCAGCCTCTTTGAGACGATCTTTCTTTCCTGGGAAAACGCCGCCGACCCGGTGACGAAACGCGATCGCCAACTCATCATCACCGCCTTGATAATTCCGGTGGCAACCTGCCTCTGTCTCTATTTTTTAACCCGCATTCAGGCCAACCCACCCCCCTCCGATTGGCTTATTTGGCTCGTGCGGGCGGGGCTCGATCTCGGGCTCGTCATCATATTGTATCTTGGCAGCGTTGTGCTGTTTCAGCGACGCTCCCCGGCAGCGCATGATTTAACCCGCCATCCCCTGACTCCGTTCGCGATGGTGTTTCTGCCCGCAGCGCTTTTTCACTGCCTTTCGGTCGGTGGCTTCCGTTGGACCTATGACAACAACCCTTTGATTGTCCTGGCCTTCGTATTCGTCCTCCGACCACTGTTCACCCTTCAAGGCGCAAAAAACTCTCTCGACCAAAAATGGATGCCCGTCGCGAAACTGGCTCTCGTCGGTGTTGCCCTGGTGGGCGCGTGGCTGTTGCTCCCGGTTCAAATGGCTTCCGTTCTGCGGTGCACCGAGTCTTGGCCGGAAGTAAAACATCTGGCCGGAGCCCGGCTGCGACCGGAAGCCGGCGGCATGCGTGAGCTCATCCAAAGCGTCCGGTCGTTGGCCAATCCCACCAATAACGAAACCGTGCTCCTCCTGCCCAACGACCCAAACGTGGAAGCCTGGTTCGACCGGCAACGCCCGAATCTTTCCAGCGCCATCATCTTCACCGATCAATACTGGGACCGTTATGTGAGCCAGGATTTTGCCGAACTTGAAGCCCATCCACCCGCGGTCATCGTGATCGGCCCACGCAATCTCTGGCGTCCCTTCGCACGGCAATGGCACATCAACCAGGGAGCGGAGCGGCTGATTGATCTCGTCAATAACCGTCTTATTCCCGCCTCCTACCAACTTCAGGCGGCGCACCCGATTTCTTTTGCGGACACGACTGAATTTATGGACGTTTACGTGCGCCGCAAACCCTGATATCAAGAATATGTTGCAATTCCTTAATAATCTTAGCGTGATAAGTTCATGAATTTTAAATCAAACCAGGTTTTGGTCACGGGTGCGCTCGGCTGGCTGGGTATCAGCCTGGTACAGGCATTGGTCAAGGGCCTCGCCGATCACGAGGCTCTCAAGGTGCCGCGCCACGATCTCCGCATCCGTTGCCTGATTCTGCCCGGCCAGAACGCCGCGCCGTTGCAGAAAATTTCCGACCGCATTGAAGTCATCACCGGTGACATCCGCAATCCGGCCGATTGCGCCCGCTTCTGCGAGGGTGCGAAGGACGCCGTGCTTTTTCACACTGCGGGTATCATTCATCCGGGGAAAGTTTCGGAATTTTACCAGATCAACGTGACGGGCACCAGTCAACTGCTGGATGCCGCCATTAAATCCGGAATTCGGCGCGCGGTCGTCGTCTCCTCCAACTCGCCCTGTGGTAACAATCCTCATCCCGACCACCTGTTCGACGAACAATCTCCGTACCATCCCTACATGAATTACGGTCGCTCAAAAATGCGGATGGAACTCGCCATCCGGGAGCGACAGGACAAAATTGAAACGGTCATCATCCGTCCACCCTGGTTCTACGGTCCCAACCAACCGCCCCGTCAGACTTTGTTTTTTCAAATGATCCGCGATGGCAAGGGTCCCATTGTTGGCAATGGCCAGAACCTTCGCTCGATGGGTTACATCGATAATCTTTGCCAGGGATTGCTGCTCGCGGCCTTGGTCGAAAAAGCCAGCGGCCAGATCTATTGGGTTGCCGACAAACGCCCGTATTCCATGAATGAAGTTATCGACACCGTCGAGCGCCTGCTGGAAACCGAATTTGGCCACACTTGCGCCCACAAACGGATGCGACTCCCCGGCTTCGCCAGTGAAATCGCTCTCATCGCCGATGCCTCCCTGCAGGCGCTCGGACTTTATCACCAGAAAATCCACGTCCTCTCCGAAATGAACAAGACGATCGCCTGCTCCATCGCCCGGGCCGAAAATGAATTAGGCTATCGCCCCGCGGTGGCGTTGGAAGAAGGCATGCGCCGCTCGCTCGCATGGTGCGGTCGTCAGGGCATAAAAATCTGAACGCGCCTTGTCTCCATTGGCTTTTGCTTGTCTGCTAATACCAGCTTCATGAACAAAATTTTGATCACGGGTGGGTCGGGTTACTTTGGTTCGCTGTTGCGCGACCGCCTCAAGGCGCGCGGTAATTCAGTGCGTATCTTTGATTTGGCCGACGCTCAGGACCGCACTACGGATGTTGAGTTTATGGCGGGTGATATTCGTGATCCCGCGCAGGTGGGCAAAGCCTGTGCGGCTGCCGATGTGGTTTACCATTGTGTTGCCCAAGTCCCGCTGGCCAAGGACAAGCACCTGTTTGAATCCGTCAATGTTCAGGGCACCGCCAACCTGATGCAGGCCTCCCTCGCAGCCAGGGTCCGGAAAGTCATCTACATTTCCTCCAGCGCCGTCTTTGGCGCGCCAAAAATCAATCCCGTCACTGAACAGACTGCACCCAGCCCGGCGGAAGCCTACGGTCGCGCCAAACTGACCGGCGAAACTCTCTGCGCTCAATACGCGCAACAAGGCCTCGACATCTCGGTCATCCGCCCCCGCACCATCATGGGACACGGGCGGTTGGGCATCTTTCAAATTCTTTTTGAGTGGATCCGCACCGGCTACAACGTCCCGGTATTTGGTCGTGGCGATAATATCTATCAATTTGTCCACGCCGACGATTTGGCCGATGCCTGTATCCTTGCCGCCGCCCGGCCCGGCCCAGCCACTTACAATTGCGGCACCGACCGGTTCGGCAGCATGCGCGAGGTTCTGGAACAGCTTTGCGCCCATGCCAAAACCGGCGCCCGGGTAAAGAGCGTGCCGCTCGCCCCCGCCGTGGCCTTCATGAATTTAACCAGCGCGCTTGGGCTGTCGCCGCTCGGGCCGTATCACGCTCTCATGTACGGGCGTTCCCTCTACTTCGACATCACCAAGGCCAAAACTGAATTGGGCTGGCAACCGCGCTTCTCGAATGGAGAAATGTTCGTCCAAAGTTATGATTGGTATTTGCAAAACCGCGACACCATTCTTCGCGCCCACGGCGCCTCCCACCATCGCTCCGCCGTCAAGCAAGGGGTGTTGAGCCTCATCAAACACTTTTTGTAATGGCCGTCGCCACCCTTGGCTGCACCCGCAAAAATTCTTGAATAAGCCAATCTCAAACCCGACTATACGCCCTTGCCGATGATGAGATTCTTAAAGTCCGCGACCCAATTTATTCCCGGGTCCGTCGCCTTCAGCCTGGCTGTCTTCATCTCCCTGTGGGTGCTGGATTTTCCGAAGCCGAATGTTGATGACCTTTTTTACTCCGGTGCCGGTCTCAACCTTGCGAGCGGTGGGGATTTTTCCAATCCACTGCTGGATCGACAGGGCTTTCCCAGTCATTATTTTTTCGTTTATCCACCCCTCCATTCCTACGCGCTCGGCGGCTGGTTGAAGCTTCTGGGTATCAGCGCCGCCACGGTCACCGCCTTTCCGCTGCTGAGTCTCCTGCTCATCTCCATCGCCACCATCTCTATTTTGCGACGGCACGGCGCGCCTGTTTGGTTGGAGTATATTGTCCCCTTGGGTCTGACCTGTGTCTTCCTGCCCTTGGGCCTGCGTCCGGAACCTTTTGCCGTTGCCCTGACCATGGTTGGATTCGCGCTGTCCGAACGAAAGCAGAATTCGACTCTCCTCCGCTTCCTGGCTTTTTTGCTGATGTTTCTGGGGGCCTCGGCTGCTCCCCGGGTCACCATGTTCGCCGGTATCTTGGCGTTGCGTGCCGGCTGGCAGTCATGGCAGGCGGACCGGCTGGCCGGACGCAGCCCTTGGCGGATTTGTGCGTTATGGTTTGGGGCCGGGGTTTTAACGACCCTCACCTTCCTGGTTTTGATTCATTTTCGCGTCAGGGAATTCCTGGATACCTTCCACCTTCATGCTACCCGGGTTGAAGGCAAACAGCTCCAATTGCTCGCTGATTATGCCGTCCATGTTTTGGGTGTTTTGCAGTGGCCTTTGGTGCTGATCCCCCTTGCCCTGGTGACTTTTTCGCTGATGCGTAAGCCGGATGGCCTGAGCCGGGCCGGTATTTGGATCGCCTGTGCTTTTCCATTGGTTGCCCTCAGCGGTGGCGTTGGCCCCAGCACTCTTTGGTGGGCCATTCTGGTCATGCTGCTGCTCGCTGGATCCGCCTTAAACCTCATGTCCCACCCGGCAAAACGCGCGCTGCTATCGGCGTTGATTGTGCTCAGCTTGCTCGTGGCGAACCGGAAATTCTTTGCCCTTAACATCGGCATCCTCTCTGGCCGGATTGATGCAAGCCGGAGCGAACAGCACCTCACTGCCCTGGCTCTTCGACCTCAACCCGATCACCCCTTATTGGTGGATACCGCCGTTGCCCGCTATCTTTTTGATTATCGCCTGCCCCAGGGCGCGCTTAACCTGGAATTCGGAACGACCTTTCCCGGAGCGATGCCGGGAGATCGGAACAGCTCCGAACTCCGGAAGGGCGATGTCTTTTTGGCCGGTCCCGACACCATTGGCCTGCTGCTGGCCAGGACCTACCTGGAATTGGATATTCCAAAATGGAATTTTCTTGGCTCTCCCAAGCTCGGCTTTCCCAGCAAGCCGCGTTATGTTTACATCATCCCGGCGGAAAATTGCAAAGCCACGCGTCCTTGGGACGTGACGCCGGTATGGTCATCATCCTCGGCAAAGTAATAGTTTCCTCCACTTCACTTCTTCGCAGCTCTGTGACATATAAATAGACATGGGTGTCAACTTCTTTGCGCCGCTTCACGCCAATTCAACACCTTTGAGCTTGGGTCCATCCGTAGTTTGCCGGAATAAAAACCGGCATGAAACCAGCGTCATCTCCAGCATGAAAGTCATCATTCAAGACCTGGAGACCAACCGCTATTTTTCCCCCTCCGGCCGCTGGGTGATGGCTCCTGATGCCGCCGAGAACTTTTATTCAATCCTGCCCGCCTATCATTTCGCAAAGCAAAACGTGTCCGGGCGTTTCAAAGTCATTCTCTATTGCGCCGATGATCAATATTCCAAAAGCATCATCGAAGGCGTGGGCCAGGACGTCGGTGAGGAAATTTCTGAATTGGCAACCCCTTACACTCCGGTCAAAGCCGCTGCCACTTTTAACCCCCGCAAAGCGCTGGCCAAACCTTCCGGTGTGATTCAAATCCCCATTCACTTCGGCGCGGACCGCAGTTATCTGAACTGATCGTTTTCGCCGCCTCGCTTCCCGCTTCACCGGATTTCCCGCCGTCCAGCCAATTTTGGTGACGCGCTATGTCTTCGACACGACCCGGCTGGACCACGTAACAGAACTTAAATCAAGTTGCGGCAGGTTCAGATGCCGAAGCCTATATTGGCCCGTGCGAACCACGTTTAACTCCGCCCCGCTCCTGCGTGCCGCCAAGGTAAAAAGCAATTCCAAATCCGAAGCCGTGCCCACGGCACACTTCGTCAACAGGCGATCCACGCAACCGGCGTAGGTGATGGGATAATCCGTCGCTGGCGACTGCGCTTCAATTTGGGCGGTGACTTTCTTTCCGTCGGGAAAGGTTAGCGTGCAATTCACTGTAAGCATAATTTCAAATCAGGCTCCTAGCGTAGGATTACCGAGCCTTCACGACTAGTTGTCCAATTCCCGACGCGCGCGTGAGACATTTGCTGACATCTTGTAGGAGCATCCATTTTAGCCCACTCGGGCTTGTGTCAGGCTAATACCTACACCACCAAACCATCTCCCCCTCCATCTTGGCACGCAAACTGCCCACCCCCCGCCAATGAAACTTGAATTACAAGCGCTTATGGAAACATCAAAACCATCCAACCTCTCGCCTTTCCGGACGAGCCTCGTCACTGTTGGCCTGAAAGCCGTGTTGCTCTTCATCGCCGTGATCGCACTTCCGGCGTCTCAGGCGCAGTCCACCATCGGCTTGGGTATCGGCTCTGAGGGAAGTGACATCGATGGTGCCGCGACCACTTATGTCTACACCCAACAGGGTTTCGGCTCCGCCACCATCGGCTCGAGCCTCAGCGCCTGGGCATTTTATTCCGGCAACTTTTTCGCCACCCGTTCAATCACCCCGCTCCTCTTCGAGTACTCCGGCACCGGCAACGACTACGTGCTGAGAGCCGTTGGGGCTGCTGTCACTGTGTCCGCCCATACCGCTTACAGCGATCTTCCGTTCGATGTGCAATTCGGCAGCACGCTCATTGCCAACGGAAATTATTTCTTCGGCTGGAAGGACGGCACCCTGACCTCGGCCAACTCGGGTGTGATTTCCTGGGATACCATTGACGGTGGAAATTCCACCTATGCTCTCACCGCCAATTCCTCCCAAGACATTACCAGCGCCGATCTCGGAAACACCCTCAGCTTTGACAATACCTCGCTTGGCAATCGCACCTATCAGTTTCAAGCCACCGTGGTTTCCACACCAGAACCCAGTTTCTCTCTCTGGCTGATGGGCGCCATTGCGCTGATCGTGGTCGGCTTCCGTCGCCCCTGCCGTCCCGCTGCTTCCCTCGAATAAAACTTATATCTTCAACTGCCGTTGCCGGTATGCTTCATCCCCGCGCGAAAATATCCGCCGCACCTCTTTCGCCACCATGAAATTCGGCCCGCCGAGTTGTGCGGCGCCAACAAAAATGGCCGCCGCTTTTGCCGCCATCAAAAGACACGCCAGCACCGCCTGTGGCGTGCCGCCCAGCGCAATGATCCCGTGATTTTGCAGCACAATCAACCGTGGCGTAAACCCGCTCTGCCGGATGAAAGCCACCGTGCGCTTCCGAATTTCCAGTGCGAGCGCCAACCCCGGATCAGCGTACGGCACGAACACTGACGCCGGTCCGCAACAAACAACTTCATCCGGGCACGATCGGCGTTCCGCAAACTCGCGGGCACGCGGTGAGCAAAGGACTTGATTGACCGTCTGGGGATGACAATGACCCACAAAATTTATTCCAGGCAGCGTCAACAGCCACGCATGGAACATCGCTTCCACGCTCGGCTTCTTCCCCGCCCCATTCACGCGGGCATCAAACAATGTCTTGTCAATTGCCTCATCGCCCGGATTCTTGCGGTTTAACAACGCCAGAATATTATCGGCGTGACAAATCGCAACATCCGCCTTCGTCAACGTGGCCAGGCTGCAGCCGCTGGCCTTCACCGCAAACCGGTTCGCGCCCAGTTTTACCGACGTATTTCCCTCGCCAAGTATGGCAAGCTGTCGGTCCTCCCGTCCAATTTCACGGGAGAGTTCAACCAGTAGTGATAATTTTTTATTCATGCTTTCAAGGGGTTAGGGCCACAACGGCTATTTGAGTTTGACGTTCCCGCACAAGTGAACCTCAAGCCCCATCTCCGCCAGCATGGCCGCTTTGATCCGCAACGCGCGATGCGCCTGCTTTTCACTCGGCGCATAAACCACCTGGATATGATTGGACTTATGCCGCGCCATCATCTGGTCGCGCGTGATGCCGTCGAGCACCGTATGCATGATCGGCCATTGCGGCGTGGTTTCGCGCCAGCGACGTTCTGTTTCCTTCTGCGGCAATTCCACAACCTTGCCGACGCCCAGATCGCAATGCAACTTGCCGCCCATGATAAACACGCGACTCCACACGATGAAGCCCGGCTTTGAAATTCCCTTCACCGTCCCACCGCCCAAACGGAAGTACATCGAGGGCTGGCGTTCGCTGCTTGTCCCTTTGTATCCGCCGATAAAATGCGCGGGCGGCGCCGCGCCGGAAATCAGGAACACCCAGACATAATCATTAATCCCGTTGCCGCGATAATGCTGGCCCCAGCGTAAATCATGCAGCGTATTTTCCGGTGCAAAACCCAGTTCCCGCCAGAGGCGATACGTGACCAACCCATCCAGGCCGGCGCACTCATCCACTTCGTTGAAATGCGGCAACGCTTCTCCAGCGAACAGCACGCGACCACCCTTGGCGGCGCGGACCGGTGGCCGGTCCACATTGTTCAACAAGCCTTCCACCAAATCGCTGGCGGGCGCGAGATCCTTCAATCCCTGCTGATATTGAATGCCTATCGTGGCGCAGCCAAACTCATCCGCGATGCGCACGGCGGCGATGTACATTTTGCACTGCTGCAAAATCTGGTGCTTGGTCAATTCCGTGGCTTCGTCCCGGCCCGTCTTGAACGTCATCCCCTTGTTCTTCAACCAATCGTAAATCTCCTGCGCCTCGCTGTCGGAAACTTGCAGCATGCCCGCATACAGGGAGGATTGGCTGAGACGTTCCTTGAAGACGCCCGTGGGATGCAGCAATTCGTCCGGGATGATGGCGTTGAACATGCCCATGCAACCCTCGTCAAAAACGCCCATGATCGCCTTTTGCTGCTTAATGTCGCGACCCACTCGCTGGCCAAGTTGCTCGTCCGCCGCTGGCAATTTCAACAATCCCAAATCCTTCACATGACTCTGGTCATGCGTGGTGAAACCTTGCGTCAGCCATTGACGGAGACCGTCCTTGAATTTTGCGTCCGTGAAATCCTCGCTCCACAATGAACTGTAATTAATCCCCGCCTTCGTCATCGAACCATTAAGATTCAGCATTCCGACCAGGCCCGGCCAGGTGCCGCTCCAATTTGCCACCGTCAAAATCGGCCCTTGATGCGTGAGCAGCCCGTGCAGCAAATGATGGCTGTATTGCCAGACACATTCCGCCACAATCAGCGGCGCCTGCGGGTCCAGCCGGCGAAACACCTCCATGCCCACTTTCTGCGAGTCAATGAACCCGTGCTTTTTGGCCTTGTTATAAGGATGCGCGCGGACCACCGTCCAACCCTCCGCCTTCAAGGCGCGCGTCAGGACCGCTTCCATTTTGGCCTGTTCCGGCCAGCATTTTTGATTGGCTGATAGTCGCAAGTCGCCGTTCGCCATCAGGTAAACTTGTTTCGGTTTCAGCGCAGTAAGAGCTTTCATTAGTTAACAAAATCAAAATAAATTCAGCTAAATCAGTGATTGCGACCTGCGCAATCGGACAAGTAACAAACGTGATGATAGGGATTTAAGCCCCTGCGGTCAATTTCCTTTTGGCATTACTGTGGATAATTGCAGCGCTAATGACAGTGGCATCCCGGCCAATGAGTGGTGCCAACAACACCCCACTGGCTCCATCGCCTGATCAATGAGTTGTTGCTTTGTATGAGAGCGTTTCTGACTGCGCTTGTGTTGGCAGTGCTGGTGACGACCTCGTGTTCGCGGCAACCACCAAGCCAGCCGGAAATCCACGTCTTCTTTTCGCCCAAAGGCGGCTGCACCGAAGCCGTCGTGGAAAATTTGCGGGACGCCACCAACAGTGTTTATGTGCAGGCCTACTCCTTCACCAGCGCGCCCATCGCCAAAGCGCTCGTGGATGCCTTTCGCCGCGGTGTGAAAGTGGAAATCATCCTGGATAAAAGTCAGCGCACGGAAAAATATTCCTCAGCCGATTTTGTCCGCGACGCCGGCATTCCCACATTAATCGACAGCCGTCACGCCATTGCCCACAACAAAATCATGATCATCGATGAGCGGACGGTGCTGACCGGTTCCTTCAATTTCACGAAGTCGGCGGAGGCTAATAACGCGGAGAATTTGCTGGTCATCAATGACCCCGATTTGGCCCGGGAGTATTTGCGAAACTGGAATGTCCACGCCGCGCATTCCGAGCCGTACCAAAGCAAGATGGAGCGAGGCTGAGGCTCAACCCAGGACGGATCCTGGAAACCATCAGTGGTGGCTGCCGGTCTGGTTGAGCAGGAATAAAAAGGCGGCAAAGCCAATGCAAAACACCACGCCGAACACGATTGCCCATGTCAAGGAGTGGTGCTTGCGATGTATCGACCAGGGATTGCTGATCGCCAGCAACTCCTTCGCACAATCTTTTTTTCTTCTGGGCATGATTAATATTAGATTACTGCCAACATCCATCCGGGCCATCCGCAACCTGCGATGCCTCGGTCGCTCTTCGTCCGCTCTTTTTCCAAATTCAGCCCTGACAATCGCCGGCAAAGGTTCCCCACCTCGCACCCGCATCGGCTTGATTGTAAGAGTTATGCCCAGCGCTCTTGTTCCAGATTATTTGACCCTGTTTGCCAAAACTGGATGTCCCCAACTGGGGTGGACACCCCATATGTGAGAAGTGACTCCTTTGCTATTAACTTCCCCGCACCCTAAATTTTCCCCGCGAACCAAGGATCGCGGGTTTTTTTTGATCTGCTGCCGTCGCGCGCGGCGCGGTTTCCCCGGTCGGGTGAAATACGGAACCCTCATAAACAACCCTTTACGTTAACTTTAACGTAGTTGTCGGACGGCCTTTTCATCCAAAGCAGTCATCTCGCTAATAGTCTTGACGTTAGGGGCCAAGCCCTCTTATTTTTGCGCCTTGATAGGCACTTATTCATGTTAGCGCAATTTAAAAGCCTGTTTTCCAACGACATTGGAATAGATCTGGGGACGGCCAATTCCCTCGTTTACGTACGTGACCGGGGAATTGTGTTACGCGAACCGTCGGTCGTCGCTATTCAAGCGGGCACCACCAACGTTCTGGCAGTCGGAGACGAAGCCAAAAGGATGTTGGGGCGCACTCCCGGTAATATTGTGGCCATTCGGCCCATGAAAGATGGCGTGATAGCTGACTTCGAAATTACCGAAGCCATGCTGCGCCACTTCATCCAGAAAGTTCATCACCGCAAGCTGATTGCTCCGCGGGTGGTCGTGGCGGTCCCTTCCGGGATCACCGAAGTGGAAAAACGGGCCGTGAAAGACTCGGCTACCCATGCCGGCGCACGGGAAGTTTATCTCATCGAACAACCTATGGCTTCGGCCATCGGGGTGGGATTGCCGGTCCATGAACCGGCAGGCAATATGATCGTGGATATCGGCGGCGGAACTTGCGAAATCGCAATCATCTCCCTCGCCGGAATCGTCTTCAGCCGCAGCCTGAGGGTGGGCGGAGACGAATTTGACGAAACGATCGTCGCACACATGAAGAGGGCCTATAACTTGATGATAGGCGAACGCACCGCGGAAGAGATCAAAATCCGGATTGGATCGGCTTTTCCGTTGGAGCAGGAATTAACCATGGAAGTCAAGGGACGCGATTTGAGCGCGGGGTTGCCGAAAACCCTGAATATTCGCTCAGAGGAGATCCGCGAAGCCTTGCAGGAGCCGCTTTCAAGTATTTTGGAGTCCATTCGTATTACTCTCGAACGCTGTCCGCCTGAACTGTCCGCCGATTTGGTGGACCGCGGGTTGGTCATGGCTGGCGGGGGCGCGCTTTTGCGCGGAATTGATCGTTTGGTGGCAGAGGAAACCGGGTTGCCGGTCCATATTGCTGATGATCCCCTAAGCGCCGTTGCCGAAGGCACGGGCCGGGTATTGCAGGAACTCCAATTTCTTAAGCAGGTCTCGTCCAGTTCCAAGGTTTGATGCCGCAGCGTTCGTCCGGAAATTTGCCGGGTGAAGCATGCTTAGAAGGCCGCATTACATAGCCCTAGGGCTGTTAGGACTGCTGACGTTGATTGTTTTGAACCTGCCATCCCATACGGCGGGTCAACTCAAGCTGACCATCGGAAGCTTCTTCCTGCCCCTCTTCGGCCTGTCCCGAACCTCCCATCAACTGGTCGGTGAAGCCGGTGATGCCCTCACTCCGCGCAAGGAATTGCTCCGCCAAAACCAGCAACTCCGCCTCACCAACCAGCAACTCCAGGTTCAGTCCATGCAAGCCGACGCAATCCTGCGCGAAAACGAACAACTGCGCCTGCTCGTCGGCTGGCAAAAACAGACCCCTTGGAAACTCAAACTGGCCAGTGTCGTTGTCCGCGACCCCGCGAATTGGTGGCAGACGGCCCAAATCGATCTCGGCAGTCGCGATGGCATGCGTGTGGATCTGCCAGTGCTGACCCCAGCCGGCCTCGTGGGACGCATCTCCGCCGTCGGCCTCACCCGCTCCCAGATCGCGCTCATCGGCAATCCCGGTTGCAAAGTTTCGGCCATCATTGAAAAAACCCGCGAAACTGGAATTATTACCATTGCTTCCGGCCCGTTGGATAATTCCCTGGTCGTTCTCAGTTACCTTTCCAGCAACAGCAACCTGAAGCCCGGCCAGGTCGTGACGACCAGCGGTCTGGGCGGCATTTTCCCCAAGGGGATTATGATCGGGCAAATTGCCGAGGATTCCCGTCCGGTCGAGTTCGGTCTCTACACCGAGGCGCGGGTAAAACTTGCCGCCAACATGGGCGCCCTTGAGGAAGTTTGGGTGATGCTGCCATGAACTGGGTGAATCCCATACTGATTCTGCTGACGGCCTTCCTGGCCATCTTCGTGGAAGCCTCCTTTGATGGCGTTCGGCATTGGCTAGGCGCGCAGATTGACCTGCTCCCCGCCCTCATGGTCTATGCCAGCCTGAGCTCCACCCTGCCCGTCGTCCTGTTGCTCGCGGTCCTGAGCGGTCTCTGGTTCGACTCGCTTTCCGCCAATCCCCTGGGCATCACCATTCTCCCCCTGTTCCTGGTCGGCGTCTTGATTTACCTGCGGCGTGGGCTAATTTTAAGGGACCAATTTTTCGCCCAATTTACCTTGGGCCTGACCGCCAGCGCCATCGTTCCGGCGTTAACGCTGCTGCTCCTGTTGAGCACCCGGCAAACGCCGTTGCTGGGCTGGGGTTCCATCTGGCAATGGCTGGTCATGAGCCTCGGCGGCGGAATATTAACGCCGGTTTGCTTTCGCTTGTTCGATGGTCTTAACCATGCCCTGAGCTATCGGCCGGTGAGCGAGAATTCCTTCCGGCCTGATCGCGAGATAAGGCGGGGACGTTAGCCATGTTGATTTTTGACCAACTGAAAAAAGACGATCCGCAACTGCGCTTCCTGGCAGTCATGGTCTTCGGTGGCTTGGTCATTCTCTTCGCCGGACTCTGGTGGGTCCAGGTCGTTTCCTCCACTTATTATCAGGATAAACTGGAAACCCAATCCCTCCGCTCCGTGCGCATCCCGGCGGTGCGCGGCAACATCCTCGACCGCGAAGGACGCTCACTCGCGGAGAACCGGCCCAGTTATAATATTAATTTGTACCTGGAGGACCTGAGCTCGAAATTCCAGGCCACCTATTCCGCTGCCCTGACCAATGTCAAAAAAGGTCTCGCCTTCCAGATCGCGGAACAGGAAAAGAAACTGCACCGCAAACTGACGGTCCCGGAAAGGAAACAGTTCGCCGTGACCTCAAAAATCACCGGTGAACTTCAACGCCAGACCCGTTACGAGGTGAGCAGCAGAATCGTGGGCGAACTGGGCACCCGCCTGCAAGAGGACATCCCGCTCGATCCGCAGGACTTTCAAAAGCGCTACGACAAGGCCCGCGCCCTGCCCATGATTGTGCTCACCAATTTGAATTCCACCCAGGTGGCCCGCTTTGAAGAACAATCCACTCACACTCCCGGCATGGATTTGGACATCCAGTCACTGCGCTATTATCCCAACAACACCGTGGCGGCCCACTTGCTCGGCTATCTCGTCCGCAACAACAAGTCAGGTGATGGCGAATTGGCGGATTATAATTACCGCCTGGCTGATTATATCGGCCTCGCGGGAGTGGAAGGCCTCCTCGACAAGGAATTGCGCGGCGTCGCCGGCGCCAAGTCCGTGCTGGTAAATAACCTCGGCTATCGCCAGGGCGAATCCATCTACTCGCCGGCCGAACCGGGCCAGAATGTGGTACTCACCATCGATCTGGATATTCAAAAAGCCGCCGAAGCCGCCCTCCAATCCGCGACAGCTGACCCCCGCGGCGCAATTGTCGTCATGGACGTCCAGACTGGCGACATCCTGGCCCTGGCCACAGCGCCCACTTACAATCCCAACCATTTCGTCCAACACCCCCCGCCGGAAATCTGGGCCAAGGAAATGGACCGCTGGAACGATAAGGATTTGGAACTGCAGATTAACCACGCCCTGCAGGGTGGCTATGCGCCCGGCTCGATTTTCAAGATCGTCGTCGGCCTCGCTGCCTTGGAAATAGGGGTGCTCAATCCAAAGGAAAAGATTTACAGCCCGGGCTACTATCCCATGCCGGGCCGGAAACCTATCGGTGACACCGCCGGCTCGGGGGATTTTGACTTTGACCGGGCCCTGGCCAAGTCATCGAATTTTTACTTCATTACGCAAGGTCTCAAACCCGGCGTCCTGCCCAAGATGGTTGCCATCGGTCAACGCCTGCACTTTGGTGAAAGAACCCGCATTCTTCCCGGCCAGGAATCCCGCGGCTATTTCCCCGACCAACAAAGTATTGCCACCGCTTCCTGGCGTCCCGGCAGCACTGCCAACCTCAGCATCGGGCAGGAAAAAATCTCGGTCACACCGTTGCAAATCGCCGTGATGATCTCCGCCATCGCCAATGGCGGAAAAGTCCTCTGGCCCCGCTTGGTCTCCCGCATCGAACCTTATGGCTCGGACTTCCCCTCGCAGACGTTCCCGGCAGGCCAGGTTCGCGACATGCTGGGTGTCAGTCAGCGCAGTCTGCGCGTTGTCCATGAAGCCATGAAGGCAGATGTGGAATCTCCCGAGGGCACCGGCCATGCCGCCGCCGTTCCGGGAATGACCATTGCCGGGAAAACCGGAACCGCCGAAGTCGAAAAAAACGGGCGCATCGACAAGACTGCCAAGATTACCTGGTTTGCCTCGTTTGCTCCATACGAAAATCCGCGTTACGCTGTAATTGCCATGGTGGATGGCGGCGGCGCTTCCGGCGGGCTCACCTGCGCACCCATCGCCCACAAGGTTTATCTCGCCCTCCAACAGCGGGAACAGCACCTTGACCGGAAGGCCCTCCCCAAACTCGAAACCCTGGCCCAGGCACAATAATTAATGTTTGCCATCCCAAATAACGAACGACACTCCCGGCTCGATGCCATCCAGCTCGGGGCCGTGCTGCTGCTCATGCTGGTCAGCATCGCGTTCGTTTACAGTGCCACCATGACCAACGATGCCATGAGCAGCCTCGCCTGGTATCATCAGACCTATTTCAAACAGGTGGTCTGGTTTGTCCTGGGCTTGGGCGCGGCGGGTGCTCTCTGCATGGTGGATTATCACAGCCTCACGCGCTGGTCCCTGGTGGCTTACTCGCTCAGCATCCTCTCGCTCATCGCCGTCATCATCCCCCATGTCGGCTCAATGCGCTATGGCGCGCGGCGCTGGATCGACCTCGGCGGCTTTCAATTTCAACCCTCGGAATTTGCCAAGCTGGCCTTCATCCTGGCCCAGGCCCACTTTCTCAGCCGTCCCGTGGATGAACTCCGCCAACGCGGTATTTTCTGGCGCGCCATCGCGATGATGGGAGTGCCGTTTCTCCTGATCATGAAAGAGCCGGATCTTGGCTCCGCCCTGGTCCTGGTGCCGACTGGCTTCGCCATGCTCTATGCCGCGGGCACCCCAAAAAGATATTTGCTCCAACTGTTGGGCATCGGCGGCATCCTGGCTGTTTTGTTTGTCGCGGATGTGATCTACGCGCCCCCCAAATTCCGGATTAAAATGCAGGAATATCAAATCAAACGCCTGTTGGTTTATTTCGGGCGTAATTATTCGGAATACGCCGGCACCGACGTCACCGAGGCGCAACGCCAGAAACTCCGTGAATCGGAGTTCAATGATTCCCACAACGTCCGCCAGGCACTCATTGCTGTGGGTTCCGGCGGCTTGACGGGCAAAGGCTGGCGGCAGGGCCAGCAAAACGCCTTGGGCTTCCTGCCCCAGGCGGGCAAACACAATGATTTTATTTTCTCCGTCATCGCAGAGGAGAAAGGATTCGTCGGTAGCGTGGGTGTCCTCACGCTGTATGCCGTGGTTCTGTTCACCGGGATCAGAATCGCGGGCCAGGCGCGCGATCGTCTGGGTAAACTATTGGCTGTGGGTGTGGTCACACTCCTCTTCAGCCATGTCTTCATCAACATCGGAATGAACATCCGTATCATGCCTGTGACGGGCGTGCCACTGCCGCTACTCAGTTATGGCGGATCCTCAGTGCTCGGCTCGTTGATCGCGATCGGCATATTGCAAAACGTCCATATTTATCGAAAGGCTTATTAAGCTATGAGTGATAGAAATTTTTCGCGGCGTCGTCGGGGCGGCATGCGCTTCCGGCCCGCCAGCGGCCTTAACCCAAACCCTAACCGCCCCGACCGCGAAGCCACCGAGGCGCGCGCCGAGGTGGTGGGCGACAAGGCCCACCATGATAAGGTCTATGACCGCGCCCGCCATGCGCAGGAAATTGAGCGCGCCGAAAATCTCGCCGCCGGCTTGCCGCCCGAAGGCGCCGCCGCCCCTCCCGCCAATGACAAGGATAAACCCGCCTCTGAGCGCGCCTTCCGTGAACCCAATCTCGACACGCCCGCGGAAGTGCAGGAGGAAAAAACTTTTGAACCCGTCCCGGTGGCCGAGCGGCCCCAAGGCATCGTCGAAACCATCCGCGCCGCGGCTTCGACCATGATCAAGAAGGTCCAGCGGCTCATCAAGCCGGTCAAACGGACCCACAAGGAAGTCATCATCAACGCTGAATCCCTCGAAACCCGCGTCGGCGTGTTGGAAGAAGGCAAACTCGAGGAATTCACCATTGAGCGCACCACCGAGGAACGCCTCGTCGGCAGTATTTTCAAGGGCAAGGTGCGCAACCTCGAAGACGGCTTGAAGGCCGCCTTTGTGGATATCGGCTTCGAGAAAAATGCCTTTCTGCATTATTGGGACATCGTGCCCAGCAACTTCGACAGCGGCGTGGAACTCGTCGAGCGCGAAACCAAGAAGCGCGAGAAGCCGCGCATTACTCAGAAGGACATTCCCCGGCTCTACCCTCCGGGCAGCGACATCATCGTGCAGGTCACCAAGGGTCCCATTGGCACCAAGGGTCCGCGCGTCACGACCAATCTGGTTCTGCCCGGCCGTTATCTCGTCCTCCTGCCCAACTCCGACCAAAGCGGCATCTCGCGCAAAATCGAAAACCAGCAGGAACGCCAGCGGCTTAAACAAATCCTCCGCAGTCTCACCATTCCGGACGGCATGGGCGTCATCATGCGCACCGTCGGCGAAGGCCAGCAAGTCCGCTACTTTGTGCGCGACCTCGCCCTGCTCCTCGAGGAATGGAAGCTGATCCAGGATCGCATCAAGAGCCAGACCTCCGCCACCTGCGTGTTCCAGGAGCCAGACCTCATCGAACGCACTGTCCGCGACTTCCTCACGGAAGACGTCGAGCGCATCGTGGTGGACAGTCCCAAAGCTTATGACCGCATGCGGGAAATGATCTCGAAGATTTCCGAACCCGCAGCCCGCAAAGTCAAACTCTACAATGAATCCCAGGCGATCTTCGATCGCTTTAATATCAGCAAACAGTTGGACAATGCGTTCTCGCGCACCGTCCATCTGAAAAGCGGCGGCTACATCGTGGTGGATGAAACGGAAGCGCTCGTCGCCATCGACGTCAATACCGGCCGCCATAAAGGCGGCAAGGATCAGGAAACCGCCATTCTCCGGGTCAACCTCGAGGCGGCCGACGAAATCTGCCGCCAACTCCGGCTCCGTAATATGGGCGGTTTGATCGTGCTCGATTTCATCGACATGAAATCACGCCGCGATCAACAAAACGTCTATTCGCGGGTCAAGGAAGGTTTGCGCCGGGACAAGGCCAAAACCCATATCCTGCCCATCTCCCAACTGGGGCTGATGGAAATGACGCGCCAGCGCCATTCCGAGAGCGTGCATGCCGCCGTTTATGACGAGTGCCCCTATTGCAAAGGCCGCGGCCGGGTCAAGAGTGCGCTCACCATGAGCGTGGAAATTCAACGCAAGCTCGGCGAGATTTTGAAGAAGCGGCCTCGCGACGAATCTGACTTCCAATTGCGCATCGTGGTTCATCCCAGTGTCCTCGACCGTCTGCGCAACGAGGATGAAAAGCATTTGATCGAGATGGAGAAGCGTTACTTTGGCAAACTCTCCTTCCGCGCCGACCCCGCGCTCCACGCGGAGTTGTTCAAGATCGTGAACGTCACGAACAATGAGGAACTGGCCTGACCAGTCCGCGTTTCTGAATTAAAGCGTAAAACAAAACGCCCCGCAGCAGTCTGCGGGGCGTTTTTATTTATTGGATAAAGTTACTTCGCCTTTTCGGACTTCGCCGCCTTGTCGGCCGCCACCTTTTTTATCACCACCAGCCAGGCGGTCTCATTCTTCGCATTACCCGAAAGCACCAGCGGCCAATCCAAAGCCAGCTTCTCCACATGCTTTGAAACAGGCTTGCCTTCCCCGGTTAAAACAATCTCCACGCGATCCCCGCCCAGATATTTTACATCCAGCTTGCATTGGTCGCTCATCTTGATTGTATTCACGGCTCCGTTGGGAATGGACACAGCCTGCTGGCTGATCTCGTAATAGTTTTTCCAGCGGTAGGTCTTGCCCAGGCGTTTGGCAAAATCCGCGTCGATTGGCTTGTGTTTCGTCGATGTCTCATTGGTGGCCCAGATGAGTTGCACTTCCATATGCAACGCGTCCGCCGGCGCGGCATTCACCCGCCCCGTTGTCAGCATCACACAAACCGCCATCCAGAACGGCACGTGGAAAAAACAAGAAAGCTTCATTGGTGGTTGACAGTAGCAAGGGGGGACGATTCCGTAAACTGCGAATCACCACTGCGATCATAGAACCATACCATGGTCATTTTTTGCTCCTGGTCGCGGAAGACATCGGCGCCCATGGAATCAGCCGCAATCTCCATTTCGCCAAATTGACCGGCGTTGGATTGCCCGGGATGCACCACTAAAATCATCAACAAAACGACCAGCGCGGCCACCCCGCTGAATGGCACCCACTGCCGCAGCCACCAGAATACCGACACCGGCTGATGGCGCGAAATCACCGGCTCCGGTTGTTCCTGACGCTCGATCTCCCGCTCAATTTTGGACCAGAAAAACTCGCGGGTTTCCGGCAGCTTCACGTCCGCTCCATGGCCGTCCAATGCCCTGCCCGTGTTTTGCAACTCGGCCAGCAGCAGTTGCGCCTCCGCGTCGCAGGCTAGCCAGGCCTCCACCGCTGCCCTCTCCCCGGCGGGTAATTCCCCGTCCAGGTAAGCTTGCAACTTTAATTGCGCCTCTTGATTCATCATTTTAAATCTTCCGTTTTTAAATTCGCCAGTAACGCCGCCATCTTTCGGCGGGCGTAAAACAGCCGCGACATCACCGTCCCGATGGAACATCCCATCGTCCGCGCTATTTCCTTATATTCCATATCTTCAAATTCGTGTAACACCAGCACCGTGCGATGCTCATGGGACAACTGCTCCAGCGCCCCATCAATTCGCTTTCGCAATTCCGCCCGCTCCAGCCTTTCCGTCGGGTTGGTGGTTACCACCGGCAGTTGCCGCTCCACGCCGCCGGACTCCTCATCCATCTCCTCAATCGATTCGGTCCGCCGCCTTTTGCGCCGCCGTAATTGATCAAGGCACAGGTTGATCACGATGCGCGTTATCCAGGTCCCAAAGCTCGATTCGCCATGGAATTGGTTCAGCCGCTGCCAACTCTTCACCCACGCTTCCTGAGAAAGATCAATCGCTTCATCTTCATTGCGCATCATGCTCAATGCACGCGCATATATCTTGTCCCGATGCCGCGCGACCAATTCCTCAAAGGCACCCATGTCGCCCTGCTTGGCCGCCTCGACGAGTGCTTCGTCGTTGGCGGAGGAATGGTCTTTGTCATTCTTCATGGATTGGACGGGCTGTAACCTCCGGCTATTCAACGCGGTCTATAGCTTACCCTTGGTGCTCGGCACCTGGCCGGAAATCCGCGGATCTCGTTGGCAGGCAACATCAACTGCCTTGGCAAACGCCTTGAATAACGCCTCCACAATATGGTGCGGCTCATCGCCATACAGCAATTCCAAGTGCAAATTGCAGCGGGCTTCGTTGGCAAATCCCTGAAAAAACTCCCGCGCCAGGCCAAAACGAAATGCGCTCGACATATCCTGCTCCTGCTCCGCAATGGTAATCTTCTTCTGGGACCATGAATTTAGTCCGCGCCAGACCAAATAGGGCCGGCCGCTAAAGTCAATAACGCACCGGGCAAGGCATTCGTCCATCGGCACATAAGCCTCCCCGGTTAATGGTTTCTCGGCGTTAAACCCCGCCCCATACCGGCGAATGCCCCGCTTCTCCCCCAGCGCCTGCGCAAACGCCTGGCCCAGGGCAATGCCGCAATCTTCCACCGTATGATGAGCATCCACGGCCAGATCGCCCGCGCACTTCAATTGCAGGTCCATGACCGCATGTTTGGAAAACAGCGTCAGCATGTGGTCAAAAAAAGGTATTCCCGTCTTCACCAGGGATTTACCTGAACCGTCGATTTTTAATTTAACCGCGATCCGCGTTTCTTTCGTTACACGGTTAATCTGGGCGTGCCGGATTTGCATGGTGAATTAATACCCAAACTCACGAACGAAAACAAAGCCCAATCACAACCCTCTGGACGGGAGAAAGCCGTGAGGGCGACTGCTTTTTCTCCCTATCGTCCTCGTCGTCGTCGTCGATCCCTATATTGCTCCGTCCGCAAAGACCCGTAGTGTCAGGCGTCTCGCCTGACGAAGAAGGGTGGCATCTTGATGACCAGTCCGGAAGGACTCGGTTCCAGCCGAAATATTCAAAGTCTAAAACCCTCCTGACCCCACCTTCCGTCTCACTTCGTCGGCGCGGAAATTGGCGGCGACGCCAGCTTTTGCTTCAGTTTGTCAATTTCCACCTGCACCAGTTCGGGCAAGGGAGAGACTTTAACTTCCAGCTCCCGGTAATGCAGCGCCTGGCGGAGATCTCCCTGCCCTTCCTCCAACAGCGCCAGTTGGGTGATGATCTTCAGGTAAATGTTAATATCCGGCTGTATGTCGCCCACATCCTTCGATTCCTCCCAGCGTTGCAAAACGGATGGCCTGTTGACTGCATCCTGATCCTGCCAGCGCCGCAAAGCCAGTTCCCAAAGATTTCGGGCGCGGCTGCTATCATGATGATTCTCGCTATACAGCATCCCCAATTCAAAGAGAATCTCGTAGCTGGTCGGATTGGCCCGCAATCCCTCGCGGAGAAATTGCTCTGCTTCGTCCACTTTGCCGAGATGCCCGCGCAACCAGTAGGCCGCCACCGTGTAGGTTTCAATCCGTTGCGGGTCCAGGTCGGCGGATAGCCGCAGCCATGGCAAAATCTCCCGCGCTTCACCGGGCTTATCGAGGTGGGAATGTGTGGAGGAATAAAAATGGCGTCCAAAACGATCTATCCAATCCTTGGGCTGCCCCAAAAAATCCATGGCTTTCTCATGCTCATGTTCATCGTGGTCGCCACCCTCATCGTGATGCTCCTCCACCATATGACGCGCGTTGGCCGGTGCCTTGGCTCCTTGCTCAAAAATCGAAGGGTAATAGCCGCTGTGAAAATAAACATCCGCCTTGACGAAGTAATGATTGGCGAACATGCGCCGCCCATCTCCCAGCACCGCCTTGAGCATGTCATCGGACGGCGTGCCCGTGCTGATGCTGTGCATGCGCAATTGCAGACTGGTCGCCAGCGTAAAGCAAAGCGTCAACAGCAGGGCCAGAATATAGCATGGCGCTGGCATGATCTTTAGTTCAGGGGCTTGCGCCGGAAGCAAAGCCAGGTGGCAAAAAGGAAAACACCCGTATAGGCGGCGCCGTAAAGCGTTGCCAGCCCACAAATGGTCCCGCTGACCAGCGGCCGATTGTGCACCACCAAGTCCCGGATATCGTACCATTCCAAGTGCGGAATCAGGAAATAGATGGTGTAGATGATCGACCGCATCGGCTCCGCTTGCTGCAACGCCACCGTATTCAAATGCGAACCCAAAAACCAAATGCTGATCACCACTACGATCGATATGGTGGCATTCGAGGAGGGCGCCGCAAAAATAACGGAGCCGAACAGAACCAGCGCGATGATCACCGCCAGGAACACCCACTGCAGCCAAAGCGCCTGCAGATAGATGAAGACATGCCATTCGTGCTCGCGTGAAGCGCAGACCAATCCGAGAAACAGGTAGAAGACAACCAACGCCATGCCGCTCGCCAGCCAGCAGCCGAGAAATTTTCCGGCGATGACCTGCGCGCGGCTGACCGGCTTGGCCAGCAGGGGGAAAATGGTCCGGTTCTCCCGCTCGGCTGGAATTTGCCGGGCCGCTGTCCCCACGGCCATGACCAGCGCGGAAATCCAAATCAACAGCAGGCAGATGTCCTTGAGGTAGCGAACAATCTTGTCATCATGAAAAATGCTGGCCGATGCCATCAGCAACGTGATCAGCACGGTCAGGATGAACAGGACATAAAAATCCTTCCGCCGATAAAGTTCCTTGATGACCACCTGCGCCAGGGCGAAAATCGTATTCATGACACAGCAACTGGTTGATAGCCGATAATCCGAAGAAATATTTGCTCCAGGTTCGCCTTGTACTTTTGCATTAAATCATCCACGCGTCCCTCCACCTTTAGCTCCCCCTGGTGCAGAATCGCCACCCGATCACAAACCGTCTCCACTTCACCCAGTTCATGGGAGGAAAAGAACACTGTCTTCCCATCGTTCTTCAGCCGCTGGATGATTTCCCGGACTTTCATGCGCCCGATGGGATCCAGGCCGCTGGTCGGCTCATCCAAAATCAGCAGGTCTGGGTTGTTAATCAGGGCTTGCGCCAGTCCCACCCGTTGCTGCATTCCCTTGGAATAGCTCTTGATCGGCCGCTTGCGGGCTGGTTCCAATTCCACCAGCTTGATGAGCTCATCTATCCGCTTCTCCGTTTCCGCGCGCGGGATGCCGAATACCTTGGCATAAAACCGCAATAACTCCTCCGCCGTGAGAAATTTATAATAATAGGTCAGCTCCGGGAGATAACCGATCCGCTGCCGGGCGATGGGCTCGCGCACATCTACCCCAAATAGCGAAGCCGACCCGCTCGTGGCATTCACGAACCCGAGCAACACATTCATGGTCGTGGTCTTCCCTGCCCCATTCGGGCCCAGAAAGCCAAACACCTCGCCCGGCTGCACGCTCAGGTTCAGCCCGTTCACCGCCAGCTTGGTGGTTTGGCCAATGGCGCGATTGCGGTATTCCACCCTCAAATCTTTAATGTCCAATATCGTGTTCATGCTGTCGGCCTTAGAAATTCACCCCTGAAGTTTATTTAAGACTCATTTTGAAACAATACAAAATTTAAGCCGGACAGGCCGCGGATTTGGCTGGTGATCTATGTATGCAAAAAAGGCTTTGGAACGGATTCCAAAGCCTTTGCGAGAGTTAACGGCTCTTACTTCAACAAGTGAGTCTGGGGGGTGGCCGTATCAATCAGGCAGAGCGGAGCGGTTGCCACATCGCCCATCGTGTAGCTGGTTACAAACGTGGCAGACGAATCTGCGGGACAGGTCGGCTGTGTGCCGGCACCACCGCGACCCAAATAGGGTTGGATGTCGGTGATGTCACATGTCGCCGTCGCTGAGGATTTGTTTTCCAAAGCCCATTGCTGCTTGGCACCATCGATCTGGCGCAGATTGTTGATGCAGGCATTCTTCTGCGACGTAGTGCGGGCGCGCACGAAGTTAGGAATCGCGATCGCGGCCAAAAGACCGATGATGGCGACTACAATCATGATTTCCACCAACGTGAAACCGTACTTATTGGATTTGTTAACTTTCATAGCTATGTCTTACCTTTCTGTTTCGCGGCTGAACTAGATGATCGGCGGGTTAATATTATTGCTACAGGTTGTTCGTGATTGCCGATCACCAACCGCACTTGGAACTTAGCAGGCGTCATGCCATACCTGCTGTCCAAACGCTTGATTACCAGTCTCACTCCGCTCCTCTCGTTTTCGAGTAAATCTCGCCTAAAATCGACCTTTTCCACTGCCAAAAGCCCGGCTCTTTGTCGATAGTGTCTTATTCGATGCTACAACTGTCCCGAAACTGGGCATCGCCTTGCTTCAGCCAACTTACCTGCTTGTCGCCCCTATCACCCTCCTTTATGTTCCCAGCCGATGGAAATACCTCGTGATTCCCCAATTTACATCGCTGGTCATCGCGGTCTGGTGGGTAGCGCAATTTGGCGAAAGCTCCAGCAACTTGGCTTTACGCATTTGCTCGGCCGTACGCGCGCGGAGTTGAATTTGTTGAACGCCGCCGCAGTCCGCGAATTCTATGACCGTGAGAAACCGGTCTATGTCTTCGTTGCCGCCGCCAAAGTGGGCGGCATCCTGGCCAACAGCCAGCAACCGGCCGCCTTCCTCTACGAAAACCTGCTCATCCAGAATAATCTCATCCATGGCGCCTACGAACACGGCGTCAAAAAACTTCTTTTCCTGGGTAGTTCCTGCATTTATCCCAAACTCGCCCCGCAGCCGCTCAAGGAAGATTACATGCTCTCCGGCCCCTTGGAACTCACCAACGAGTCTTATGCCATCGCCAAAATCGCCGGCATCAAACTCTGTGCCGCTCTCCGTCGGCAATATGGCTGTGACTTCATTTCCGCCATGCCGACCAATATGTACGGCGCCAATGACAACTACGATCTCCAGACCTCTCATGTCCTGCCGGCGCTCATCCGCAAGTTCCACCAGGCCAAAGCCGCCTCGGCGCCCACCGTCACCTGTTGGGGTAGCGGCACTCCTTTGCGCGAATTTCTCCACTCGGACGACCTCGCTGAGGCTTGCTTTTTTTTGATGGAGAATTATAGCGCCGAACAATTCATCAATGTCGGTTATGGCAGCGACATCTCCATTCGCAACCTCGCCGCCCTGATCCAAAAAGTGATCGGTTACCAGGGTGAAATTATCTGGGACCACTCCAAGCCGGACGGCACCCCGCGGAAATTATTGGACAGCTCCCGCATCTTTGAACTCGGTTGGCGTCCCAAAATTGACCTGGAAAAGGGCATCCGCCTGGCCTATGACGATTTCCGGGATCACTGCGGCTGAACTCCGGAAAACCGGCTGGCTTGACCGTTTTAGCCCACCACTCTGATCTCTCCCTCGCGATGGCGCCGCAAAAGTTCGATGTCCGCATCCACCATCAACTTTGCCAGCTCGGCAAACCGGGTGCGCGGCTCCCAGCCCAGCTTTTTTTTGGCTTTGCTGTAATCACCAATCAACAATTCCACTTCCGCCGGTCGCAAATATCGCGGGTCCATTTCAACATATTTTTTCCAATCCAGGCCGGCGTGCCCGAACGCCACTTCCAGAAATTCGCGCACTGAGTGGGTTTCGTTCGTGGCGATCACGTAATCGTCCGGCTTGTCCTGTTGCAGCATCAGCCACATCGCTTCGATATATTCCTTGGCATAACCCCAGTCCCGCTTGGCATCAATGTTGCCCAGGAAAAGTTTCTTTTGCAGTCCTGCCTTGATATGCGCCACGGCACGCGTGATTTTCCTCGTGACAAATGTTTCTCCCCGCCGGGGCGACTCATGGTTAAACAAAATCCCATTGCTGGCATGCAGGCCGTAAGACTCCCGATAATTCACCGTCGCCCAGTACGAAAAAACCTTGGCACAACCATACGGACTGCGCGGATAAAACGGCGTGGTTTCATTTTGCGGCACCTGCTGCACCAAACCATACATCTCGCTGGACGACGCTTGGTAAAATCTCGGTTTGATTCCCGTCTCTCGTATCGCCTCCAGCAATCGCACGGTGCCGATCGCCGTGATGTCGCACGTGTACTCCGGACTGTCGAAACTGACCCGCACATGACTCTGGGCCGCGAGATTATAAACCTCCTCCGGTTGAATCTTGCTGATCAACCGCGATAGCGCGCTGGCATCGCTCAAATCACCGTAGTGCAAAAATAACCGGCGGTTTCCGGAATGCGGGTCCGCATAAATCGGCTCTAGGCGCCCCGTATTGAAACTGCTCGCCCGGCGGATGATGCCGTTGACCTCATATCCCTTGGCCAGTAAAAATTCCGCCAGATAGGATCCGTCCTGCCCCGTAATGCCGGTGATTAAAGCTTTTTTTGCCATAGTCAGTTAGTTCGGTAAAAGAATCCGAAAGTTCTCTCCCTATGGCAAGTCCAGAAACAGCGGCGGGTTGCCGCCCGGCATGGCAAGTCACCGAAGAAACTCAATACTTGGAGAAAAGAATGTGTTTAAGGCTGGATGCTGGACCGGTCAGTCCAGGTCGGCCCCTCGCAACGCGGGCCATCATGGGTCCAAAAAAGACGGTCAATACTCATCCGCCGCATCTTCATTTCCGGGTCCCAGGCATGGTAAACCATATATTCTGTCTCTCCATCCGGCCCCATGATGATTGAATTATGGCCCGGACCGGGAACATGGCCCGGCACGCTCCGCAACACCCTTGGCCCCGCCTCATTGCCAAAATCTGAATACGGCCCCTTTACATTCTCCGACACGCCATAATCAACGCCGTAATCCGCCGTCTCCCATCGCCCCCCGCTGTAAAAGCAATAATAGCGTCCTTCATGTTTGCGCACAAAAGGGCCCTCCAGCGTATGCCAGTCCCAGACCCCGCCGTACATTGGACGATCTTTTTGGAATCGTTGCCAATCCGACCTCGGGCGCAACACCACATTCCCCTCTCCGGCCACTTGCGTCATATGCTCCAGGCACGTCACCATCAACCCCGTGCCGGCGCGTCCATTCGCCGTATCCAGAAAATCACGCGCATAAAAAAGATACCATTGCCCGTCATCATCTTGAAACGGGTGCGGATCTATGGCAAACGGGCACTGCTGCGGATCAATCAATGTCCTCCCCATGTCCCGGTAAGGGCCCTGCGGACTATCACTTTCCGCTACGCGCAACTGGTGGTTCTTGTCCCCGTGCCCGACAGAGTAATACAAATAAAATTTCCCGTCGTGATAAGCCACTTCCGGCGCCCAATAACTGTTGCCCAATGCCGGATCGGGCCGCAACAAGGCATTGGCGGCATAATTCCAGTCATAAAAATCGGCGGACTGCAGCACCGTAAACGCCTTGCCCAATGCTTGTCCGCTGGCATCCGCCGCTCCCGTGCCCACCGCATAATACTTTCCGTTGAAATTCCAGGCGAATGGATCCGCGAAATAACTGGCGTAAACCGGGTTGGTGTGCAGCTTTCTGGCCTGCGTAATTGCCATAACCATAAATTTTACGCATCTGCTCCTTCATGCAATGGGTGAATTTGCCCAATTCTTTCATTCCCCCATTCTGCCACGGTTGAGGATTACGCATCGGGTCGTATATTCATGTATATATGAATGCTAAAGCTACAGATTATAAGGAAGAGATTAAATCCCGCGTCGGCGATACCCTGCAAAACGTCCAGCAGAAGGTGGGAGAAACCACCAAAGCCGCCACTGAGGCAACGGATCGCTACGTTCGTGAGAATCCCTGGCGCATGATCGGCATGGTCGCCATTGTTGCCTGCGCTTTTGGTTATCTGCTCGGTAGCCTCCGCGACTGATCGAACCAGTCGACCGGCATAATGCCTTAAGGGACAAGTATGATGCGGTAAAGTCGTCCGGTATCCATGCTGCTGGTATCGGACTTGGTTGCGGTCGTGTTTGTGGCCGTAACGTCCCCGGACAAAGGCATCCAGCTCCCGCTGGAAAAGTTGCTTTCGTATTCCACCCGATAAACCTGTCCTGGAATGGTGCTCCAGGTAAGCGTCACTCCCCCTCCCGAGAGATCAATGGACTGGATCACCGGCTCGGTTATTACATTGACTGAAAATGATTTCGCATTGCTCAAACTGGGCGAGCCGTTATCTGTCACGCGCACGGTGAATTGTTTGGCGCCTAACTGTGTATCCGTCGGCGTCCAGGCCAAAATTCCATTGGTGGGATTGATAATGGCACCCGTCGGTGCGCCCGGATCCAAACTAAAGGTAAGGATATTTGCCGGCAGATCCGGATCGGTGGCGGAGGCGGCAATGTTCAGCAGGCTCCTCGCGTGAATGGTGTAGTTGGTGATGACGGCCAGCACCGGGGCTTGATTTACTTCGTTCACGACCACGTTAAATATCACGGCATCATTATAGGTCGGAATGTATTTGTCATTGGCCAGCACCATGATTTTATTCGTGCTCGGCCCTTGTGCTTCACTGGGCGTCCACGTGAACACTCCGGTATTGGTGTCAATGGTGGTGCCGGTTGGAGCATTGGCGCCCAGACTAAAGGTCAGCCGATTGGCAATAATATCCGGGTTCGCGACAATGGTGGGGATGGTTAAGGCCGTCCCTTCGTTAATGACTTTATTCGGAATTGCGGCCAAAAGACTCTTTGTCGTGACCGCCAGATTTGCGTTCTGGCTGGTGACACTGCCGGAAGCATTCATCACCACCACCCGGTAAAGCCCGGCAACTGCCGGTTGCGCACTGGCTCGTGTGAAACTGCTGTTGATCGCCCCGGCAATCGCCGCGCCGTTGAATTGCCATTGATAACTGAGCGGAGCCACACCCGTGGCCGTTACCGTGAAGGTGGCGCTGGAGTTTTGCGATATTACGACACTTTGTGGCTGCGTCACAATCACCGGCGGAACCGTGACGGCCAAAACAGCATTTGAACTGACAACGGCGCCGGCGAGGTCGGTGATGATCACTGAGTAATTCCCCGCGTCGGCTGGTTGCACGTTCGTGCGGTTGTAGCTGCTGTTAGTGGCGCTGTTGATGTTGACCCCGTTGTAACGCCACTGATAGCTCAACGGCGCCGCACCCGAGGCCACCACACCAAACGATGCCATTGCCGCCTGTGGCAGCGTCACACTTTGCGGCTGGGTGACGATCGAAGGCGCAGGTCCGAACGTTAAGTTGGCAACCAAACTGGTCACGCTCCCAACCATGTTTGTAACCACCACCCGATAGCTCCCCACATTTGCGGATTGCACATTCGTGCACGTGTAATTCGTCGCCGAGGCGCCGACAATGTTCGTATTGTTGAACTGCCACTGGTAGCCCAACGGCGCCGTGCCGGTGGCCGTCACCGTGAACGTGGCATTGGAACCTTGCGCTACTGCGAGACTTTGCGGTGGGATGGCAATCCCCGGCGGCACATTGACCACCAGCGCCGCATTGGAGCTGGTCACAATGCCCGCAATATTGGTGACGACTACCGAGTAGTTGCCCGCATCCGCCGTCTGTACATTCGTTCGTGTGTAACTGGTGTTGGTGGCGCTGGCAATAACACTCCCATTGAGACGCCATTGATAACTGAGCGGTGCCGTCCCGGAAACCACCACGCTAAATACCGCCGCCATCCCCTGCGTCAGCACCAAACTTTGCGGTTGGACGCCAATCAAAGGCGGTACGTTGACCGTCAATGTTGCCGGCGGGCTGGTCACACTTCCGGCAATGTTCGTAACCACCACTTGATAATTTCCCGCATCCGCAGATTGCAAATTGGTCCGTGTGTAACTGGTGTTGGTCGCACCGGCAATATTCCCATTATTAAACTGCCACTGGTAGGTCAACGGAGCCGTGCCGGTGGCCGTCACGTTGAACGTGGCATTGGAACCTTGCGACACCGCGAGACTTTGCGGCGGGATGGCAATCCCCGGCGGCACATTGACCACCAATGCCGCATTGGAACTGGTCACAATGCCCGCAATATTGGTGACGACTACCGAGTAGTTGCCCGCGTCCACCGTCTGTACATTCGTTCGCGTGTAAGTGGTGTTGGTGGCGCTGGCAATGTTTCCTCCATTATAACGCCACTGGTAACTGAGCGGTGCCGTCCCGGAAACCACCACACTGAATACCGCCGCGGTCCCCTGCGTCAGTGTCAAACTCTGTGGTTGGATGGTGATCAGAGGTGCTGCGCTGATCGCCAATGTTGCGGGCGCACTGGTCACGCTTCCGGCAATGTTCGTAATCACCACTTGGTAATTTCCTGCATCCGTCGATTGTAAATTGGTTCGCGTGTAACTGGTGTTGGTCGCACCGGCAATATTCCCGCTGTTGAACTGCCACTGGTAGGTCAACGGAGCCGTGCCGGTGGCCGTCACGTTGAACGTGGCATTGGAACCTTGCGCTACTGCGAGACTTTGCGGTGGGATGGCAATCCCCGGCGGCACATTGACCAC
>JAQGPA010000142.1 GCA_028293325.1 Pedosphaera sp. | reverse complement strand
CGAGATGCGGGCGACACTCAAGCGTGCGCTGGACGAGTCGTTCGTGACGGGCTTCCGCCGGGTCATGATGGTGGCTGCGGTGTTGGCGCTGCTGAGCAGCTTTGTGGCGGGGAGGTTGATTGAGGGGAAGCGAAAGGAATGACCAATGTCCAATGGGGAGTGTGGCCCACGAGTTGTTGCCGCAAAACTGCTCGGCGGTTTGTCTATACCGGTTTTCAGCAGTGTGAGGAGTGAGTGTGATTAATGCCCGCCCTCACCCCTAAGTGAAGTGAGTAAAATATTGGCAAGAATAAGGGTGTGTCGAAAGCCCTTCGCAAGCCTTCCCCAATGGCCCTGCTTACCAGAAATTTCCAAATTTCACTGAGAACATCACGGGGTATTGAGGGTTTGGTTTAGCGGACCGGTCGTTCCGGAGTTGCTGCGGCTAGGGCGTTGCCCATAGCCGCGCTCCGTTGAGGTTTTTGGGTTCTTTTTGCGTTGCCGGGGTTGCGATGCCGTTCTTGCCAGAAATTTCCCAGCTTCACTTAGAGCAATTCCATAAATGCTGTAGCTGGGGAGATGGTTGGCTTTTACGGTTTTGTTTCGAGCGGGATTATTAAAGCGTAAGAGATTTGAAAAAATAAAAACGGGACAAGCAACTTTGCTTGTCCCGTTTGCAGACGCACCCACTACAAGGTGCGTTTGAGGGGGGCTGTTGGTCGCGGAATGATTATTGGGGCGGTTGGCCTTCGGGTCCGCCGTTTTGGCCGTCGGGACGCGGCGGGCAGAATTCATCGGGGGTCAACTGGCCGTCGCCGTTTTTGTCGAGTTGCTTGAGAGCGTTGGAGGCATTGGCGAGTTCTGCGGCGTCAATGACGCCATCGTGATTGGCATCGAGGACGCCGATGACCGGGGACGGAGGCGGACGATGACCGTCCATGCCCGGGCCGCCCATGTGATGGGGTGGGCGTTGGCCGTCCGACGGGCCGCCATTATCCTGGGCGCGGGCGATGAGGACCAGGGCGCTGAGCGAGAGCAGCGCGATTATGAGTTTTGTTTTCATGTGTGTATGTGTATTTGACTTTTTGTTTGTGTGTCTGGTTTGGGAAATCAGTTGGCGAGGGAAACCTCCGCGCGTTTGAGAACGGAGTGGAGTTGGTCGAGCGGAAAAGGTTTGTGGAGCAGGCCGAAGAAACCGTTCTGCTCGGCGGTTTCGTGGGACATGAGGGCGCTGCCGGTGACCAGGACAATTTTCAAGGAGGGCGCCAGCTGGTGCAGGCGCTGGCAAAGTTCCAGGCCGTTCATTTGGGGCATTTCCAGATCCGTGACGACGAGTTGAAAAGTCTCGGGGGCGGCGGCAAAGGCGGCCAGGGCTTCGGGGGCAGATCGGAAGGCACGGATTTCAGCGTTGGCGATGGCAGCGAGGAGATTGGTGATGGCCTGTAAAACGTGCTCGTTGTCGTCCACGACCATCCAGCAAGCGCGGGTTTCGCTTTTGGGAGTGCCTTCGGTCTGAGCCGGTTCGTTTTTCATAGTGGCACTCTACGCGATGCCACCTTAAGGGAACGTGAAGACGGGGTTTTTTATTGGGGAGGGAAGAAAATGGTGGAATTGGGGGTGAATTGCAGGGATTTTGGAGAGTAAGGGTGCAGGAAAGGGGCTGCTTAAATTCGTAGTGACGGGTGCGGAGTGCGGAATTTGAAAAACAGGAGGCCAAATGTCGTAAAAGCATTGTAAACAAAGGGGATAGTTGGGTGTTTCTTCGAAAAAAGCTGAGCGACAGGAGCGACACGAGCGACAGTCAACGGGTTGGGTTTGTGGTGAGATGGACATTATGAACGATATAAAAGTTCGGAGTGCGAAATGCGCCGCCGTCGCCAAGGCTATGGCGCCCAGGGGAGTGCGGAATTTCGAAATGGAATTCTCCCGGAGAGATGCAGAGGGGGAGAAATGGAGTCGACGACGAGGACGATGGGAAGGGAAAGGAGCACCCTCACCCCAAACCCTCTCCCATCCGATGGGCGAGGGAGCAGATTGCGGTTGGGTGTTTTGTGGTGCGAAACCGTCTTATGCGCGTGGTCGTTCGCATGGTGCGAGTCCGGCGGGGTCCTTCCGGACTGGTCATCATGGGGGCAACAAGGCCAGTCAAGGTAACGCTAAGATCAACCAAGGTAGTCAAGGTAACGCTAAGGTGTTTTTTTATGGGACAAACTTGGTCAAGGTTCTGCCACCCGCTCCGGGGTGGTGGGTGTATTGGATCGGTTTCCGGAGGTGTCGCTGCACTCAACCTCCGGCTACTGTCTGGCAATCCTTCGGATTGCGCGGAGGTGCTGGCGTCCGGGTGTTGCCGACGTTTCATGTCTGGACCCTGCGGGCTGCCAGCTCGCGATACAGCCGACTGCCAGTCGGCGCTACAACCGAGGTGCTTCCGGACGGGCGTTATGAATAACAAGGTAAAACAAGGTATCTTAAGGATCCGTCCGGGTAGCTGCCGGGCTTTAAGGTTGGACAAGGTTAGTCAAGGTGGCTTTAAGGATGGACAAGGTAATTTAAGGCAATTTAAGAATCAATTTTTTGTGTCCTTCCGGACGGGTCACCATGGGGAAAGGGAACATACATATATGAGGAGTTTGCAAAATGGTGGTGTCGCCCCTCCGGGGCTTGGAAAGTTTGCGCGCGGATCCCATGGCTGGCGCCATGGGCTGCTAACGTCTGTCGTGCCTCCGGCACTGGGACGGGAAGTCGCAGGGGCGCGGGCACAAAGGACAACAAGGCTGGTTAAGGTAAAACCGAGTGGCAACTGAGTCAGTTAAGGTAAAACCGAGTAGTTTTTTTATGGGACAAGGTTGGTCAAGGTTGCACCTGATTGTGCCACGCCCTCCGGGGTGGTGGGAGATTTGGGGCAGGGTTCCGGAGGTATCGCTCGGCGCTCAACCTCCGGCTACTGTCTGGCAACCATTCTGGTTGCGCGGAGGTGCTTCCGCCTTCGCCAAGGCTTTGGCGCGACAAGTCCGCACGGGGCATCACGGGACCGCAAGGGTACGCAAGGTATCGCAAGGTTGTTTTTTTATGGGACAAGGTTGGACAAGGTTCTGGTGCTCAAATTCGGAGTGCGAAGTGCGGATTGCGGAATTGCCGATGTTAACCGCGGAGGTGCTTGCGCACAGCCAAAGGGGGAAAATCGAGAACGACGATCCGCCTTCGCCAAGGCTATGGCGGACAGGCGAAGACGAGGACAATGACGAGGACGAACGGGGGCCTTCCGGACTGGTCGTCAAAGACACTGGCCGTTGTCAGGCGGGACGGTTGGCGTTGGGGTGGAGGTGTTTGCAATCCTCCTTGCCAGGGTTGGGGATTGCGGGCATCATTGTAGCATCATGAAACGTCTGCTCCATTTCAGCCGGATGCTTGTTTTGACCGGGTTGCTCATGGGAAATCTGCCCGGGGGCTGGGCAGTGTATGCGCAAACGCCAGCGCCGCTTTCCGCTGAGGAAGTGATGCAGCGGGCGGTGGAACGGGCGGAATCGTCGGACTCGCATATTGCGCGCCCGAATTACCTGTACCACAAGCATACGATTACCGAGGAGTTGGATACGAAGGGCCGTTTGAAGGAGCATAAGGAAAAGCTTTATCAGGTGATGGTGGAATCGGGGCTTTCGTATATCCGGCTGATACAGATCAACGGGCAGAGCCTTTCGGTGGGGGAATTGAAGAAGGAAGACGCGCGGGAAGCGGCGGAGCGGGCCAAGCTGGCGGATGCGAAGCCGGACAGCAAAGGGGACAATCGCGAGAATTTTTTGACCCGCGAATTGGTGGCGAAATACAAGCTGACGTTGCTGGAGCAAAAAATGATTGGGGGCCGGGCGACTTATGTGGTGGCGTTCGAGCCGAAGAGCGGCGAGTTGCCGGTGAAGAGGTTGACGGATCGATTTGCGAATCGGATGGCGGGGACGGTTTGGATTGATGTGGAGGATTTTGAATTGGCGAAGGCGGAGATACATTTGCAGGGCGAGGTGGCGTTGTGGGGTGGGATTGTGGGAACGCTGAAGCGGTGCAATTATACGTTGATGCGGACGCGCCTGCCGGACGGGACGTGGTTCAACAGTTTTTCGCACGGGGTGTTTGAGGGACGGAAGTTGCTGGAGCCGATGTTGGTCAAGACGATGTCGGAATCGAGCAATTTCCAGAAGGTGGCGTTGGCGGGGCATTAAGGGATTTTTGCGATGGCCAAGAAACAAAAAATTGATCTTACGTCCAGCGGCGTTGGTTTGAACAATCCATTTGCCGCGCTGGAAGCGAGCGGATTGCCGGCGGGGGAAGAGCGGCCAGCACCGGCGTCGGCAGCGCCGGGGCGACCGGAGCCGTATAAGCCGTCGAAGTTGGGACGGGTGGTGTTGCGGCGGGAGAAGGCGCATCGGGGCGGGAAGACGGTGATTGTGATTTATGATTTTGCGCCGAACATTGGCGGGGCATATATCGAGAGCCTGGCGGGGAAGCTGAAAGCGGCGTGCGGTTGCGGCGGGACGACGCGGGAGCGGACGATTGAGATACAGGGGGATCAGCCGGGGCGGATTCGCACATTATTGGAGCAGGAAGGATTTCGAGTTGCGGGCGTGACTTGAACACGGGATGCTGGGGTATGCAGTCAGAATTGAATAACGCGGAAATTCGGAAGCTCAAAGCGCAGGCGCAACTGTTGGAACCGATGTTCAAGGTGGGCAAGGCGGGTTTGAGCGAGGGGTTTATCAAGAGCATTGATGAGGCGTTTGCGCATCATGAGCTCATCAAGGTGAAATTTGTGGAGTTCAAAGAGGAGAAGAAAACTTTGGGGCCGGCGCTCGCCGAGAAAACTTCCAGCCGGCTCATCATGCAGGTGGGGAATGTGGTGGTGCTGTATCGTCGCAAGCCAGCGGGGGCAGTCCAACCGCCGGAAACAGCGGGCGGGGAAGCGGGGGAATGAAATGTCCGGGGCGCGCGCTAAAACGTCCGGCGTGGTTTTGATGGTGGCGATGGTTTGGTTTATCGGCGCGGTGGTGGCGGGGTATCTGCGATGGTTGGAACCGGCGCCGCGGGTGGTGAACCAGATCGTGCTGGTGGGTTTGACGGTGACGTTGCTCGTGGCGTTCTGGAAGGTGGGTTCGTTCCGTGAATGGGTGTTGTCATTGCCGATGCGCGTGATGATTCTGTTTCATGTGGTGCGGTTCGTGGGGTTTTATTTTCTAATATTATATCGACGCGGGGAACTGCCATTTGCCTTCGCGGTGCCCGGCGGTGTGGGAGATATTCTGGTGGCGACCACGGCATTGGTGGTGGCGGGGTTGCTGATGAACAATCCGTTCGCCGGGCGCGTGGTGCTGGCGTGGAATTTACTTGGAGCGATTGACATTCTGTTGGTTGTGATTTCGGCGGCGCGGTTCGGGTTGGCCGATCCCGGATCGATGGTGGCATTAACGCGGCTGCCGCTGAGTCTGCTGCCGACGTTCATTGTGCCGCTGATCATCTTTTCGCATGCGATGATTTTTTATCGGCTTAGTCGGAGTCGAGGGGTTCCGGTGTGGGTGTGAGCAGGGAGCAGTTTATGAGCAGAGGAACGGCGGAAGAAGGGGGAGAGGACCGAATGGGAGAGAGTTTACTTAAAGTGAGCAAGCCAACTGGAGCGACGCGAGATCAGGCTTCGCGATCCGCGGTCGAGTCCAAAGACTTGAGTTTCATGACTTGCACGCGCAGGCGGGTTGATTGGATAAAACTATGCACCATCAGCCAGGCAAATCGAATAAAGTTCGTGTCCACAAACGATGCCAAAGCTGGTTCCATGCCAGCGCATTTGTCTCAAAACTACACAAAAATCGAAGAGCAGGAAATGGGCGTGTCTTGGAACAGGACACGGTGTCCAGAATTGGACAGTGCATCAGAACAATGGTTACCAGACTTGAATGGAATCGGCAGTGAAGATCTTTTCCAGCAAGGCATCGTAATCCGGGTCCGGCGCGGTGAGGTCGGCTACGGTGAGTTGGCAGTCGGGCTGGTCGCGTTGGAGGGCGATGATTTTATCGGCGAGCGGGTCGTCGGGGCGCGTGAGGATGTGAAGCAGGTTGCGCATGGTCAGAAGCGAAGCACGTAGTGGCTGCGGGCCGCCTCGGCCGCGAGTTGTTCGTCGGTGATGGGCAGGAAGCGAACGGGCGGTTCGCCGATTTGGGTCAGCAGGGGCGCGCCTTGCTGGACATAGATGGCGCAGCCGTTCTCCGAGGCGAGCGGCAGGTAACGACGATAGTTGTCTTCGTCGAGCAAGTCGTCGGGTTGCTCGCTGAGGGCGAGCACGGCGGCATCGCGCAGATAGAGGGCGAGGTCGGCCTTGCGCCAGACGCCGACACCCGCCGCGATGCGGAGGGCTTCGGCGGGTCGCGGGCTGAGGCGCGGGTCGCTGGTGATGATAAAGAGAACGCCGGGTTTCATGGCATCAATTGAAACTCAGGAAGCGGTCGGTGCTGGTGATGAGATCGTTCACGACCGTGAGGCCGGCGAAGAGGGCGTGGTCGTTGACCGGAAGGTCGCGGCGATGCGCGCCATAGG
>JAQGPA010000108.1 GCA_028293325.1 Pedosphaera sp. | reverse complement strand
CGCGACGCCGCGCTGGGCGCCTATGCCAGTCACGTGGCCAACAATGATCCAGCCGACTCCGTGCAATGGGCGCAAAAAATTCAGGACCCGGCGCAGCGCGCCAACACTCTGGAAAATACCGCGCGCCTATGGCTGGCCGCCGACCCCACCGCTGCTCAACCATGGATCGCCAAGTCCTCCCTCCCCGATGAAATTAAAATCCGGCTGCTGAATCCCAACGCCGCGAATTAATCAACCGTCGCACTCCTCTCAGCCCAAATGCTGGATCGCGTTCCGGATCTTCCGCTCAATAAACGCCTGCCGTCCGGCATCCAGCACTTTCTGGCCATCCTGTTCATTGATATAAAACGTGTCGATGGCGGCGCCCTTCTCCGTCACGATTTTTGCCGCCGAGATGTTCAATTCCAGTTCCGCCAGGCTTTGTGAAATCGTATGCAGCAGACCCAGCCGGTCCTCCGTTTCCACTTCCATCGCCGTCCGGCTCTCTGAAGCTTCATTATCAAACTGAATTTGCGTCGGCATCCGGTCCCCTTCGTATGATTGATACGGCGGCCGCACCGCCTTCAAGCGGGCAATCAACGCCGGGAAATCCACTTCGCCGCCCGTCAGCACCTTGACCAGCAACGCCTCAAACTTCTCCCGCTCCTCGCGATTGGCCAGCCTCCCGGTCTGCGCGTCCGTGACATAATAGGTGTCCAGCACGATGGCATCTGACCGCGTAAAAATCTGGGCGGTGAGAATGTTCAATCCCGCCGCGCTTAACGAACCCGTCATGTTGTTGAACAACCCGGCCCGGTCCCACGTGCAAATCTTCACCACGGTGTAGCCGCGATCCGGCTCGTTGTGCCAGTCCACCACCGGCTCCAGCGCATTCACTTCCTCGGCCACCTGCAAATGGAGAAACCGGTGCACCAGCACCAGGTCGCGCAGGATTTCCGCCGCCGAATGGATTTGAAAGTAACGCGCCGGCATCGTGCCGAAATGCGCATGCACTTCCTCCTCGCTCATCCGCCCCGGCAGCAAACGCAGGACTTCCTCCGCCAAAAGTTCCCGCTGCTTCTCCTCCACCAACAAAAATTCCGTGCCACCCGCCAACAGCGGCATCGTCTTCAGGTGCAGCGTCCACAGCAACGAATCCTTGAAATCGTTCCACAGCTTGTCGCTCGTCCCCAATGAATCGGCAAAAGTATGAATCGTGAGCATCGCCAGTGCCTCGGTATTCTGGATTTGCTTGGCGAATGCCCGAATCACCACCGGATCCTCCAGATCGCGGCGTTGCGAGGTGTTCGCCATCAGCAAATGATGTTCAATCACCAGCCGCAGATTGTGCGTGGCGGAACCGTCCAACCCCAACCGCTTTGCCACCCGGTCCGCCAATTGGCTGCTGACATCCGCATGCTTCCCGTGGCCGTCCGCCTTGCCGACATCGTGCAGCAACAGCGCGAGATAGAGCAGATAGGGCCGGTCCAGGTTTTGAAATAATTGCGAGTATTCGTTGTAGGGCTTGGCCTGGGCTTCCCACACCCGGTCCAGTTGCTCCAGGCAGACCAGCGTGTGCTCGTCGGCGGTGTATTGATGATAAAATTCATGCTGCACCAGGCAGGTGAGCTTGCCGAACTCCGGAATATATTTCCCCAGCAGCCCCACCTCATGCATCGCCCGCAGAATCGGCGCCACGTTGCCGCGCTGGTTCAGGATGCTCAAAAATGTTTCCCGCACATGCTCGTCATACAAAAACGCGCGGTCGGCCAGCGATAGCTGGCTGCGAATCATCTGGGCCAGGTCCGGGTGCAGGCGCAACCCGCGTTGCTGCGCATGCAGGAACACGCGCATCAGCCGCCGGGGTTGATCGCGAAAAACGCGCGGCGTCGCGGCATGTATGTGGCCCTCGATGAATTTGAAGCCATCCACCGCCGCCGCTTCCTCGTTGTGCTTTTTCCGGCGGCCAATCAAGCCCCGGATGAACTGCAGCCGTTTGGGCGCCGGCAACAGCGCCATGCGCTGCTCCAGCGTGCGGTTGATGAGATAAATATTTCGCGCGTGCGTGTACACCTCGCGCATGAACTTCTCCAGCCGCACGCTCGGCGAACGATCCGTGAAACCCAGATTGTGCGCCACCGCCGGCTGCACGCTCTTGCCCAGCACATCCACCGGCCGGCCGGTGTGGTAATGCAGTTCATTGCGCACCCGCAGCAGGTAATCATACGCCGCCTCCAGTTGTTTGCGTTCGGTGCTGCTGATAAGTTCGCGCTGTTCCAGTTCCGCCAGCGAACGGGTGCGGTACTTGAAAAAAATCATCCAGATCAGGTTCTGGTGGTCGCGCAAACCGCCGCAGCCGTTCTTGATGTTCGGCTCCTGCATCGACGCCGAATTGCCGAACTTGTTGTGCCGCGCCGCCTGGTCCTCCAGCCGCGCGGTGATGTACTCGCTCTCATGACCCTCCACGCATTTGGCCACCACCGCTTTTTGCAATTTCTTGAACAGCGCCTCGCTCCCGGTGACCAGCCGCGCTTCGATCAGCGAAGTCTTGGATTGCATGTCCTCCCGCGCCGCCTGCACCGCATCCTCCACGCTCCGCACGGAGTAACCGACCTTGAGACCAATGTCCCACAACGGATAAAGAATGCCGTCCATCATCCGCGAAAGAAACGGCAATGGCTTGTTCCCGGTCGATACCTGGCCTTCATGCAAAAACATGAAATCAATGTCACTGAACGGATTCAGTTCCGCCCGGCCATAACCGCCAATGGCCACCAGCGCGATCTTGGTGAATTCCTTCTGCGCTTGTGGCGTGAAGCTCGCCTTGATCGCATCCCACATGTACCGCAGCAACATATCCATGAGCGCCGCCCGCGCCCGGCAAATTTCCCGCCCGCCCGCCCCGGCCCGATGCAAAATTTTCAACCGGTGCGTCTCTACTTTCAGAAACGTCTTGTACCGCGCCAGTTCCTGCGTCGGCAGACGCCCAGCCGGCAGCGTCAGCCGGTTGGCTGCGCTCGCTTCCATTTTGTCAATTACGGTTAGCATCCGCGCAACACATTGGTGGGAAATCTATTTGAACGCAAGCGCCCAACAAATCTCCAAAACCTTGTCTCCGAACCGGTGTTTGGTAGACTCAAATAGCCAATGTCTGCCAATCTAGATCCCGATGCTGCTCTTATGCTCCGCGTCAAACGCGGGGATGCGGTCGCTTTTGCTGAACTGGTGGATAAATACAAACAGCCGGTAATGAACGTCGTTTACCGGATTTTGCGGGATGGCACGGAAGCGGAAGACCTTGCGCAAAACGTTTTCCTGCAAGTATATAAGTCGGCCCATCGTTATGAAGCTTCTGCCCGCTTTACTACCTGGCTTTTTACCATCGCCCGCAATCTTTGCCTAAACGAAATCCGCCGCCGGTCCCGGCATCCCGCCGATTCCCTGGAAGCGACTTACCCGGATTCTGACGATCAACCCAGCCGCCAATACGAGGATCACAAGACGTTTGCTCCGCCAGACACGCTTTTACACTCGGAATTGGAGCAAAAAATCCAGCAAGTCATTGCCGAACTACCCGAAGCCCAGCGAACGGCCATTTTGCTCTGTCGCCAAGATGAATTGAGCTACGAGGAAATCGCGGAAGTGCTTGAATGCTCGCTATCTGCGACTAAATCACTCATCCACCGCGCCCGCGAGACCATGAAGGAGAAGCTTAAACCTTATCTGCGCACCGGCGACTGGCGACCCGCACCGAAATAACGCAACTTTAACCCCCTACTGGTTTTAACCTGATTATAACGATGTTATGAACGACCCGGTTTACAACAAATTGCGCGAGCTGAGCTGGCGCCGCAAGTTAACCGAGGCAGAGGAGCTCCAATTGCAGGCCTGGCTGTCAGCCCACCCGGAATCGCGGGAGGACTGGGAAGCCGAATCCGGCCTGAATCAACTTTTGGAACAATTGCCCGAAGCCCCTCCGGTTTCCTCCAATTTCACTGCGCTCGTCCTGCAAGCGGTCGAGCGCGACGCCGCCGCTCCGGCTCGCGCCCGCCAAAGTGGCTGGCGCATCGGGCGGCTCATTCATGGTTGGCTGCCGCGTGTCGCCATCGCTTCGCTGGTGGTTGGGTTCGGTCTGTTTTCCTACCACCGCCATGAAGTGAATGACCGGAACGCGATGGCCCAAAGTGTGGCGCGGCTTTATCCGGTGGTGGCCGCATCCAATCTGCAAACGCTCGAAGACCTAAATACCATCCGTCACTTAAGCGACCCGCGACCCGCGCCAGACACCAAATTGCTGGCCATGATGGAATGATCTCTCTGCCCCGTCTTATTCTTTGCCTGCTGCTCGGCTTGGCTGCCAGTCCATGGTGCGTGACCACACTGCCGGCCAAGGACGCCGCCGTCCCCGCAGCGCAACAACCGACGGTGCCTGAGCTTTCCCAAACATCCGCTCTCACGAGGATTAAATCACCGGTGGATTTGTTCCGCGAACTGCTGGCCATGCCTTCGGCCGAGCGGGAAACTTTTCTTTCAGGCCGTTCGCCCGAGAATCGCAAGGCCATTCTGGAAAAACTCCAGGAATATGAAGGCCTGAAGCCGGATGAACGGGAATTGAAGCTCAAGATGACCCAGTTGCATTGGTACATGCTGCGCTTCATGCAAACCCCCGCCACGAACCGGGCCGCCCAACTGACTTCCGTGCCCGAGGCGGATCGCGAAATGGTGAGGGACCGCCTGCAACAGTGGGACATTCTTCCGCCCGACCTGCAACAGGAAGTGCTCACCAATGAACCGACCATGCAGTATTTTGTCGGCTCGGACACTCCGGCGGTGATCAATCCCACGCTGTTTAGTTTGCCGAACCCGGAACGGCAGGCGCTGATTAAAAAGCTCGACGGCTTGAATAATCTACCCGCCGACAAACGCCAGCGGCTGTATGCCCAGTTCCAACAGTTTTTCAGCCTTACCGAAGAGGAAAAGCAGACGGCGCTTTCGTCGCTCTCACCCGCCGAACGGGAGCAAATGGAACAGGCCCTCCAAACCTTTGCCCAGCTTCCCCAGGGTCGGCGCGAGCAATGCCTCGATTCCTTCAGCAAGTTCACCAGCATGAGCGACCGGGAACGTGGGGAATTTCTGCAAAATGCCGAACGCTGGCAGGAAATGTCTCCCGCTGAACGCCAGGCCTGGCGCAATCTGGTCACCCGCCTGCCTGATTCTCCGCCTCTGCCGCCCGGCTTCACCACCGCGCCCCTGCCAATGCCCACCCGCTCCGTTCAAGCGCATCCGGCCACCAGCACCGGCCGGTGACTTTCCCGCGAATCCCCCTTGTCAGTCCGTAAAACGCTCATTAAGTTGAGGCCGAGTGCATAGCATCGCGTTTCAATTGGGTAGTTTGACCGTCCACTGGTACGGCATCCTGGTGGCCACCGGTTTTTTGGCTGGTTTATGGACTGCGTGCCGGCGGGGAAAAAAGGATGGCATTTCAAGTGAACAGATCGCCGATCTCGGCCCCTGGCTCATCGTGGGCGCCATCCTCGGCGCGCGCACTCTTTACGTCATCTCCTATTGGCGGGAGCAATTTGCCGACAAACCGTTCTCGGAAATCTTCATGGTGCAACACGGGGGTCTCGTCTTTTACGGCGGCCTCATCGGCGCGGTGGTCGCCATGTATATTTACCTGCGCCTCAAAAAACTGCCCATATGGAAGGTGGCCGACGTCCTCACCCCCAGCATCGCGTTGGGCTATGTCTTTGGCCGCATGGGCTGTCTCATGAACGGTTGCTGCTATGGCCGCCCCACTGATTTGCCTTGGGCCATTCACTTTCCAGCCAGCCACGAAACCCACGGCGTGGGCGTGCATCCCACGGAAATTTATGACTCGGTGCTGAACCTGGGATTTTACCTTTTCCTTGCCTGGCTTTATCGCCGCAAAAAATTCGATGGCCAGGTTTTTGCCGCCTATCTCATCGGTTACGCTATTCTCCGCTCCTTCGTGGAATATTTCCGGGGCGATTATCCCGTCTATTATCTCGGCGGCTGGGCCACGCCTGCCCAATTGGTGAGCATCGGCATCATCGCGGGCGGATTGTTGCTGCTGTTTCTCCTCCCGCGCCCGCAGCCAAAACAAGTCTGACCAACCCATCGGGATGGCTACCGGCACAGAACTCCAACCCATCCTCCTGGCGGGCCCCACGGCGGTTGGCAAATCAGAGGTCGCTCTCTCTCTCGCCGAAAAACTGAATGGCGAAATCATCTCCGTCGATTCCATGCAGGTCTATCGCGGACTCGACCTCGGCACTGCCAAGCCCTCCCCGGAGGAACGCCGCCGTGTCCCGCACCATTTGATCGACGTAGCTGAACTCACCGCGCCATTCGATGCCGCGCAATTTGTCCGACTCGCCCACGCCGCCGTCAGTGAAATCCAGTCGCGCCGTCGTGTGCCGATTCTTTGCGGCGGCACGGGACTTTATTTCAAGGCTTTCCTTGAGGGTTTGGGCGATGCCCCGCCCGCCGACCTCGCCCTGCGCGCCGAACTGGAGGTCATTCCGCTGGTCAAACTTTTGGATGAATTGGAACAACGCGACCCGGTGACATTTAAAAAGATTGACCGCCAAAATCCCCGCCGCGTTATCCGCGCCCTGGAAGTCATCCGCCTCACCGGCAAACCTTACGCCACCCAGCGCGCCGACTGGAGCAACGCGCAACCCGCAACGCATTTCTTCGGCCTCCTCCGCGACCCAAAGGAACTCCACGCCCGCATCAACACCCGCGTGGACGCCATGTTCCGCCACGGACTCGTCGCCGAGACGGAAAAACTTTTGCCGCAGGGCCTCGCGGAAAATAAAACCGCCATGCAGGCCATCGGCTACCGTCAGGTCGTCGAACATTTGCGCGGCGAACGCCCGCTGCCGGAAACCATCGAACTCGTCAAAATCCGCACCCGCCAATTCGCCAAGCGCCAGCTCACCTGGTTCCGCCGCCAGGCGCATTTACAATGGCTGGAACTCGGATCACAGAAAACCATTTCGGATGTCGTAAACCAAATCAGCAATGCAGTATAGTTCATGTGATTTTTTGAATTGTGAATAGCCCCACGGCATAAAAAAGCTCCGTCGAGCCAAGCCCTGAAACCTCACGCCGAACGGATCGCGGAATTCATTCCGCTCCCCTCGCGCCCCGAAGGGGCAAAAATAATACAGCCCAGGGCAAAGCGATTCCGAGAGCGACGCCCTGGGTCAAATTGAGCCTTCCTCCAAGCTCTGAAAGAGCGACATAATCGTGACGCATGCGTTGTGCGGCTCCCCTTGCTCCGAATTTTAATTCGCGTTGCCCTAGAAAACAAACCACTCTAAGCTCGCACGCGTGAAGAAGTTTCTTGGGAGATTGCTCATCGGCTTGGGAATTCTTGCCGTGCTTTTTCTCGGCTTTATTTTGGTCGAACATGTGCGCGGGCATCGCGCTTTGCAGGCGCGCCTCAAGGAGCTCACGGCCCGGGGAGAAAAGTTAAGCATCGCGCAATTGCTCCCGCCTCCGGTTGCTCCGGAACAAAATGCGGCCAACGACCTGCTTGCGCTTACTAATGTGATTCGCGGTTTCACAACCAACATCAACGATTGGCCACTTGGCATGGTGCTGGCAACTCCCGGCCGCGCTACTCCTTCTTGGCAACTGAACTCGTGGGCCATCGATGACAAGCACTCCAACTCGTGGGAGCAATTCGATCCGAAGATTCAAACGGCCAGACCTTTGTTGGATCAACTGCAAGTCATCCTGATCAAGCCGGTAATCTATGACGATTTCGACTACCGAAAGAATTTCATCGATTTCCCCATCTTGCAAACGCTCATCACAGCCAAACAAACTGTGGTATTGCTCTCAGCGGCAATCAAGGATGACCTGCATCGTCATGACCTCGGTGCGGCCGCCACACATCTTCATTCATTATTAGTCCTGGTAAAATCGCTTGAGGGCCAAAAACTAATCATTACACAAAGAGTTCGTGCAGCTTGCGCACAATTCGCCTTCGTGGACACTTGGGAGGCGCTTCAAGCTTCCGGCTGGACGGATGACCAGCTCAGTACACTGCAGGCCGCGTGGCAGGCCCTTGAATTTCCCAAAGTCATGGCGGAATCCTTTGAAATGGATAGGAATATGTCATTGGACTTTTTCAGGGAAGTTCAGAACTTATCCGTGTCGCGCAACAAAGCCATCGCAGCCATGGAAGCGCCCCGGATGCTTGAGTTTTTCGGAGACACAATGCCAGCTCATGGTTTTGTGCTCCATTACTTGAATATTCCAATATGGCGCCTTGCTTGGGCGGATCAGGATGACCTAAGGGCGCTGAACCGGTGGCAGAGGTTCATCGACGATTTTCGCGTGGCTCGCACAAACTCATGGGTTGCGAGTAAAGAGCTCCTGGATGTCGCCGATAAAAACGTTAAGGAAATTATCCCCGGGTTGCAGATAGCTGACCAACAACTTGGATTGTATGATCGTTGGCGGTTCTTGTTTTCGGGCGATACTTTTTCCATCACCAGTTCGGTCCTACTCAAGTCGCTACGCGCAGAAACCGAGAAAAACATGGTGCTCACGGCCATTGCGCTGAAGCGTTATGAATTCCGGAAGGATAATATGCCGAACGAGTTATCCGCCCTAGTCCCGGAATTCCTGAATGAATTGCCCAGGGATTGGATGGATGGCCAGCCGCTGCGCTACAAACCAAATGCCGACGGCTCTTTCCTGCTCTATTCCGTCGGCGAAAACGGGCGCGACGACGACGGCGACCCGCGCCCGGAAGTGGAAACAACCAAAAAGTTTAGCAACATCTGGCAAGGCCGCGACGCGGTTTGGCCCATCGCCGTTCCTCCTGGAAATCCGTAGTGCCACGCGGACGACCTCCCGCCATCACCTCAGGGTATCCCTGAATCCTTGTCAGGAAAAAACTGACATGCAAAAAATCGTATTCGGATTATTATGATTGCGTAGCGTGCTTAACGTACGCTGCATCCTCTCGCCCGGCTGCAAGCCGGGCCTTCTTTTTTCAGGCATTAAGAATTTTTTCCGCTGCTTCGAGTTGCGGCTGGCTGCCCAGCAGCAACAACTGATCTCCCGCAAGAATTTCCTCATCCGGGCCGGGATTAACCAGCGTGTCGCCTTTCCGCTCCAAGCCCACGATGCTGGCTCCGCTTCGCGATCGCAACGCCAGCTCGCCAATCAATTTCCCCGCCGCCGCTGAGCCCGCGGCAATGCCCAGCGTTTTCAATTCCGCCTTGGCCAGGATGCCTTGCAATAACGGTGTTGGCGGCTCGTGCCGCGGCGGTAGTGGCTGGCTAAAGGTCTCTTTCAAGGCCACCTGTCCTTTGGCATAAATTTTAACAAAGGATCGCCACCAGACCCACGTAATCAGCGCCACCACCAATAACAATAAAATCAAAACCTCAATCGGCGGCAGCAAGGTGGAACTCAGCGCCAGCACGAACAAGCCCAGCCCCACGAAACCGGCCAGCGGCACCATCTGCGCCACGACCCCGCGAATCATCGCCGTTTTTTCACCCGCCGCCGCGCGCGAGACGCTCAACTCTGACACCAGCAAACCAAGCGCCTGCAGCTTGCGAAACGTCGCAATCAAAAACGGCAGCGAGGCCACCATCGCTGTCAGCCAATAAAAAGCCTTCAACCCTTTCTCGCCACCCGGCAGTCCCGCGAGCCACGCCGGCGGGCGCTGTTCGAAATATGCGGCGGTGATGAACACCCCGGCCACCAGCGTCAGGTTGAGCGCCATCTGCCAGGTCCATTTCCGGATGAGGCGTCCCGCCATCGTGTGTTGCCGCCGCGTTCGCAATTGTCCCACCCAGCGCGTATACACTTCCAGGTAGCCGACCAGCGCCGGCGGCGCCTTCCGGTCGAAACCGGCCACCACCGCATCCGCGCTTTTGATGAGATAGGGCGTCAGGAGTGTCGTAATCGCAGAAACCGTGACCGCGATGGGATAAAGAAACTTGCTGGTCACGCCCAGGGTCAGCCCCAAGGTCGCAATGATGAAGGAAAATTCGCCGATTTGCGCCAGTCCCATGCCCACGCGCAGCGACGTGCGCAGATCGTTTCCCGCCACAAACGTGCCGAAGGAGCAGGTCAACACCTTGCCCACCACCACCACCACGGTGATTACCAGGATGGGCCACGCATATTCCAACAACAGCCGCGGATCAATCAACAGCCCGATGGCCACAAAAAACACCGCGCTGAACATGTCCCGCAACGGCTCCATCAACCGTTCCACCCGCCGGATCTCGCGCGCCTCGGCCACGACCGCGCCAATAATAAAAGCTCCCAACGCCACGCTGTAACCGAGTTTTACCGCCAGCAAACAGACTCCGAAACAAAGCCCCAGCACCGTCACCAGCAACACTTCGTTGCTCTTGAATCTTCCCACGTAAGCGAGCAGGCGCGGCACCGCCAGCAATCCCGCCACCAGCACCACCACGAGAAAAACCCCCAGTCGTCCCACCGTCAGCGCCACGTCGTTCGCCCGCAACGAACCGCTCATGGCGATCCCCGAGAGCAGCGCAATCATCACGATGGCCATGATGTCCTCCACAATCAGGATGCCAAAAATCAATTCGCCAAACCGTTCCTTGGTCTTGCCCAGTTCCCCCAGCGCCTTGATGATGATCGTCGTCGAGGAAATGGAAAGCATCGCCCCCAGAAAAAGGCTGTCCATGGTGTTCCAGCCAAACAACCGCCCCAGTTCGTAGCCGGCCCAGACCATCAAGGTGATTTCAAGGAACGCCGCGATAAACGCCGTGGCCCCGACTTCCTTGAGTTTCCGCAGACTGAACTCCAGCCCCAGGGAAAACATCAGAAAAATAACGCCCAATTCCGCGAGTGTCCGGATCGTTTCCTCGTCCCGAATCAGTGGAAAAGGCGGCGTGTGCGGCCCAATAATCACACCCGCAACGATGTAACCGAGCACGACCGGCTGCTTGAGGCGGTGAAAAATGACCGTGACCAACCCGGCAACGAGCATGACCACCGCCAGGTCCTGAAGAAATGTCACCGCATGTGAATCCATGGCAATTCTCAAATTACCCTTCAACGTCCCTCTGCGTCAATCACTTCGGACGCCCGCACCTCCTGCCACTTGCCGGAAAACTTCCCTTTTCGAATTCCAGATTCATGTTATACTGCACTACAGAGAAAATTGTAATTGAAAGCATTAATCTCGACCTCAACCAAGCGAACCGAACGAGTCTTCCTCGTCGGTGTGGAGCTTAAATCCCGGAGCGCATTCGCGATGCGCGATTCCCTCGATGAACTTTCCGAACTGGCCGCCACCGCCGGTGGTGAAGTCGTCGGCGACGGCTCCCAAAAAATGGAAGCACCCACGGCCGCCACTTTTATTGGCAGCGGCAAGGCGGGTGAATTCGCGCGCTTTTGCCAGGGTCAGGATGTCGATACGGTTATTTTCGACGATGAACTTTCCCCCGCGCAAAGCCGCAACCTGGAACGGGTCTTTGATTGCAAGGTGCTGGATCGCACCTCGCTGATTCTTGATATTTTCGCCCAACGCGCGCGCACCAAGGAAGGCAAGTTGCAAATTGAACTCGCCCAGCTTCAGCATTTGTTGCCGCGCCTGACCCGGTTCTGGGGCCATTTGTCCCGGCAAAAGGGCGGTATCGGCATGCGTGGTGACGGTGAAACGCAGTTGGAAACCGACCGCCGCCGCGTGCAGGACCGCATCGCCCGCATCGCGCGCGAACTCGACACCGTCCGCCGTCAACGCTCGACGCAACGCCAAGGTCGTCAGCGCAGCCTTTGGCCGCTGGCCTCGATTGTCGGCTATACCAACGCCGGCAAATCCACGTTGCTCAATGCGCTCACCGGTTCGGAAGTCCTCGCGGAAGACAAACTTTTCGCCACGCTGGACCCCACCACGCGCCGCCTGCGTCTGCCCACCAACCAGAATGCGTTGCTGACCGATACGGTCGGGTTCATCCGCAAGTTGCCACACGGTTTGGTGGAAGCCTTCAAAGCCACGCTGGAAGAAGTCGTGCAGGCCGATTTGTTATTGCACGTGGTCGACGCGAGCCATCCCCAGGTGGAAGATCAAATTCTGGCGGTGAATGCCGTGCTCGACGAAATCGGCGCCACCGGCAAACCGACGCTGATGGTGTTCAACAAAATGGACAAGCTCATCAACGGCGAACGCAAATTCATCGATCGCTTTCCCAATGTCGTGGGCGTTTCCGCCATGACCGGCGAGGGTGTGCCGGCGTTGATCCAGGAAATTGGCAAACATATTCGTCCCGAGCGCGAGTTTCTCGAACTGGTTGTGCCCCATGAAGCCTCCGCGGTCATCGCGCGGCTCCACGCCGTCGCGCAGGTCGTCGAGCGCAATTACGATGGCGACACCACCGCCCGCTTCAAGGCGCGCATCCCCCCACATCTCCACGAGGAGTTCGCGCCGTTCATCGTGCAGGAATTGCAGACAGCCTGACGGTCGTTCGCAAAGTTGACTGGTCGGCGGATTCTGTTAGTAATCACAGCGATGTTTGATCTGGCGCTCTCCCTGTCCATCCGGCTGGCCTCCACGGCGGTGATTCTGGGCTGGCTGCTCTCGGCATTTGGACAATTAAATTTCCGCGGCTATCTGCTGGCCGGCATTCCTGCGGTTGTGGTCGTAACGATTCTTTCCTGGCGCAAAAGGGGCGTCGGGCCATGCCGCTTTGCCTTGGGCCGGCGACTGGCTCGCTGGTGGCAATGCCGCCGCCTGCTGCCGCTGATCTACGTGTTGACGGTGGCATTGATTATTATCAGCTCCCTTTTGCACGAGCCGAATAATTTCGACAGCCTGAGCTATCGCATGCCCAAAGTCCTTTATTGGCTGGATCAGCACCGCTGGCATTGGATCGATGCCCCCTACGAGCCAATCAATTACTCGCTCCCCAATTACGAATGGCTGACTGTGCCGCTGTATCTTATCACCGGCGGATTTCACAGCGCTGTGGTCATCAACTGGATTTCCTTCCTCTTCTTGCCCGCACTCTTCTTCAGCCTGTTGCGCGTGTTTGGCGCATCCCGGCGCGTGGCCTACGATTGGATGTGGCTTTTCCCGTCCGGTTATCTCATCACGATGCAGGCAGGCGGCATCGGCAATGATTTGCCCGCCCTGACCGCCTTGCTGGCCGCGCTATATTGCGCCCATCGCTTCGCGTCTTCCGCCAAGGGAGATTATTTATTGGATGCATTGCTGGCCGCCGGGTTTTGCACCGGCATGAAATTGAGCAATCTGCCGCTCGCCGCGTTTGTGCTGATCTTTTTACTGAAAGATCCGCGACGCTTGTTCGCCAAGCCTCTGCGACTCGCGATCGCGACCGTCCTGGGCGTGCTCGTTTCCGCTTTGATTCCCCTCCTGTTGAGCCTGGCGTACTCGGGCTCAATTCTGGGGACGACCATGGTGGGCAACACCCAACCCACCAGTCCCGCCGCCGGCTGGTTGGGCAACAGTCTCATGATGCTCGTTGCGGCCTTTGCGCCGCCACTCTTTCCCAGTGCCAATCAAATCACGGCCCTGCTCGAACAGGGGCTGGGCCACGGATTACTTTCGTGGCTGCAATTGCATTACGTAAAATTCACGTTGCGACTCAACGAACTGCCGCAGGAAGAAGCCGGGGCCTTGGGGCTGGGCATCACCCTGGCTTTAATCCTGAGCGCCGCCTTCTGGCTGCGCGCGCGCAAAGCCGGAAAGTTTCCCGCGCGCCGCCCGCAACTGTTGCGATGGCAGCAACTCGCCTGGTGGAGCTGGCTCACCTTTTCGCTGCTGGTTCTCTTTGCCCGGCTGGGCACCGGAACCTCCTTTCCGCGAAATCTTCTCCCGTGGTTTCCGTTGCTGCTCGCGCCGCTGGTGGCGGGGATCAGTGGCGAACAAATCTCCCGTTCCCGAATCTGGCGGGGCTTTGCCCCTTTGGTGTCGTTGAGTGTTTTGCCGGCGATTGTATTAAGCCCCGCCCGCCCGCTCGTTCCGCCGGCCACCTTGATTCACTGGGCTCAAAAGATCGGCATGCCGGCCGCGTCGCTGGAAAGATTAAGCAACGTCTATGCTGCCTATGCCGTCCGCGCAGATTCGTTTGCCTCCCTCCGTAATGAATGGCCGCCGGAGACACGGGTCCTCGGCTTGGTCAGCGACGGTGGCGAGCCCACCGCCGATTTCTGGAAACCTTACGGCTCGCACCGTTGTGTTTACCTGCTCTCGGAGGCGCAAATCAGCGCGGCGCAAAAAGACGGGGTACAATACGTGGTACTCCAGGAGTTGGGTTGCCAGAAATTCTTTAACATGGATTCCGTACAATGGCTGGCAGTCCACCACGCACAAATCATCAAGACTGCGGAAGTGATGGTGCTCTCCTCAAGCCCGCCCCAGCATTACACGCTTGCGAAACTCGGAACCGCCGGCCTCGATTCTGCAAGTACGGGTGCGAACCGGTAGATTTTAAGCGACAAATTTTTCTTCGCCTCCTGCTGGTTTTGTGGTTAAACAAACCTGCCGATGGCCACCACTAATAACATCCGGATTCAGGACCTGCCGGAGAATGAGCGCCCGCGCGAAAGGTTGGCGGCAAAAGGTGCGGACGCCCTCAACAATTCCGAACTCATCGCCATTATCTTGCGCACCGGCCTCAAGGGCGCTTCGGCCATCGACGTTGCCCAGCAATTGCTCCAGAAATATGTCACGCTCGACAATCTTTCGCGGGCCAGCCTGGCGGACCTGCAAAAAATCAAGGGCATCGGTCGCGACAAAGCCATCGCCCTTACCAGCGCCTTCACGCTCGCCCGGCGCATGGCCAAGGAGATTCGCGGGGATTCGCCCATGCTCGACAGCCCGGAAAGCATCGCCGACCTGTTGCGCGAGGATAACCGCGCCTATCAGGTGGAACATTTCCAGGTGGTGCTGCTCAACACGCGCCGGCGTTTAATCAGCGTGGAAAAGATTTCCCAAGGCACGCTCGACACGCTGGTCGTCCATCCGCGCGAAGTTTTCAAAAACGCCATAGCTGCCAGCGCCTCCGCCCTCGTGCTCGTCCACAACCACCCCAGCGGCGACCCCACGCCCTCCGAAGCCGACATCAAAACCACGCGCGATTTAATCCGCGCCGGCCAGGTCCTGAAAATCGAGGTGCTGGACCACATCATCCTCGGCCGCAAAACCGAACAACGCGCGCAGGATTATGTTTCCCTGCGCGAGTTGGGTTATTTTTACGCGTAATGTTCTGAGCTGTCAGGAATGTGCCGCGCTGCGCCCGGTGACTTTACTTTGACTTCGTTGCTGCCGACCGCCCAATGCCGCTTTTAGCGGCCCACGACGATAATGTTCAGCATGGACGGGCCGTTGTTGTTGCCGCGTCGGCCACCACCGCCACTACCGGCGGGTTGGTTGGTGCCAGTTGCTGCAGGTGCGGGTGCTGCTGCTGGAGTGCCGGCGGCGGGCGGCGGGGTCGCAGGCCGTTCCGTGGCGATCAAAACAATTTGATTATTCTTGGTGTCGAGTGTGCAGGTTTTGGCGCCTCGCTTGGTTTGCACGTTTTGTTCCACTTCGAAAGTGGTGGGACTGGTTTCCTTGATGATGGTCAACGTGCCGTCGCCCTGTGAACTGAAGGCTTCCATGGTTTTGGGATTAAACCCGCCGCCATCCACGCCGTTGCCAATCGGCAACGTGGCAAGAATTTTTCCGTCGTTCGCATCCAGTATGACCGCCGTTGCGGGCTTGTGACAAAACGCGAAGAGAATATGGTTTTTCGCGTCCAACCCCAAACCGCCGGGTCCGCCGCCTTTGCCGCCCAAGTCATAATGCGCGGTGACCTTCAGGGTGTTGACATCCACGACCGCGACGTTGTCCTGGTCTTCAATGTCCACATAGAGATGACCCTGGCCATCGCTCGCCGCCTGTTCCGGCGCGCCGCCAAGGTCAATCGTGCCGACCACGGAGCCGTCCTTGCCGTCAATCACCGTGGCATTGGGCTGGCTGTGGCTCAAAACGTAAATGCGCTCTGTCAATGGTTCAAAGAGAATGCCGTCCGGGCGGCCTTGCACGTCAATGGTCTTGATCGGCTTAAGCGTGGTGGTGTCCCACATGACCACGGGACTGCTGCTGCAAAAACCGTGATGGGACTTGGGATCAACCGCCACGCCGCGCGCCCGGGCATTGGTGATGGAATCCCCCTGTTTGAGCGTATCCAGGTCAAAGGTCAGAATCTCGCCCCCGCGCGGAACATAAAGGCGGCGGCCATCATTGTCCGCATAAACATAATCAATCCCACCGGCTCCCATGATCTGGTTGGTGTTGACGATTTTGTACGGCTGGGCTGGTGTGGATTCGGCAAAACCGCGCGACGTCAACATGCCGATACCGGCCACAACGAGGAGACGTGATAAATATTTGGGGTAGTTCATAAAGTTAGTTTAATCTTTGATTAATTATCTTCGGGTTAGACGCTCGGCAACCACGAACGGTTACGACAATCAGGCATGTGGTTTTACTATCCACCGTCGCCACAGTTCCGCAAGCCTTTTGGGGCGTTCCATCGGCTCGCGGGAAAACCGGTCACTCAGACAGAAGGATTGCTTGAATTGTTGCCGGAAGTTTGTCGAAATGCAGGCATGACGACGACGCGCCCAGCCCTGACCCGACCATGATTCACCCCACCGCCATCATTCATCCCAAGGCAAAAGTAGATGCCTCCGCGCGCATTGGCCCTTACGCCGTTATCGATGAGCGGGTGGAAGTGGGGCCGGGTTGCTTGATTGGGCCGCATGTTTATCTGACGGGCGTCACCCAAATCGGGGCCAACAATCAATTCCACGCGGGCTGTGTCATCGGGGATGCACCGCAGGATTTAAAATACAAGGATGAGCCCACGCGGGTGCGTATCGGTGACAACAATGTCTTTCGCGAACACGTCACGGTGCATCGCTCCAACAAGCTGACGGAGGATACTGTCATTGGCTCCAACAATTTCCTGATGGCCAACAGTCACGTGGGCCACAACTCGACGCTGGGCAACCATGTTATCATGGCGAATGGCGCCTTGCTGGGCGGGCATGTCGCCGTGGCGGACCGGGTGTTCCTCTCCGGCAATGCCCTGGTGCACCAGTTTGTGCGCGTCGGCACACTGGCCCTGATGCAGGGCGGATCGGCCATCAGCAAGGATTTGCCGCCTTACACCATTTCGCGCGGCCACAATGGCATGTGCGGTTTGAACACCATCGGCTTGCGGCGCGCCGGCATCAGCGCCGCGGATCGCCTGGAATTAAAACAGGTCTATCGGCTCCTTTTCCGCAGTGGAAAAAAACTCCGCATCGCCCTGGCGGAAGCCCAAAAGGAATTCAACAGCGCAGTGGCGAAAACACTGCTGGAATTTGTGGCGGGTTCCAAACGGGGTATTTGCGGTGATGTTGGCGCGACGAACCGTGGCGAAGAGGCGGACGCGGAGGAAGGCTAAGCTACAAATTTTTCAAGTTCGTCCGGGCCAATTCCAGCGCGCCGACGGGCACCACATCTTCACCCAGACCGGCCAGACAGAGGCGCGGCCCGGGTTGGAACACTTCCATGATAGAACAGTTCGCAAAAGGAATGTCATAAAGTGGTTTTTAGGGAGCAGAGGCGGGCGGTGGCTTGTGGCGAGTTCAGGAAATGGCGTACGCCTTTGATCAATTGGAGCACCAACTCTTCGGTGTTAT
>JAQGPA010000105.1 GCA_028293325.1 Pedosphaera sp. | reverse complement strand
TTGAACTCCTTGAAAGGCCAGGTGATGAAGTTGAGCAAGGGCAAGGCGAATCCCAATCTGGTGGGGGAAATTTTGGAGCGGAAATTAAAAGCGTGACCGGAACAACTGCCCGCCAATCGGTGCGCCTTGACCCGGTCCGGCATAATTGCTACATATCCTGCGCCAAATAACAATTTACGAACATGCCATCCAAACAAATCATCAAGCCAGCCAAGTCCGCTCCGGCGGTGGGTCCCTACAATCATGCCGTGCGCGTCGGCGATTTATTATTCTGCGCCGGCCAGATTCCGCTCGATCCGACCACGGGTAACCTGGTGGCTGGCGATATCAAGGCACAGACCGAGCGCGTGCTGGAAAATGTGAAGACCATTCTGGACGACCAGAAGTTAACCTTTGGCAATGTGGTCAAGAGCACGGTGTTCCTGACCAATCTCGCCGATTTCGCCGGGATGAATGAGATTTACTCGAAGTATTTCACAGCTGATTTTCCGGCCCGCTCCACGATTCAGGTGGCCGCCCTGCCCCGCAGCGCGAATGTCGAGATTGAAGTGATTGCGCACTATTAAGCGATGATTGGAATTTGACCATGATGAAAATCGTGGCAGGATAGAAACCCACGGCTTAGGCCGTGGGTTATTTTTTGGCCCGGTTGGACCAGAGAAAAGAAACAGATGTCACCGACACTTATTTTAATCATCGGCCTGATATTGGGCCTCGCCATGGGATGTGTTATCGGCTGGCTGGCTGGAACACGCCGCAATGCGTCGGCTTTGCCGGCAGATGGCAGGCTGGAAAATGAATTGCGGCAACAGTTAACGCAACGGGAGTCGGAATTGACACAGGAGCGCGAAAAACTGGCGCAGACGAGCACGGCCCGCGCCACGGCCGAGGCCCAGAAAGCGTCGGCAGAAAAGCTGCTGTCGGAACAACGCCAGGTCCACGAACAATCCCTGGTGGCCGCCAAGCAAGCTCAGGACAAGGCATTGCTGGATTTGCGCGAAGCTTTCAAGGCCCTGAGTGCGGATGCCCTGAAACAGACGCAGCCACAATTCCTGGAGCTGGCCAAGGCGACGCTCGCCACGTTCCAAGAGTCCGCCAAGGGAGATTTGGCGCAACGCCAGCAGGCAATTGCCACTTTGGTGGAGCCATTAAAGCAGCAATTGGAAACCTACCAAAAACGCCTGCAACAAAGCGAGACCAGTCAATCCACAACCCTCGGCGAGGTAAAAAAGCAGCTGGAAACGCTGGCGGTGCAGAGCCAGTCGTTGTCGAGCGAGACGTTGCAGTTACGCCGGGTGCTGAGTTCCAACCAGGCGCGCGGACGTTGGGGTGAGGAAACATTGCGGCGCGTGGTTGAAGCCGCCGGCATGAGCGCGCATTGTGATTTCAGCGAACAGGCCCAGTCGGGGGAGAGCAAACCAGACATGATCGTGCGCCTGCCGGGCGACCGGATGATCATTGTGGATGCCAAGGTTCCAGACCTCGATTTTCTGAATGCGATTGACAGCGCGGATGCCATCAAACGCGCGGATGCGCTGGCGGCCCATGCCGCAAAATTGAAGGAGACGATCAAAGCGTTGGGTGCGCGGGATTATCCGAGGGAGTTTCCGAAAGCGCTGGATCATGTGGTTTTATTTCTGCCGGCGGAATCCCTGTTTAGCGCGGCTCTGGAAGGCGACCATGAGTTGATTGTTTGGGCGGCGAGTAAACGCATCATGCTGGCGACGCCCGCCTCACTCATTGCGCTGTTGCGCTCGGTAAGCATGAGTTGGCAGCAGCATGCCCAATCAGAAAATGCGCGTTCGATTGCCGCCGCCGCACAGGAGCTTTATACGCGCGTGGCAAAATTCACCGAACATTTTGAAAGAATTCGGGAGGGACTGGAAAAAGCCAATAATGCATATAACGATGCCGTGGGCAGTTATGAGCGCATGGTGCGGCCCAGTGGCGAAAAGATTTCCAAGCTGGGAGCCGGTGCCAACGGCAAGGATTTGGCGGATGTGCAGCCGTTGGATATAAGTTTGAGATTGCCACCCGCTGTGTAAGCCACCCCGGAACTGCCTCATTGGTGAGATGGGCTCATGCCCCGTCCGGACCTTTTTTACCATTCACCATTGGAACCGGTTGCTCTTCCGCCGCTTGTTGCAGCAAGTCGCGAACCTCCTCATCCGCGACCTCTGGGAAATGACGATAATATAAGCCCACCGCGTAAAATGGTTCCGGAGTTTCCAAGCAGATAACTTGTTCCACTTCAGATTCCAAATCGGTGCAGGTTTCAGGGGCGGCAACCGGCACTGCCACCAGGATACCAGCCGGGTCCTGCTGCCGTACCGCCGCCGCCGCCGCCCGCATGGACGCTCCGGTGGCCAATCCATCATCAACGAGAATGACAATCCGGCCCCGCGCAGCCACAGGCGCACGGTCGTTTCGATAAAGTTTTTCCCGCCGCTGAAGTTCGAGCCCTTCCTTCTCCGCCGCTTCATTTACGGTTTCTTCGGGAATATCGAGCATTTGCAACACCCGTTCGTTAAGCACCAATACGCCGCCTGAGGCAATGGCACCCATGGCCAATTCTTCGTGCCCAGGCACCCCGAGTTTGCGCACTAGAAATACATCCAAAGGCACCTGCAATTCATGCGCCACTTCAAAAGCAACCGGCACACCTCCCCGAGGTAGCGCCAGCACCAGAATGTCATTCCGCCCGGCGAAATAGCGCAAGCGACCTGCCAAAATTTGGCCCGCTTCGGTTCGATCCTGAAATAAATTTGCCATCTGCCTCCCTGTTTCTTATCCCGCATGGGATAAAATGAAGCTCCTGCAGGCAAGGCGCTAATCAAAGTAGGTAATAACCTGATTTTTTTCGCCCTCATTGCTACCAGCCGGTTGGCGGGAGTCAGCCTCGGTAACTTCCACCGTTATTTTAGCGGTCTGAACCTCATCCAGGCAGGCCTGCAACTGCGCGGCGGTGACCCGCACATTGGGTTCCATGAAGATGGTTTCATGTGCCCCGGGAATCATGCGCACATCCACGCCGCCTGCAGCCAATTCATGCCAGCCGTACTTGGGATCAAAGGAGCACCAGAGTGGCTGCCGTTGGGTGCGAAATAGAGTAACCCGACCGGCATAAGGGAGCGAAGCCTGGCCTTCCATCGCGCGCAGGTGATCCCGCCAAAGCTTGAGCTCGCTCTCGGGAATTTGCGAAACATCTACAAATGCGTCCAAATCAATGGGAGCAGACTCAATCGGAGAATGACGTAGCCGCCAGATCAAGCCACGCATGACGCTCCTGATTCTACGTCGAACAATTCGGCGTCGATCTCCAGCCTCCAACCGGGCAAGATACCGGAGCCAATAAAAAACGTTTTGAAGAAAGTCGAATGCGAAGCGGGGCCGCCACCATCGGGCTCGATCATAACTTCCCTGGATTGGGCTGGCTTCAAAGAGGGCCACCATCGCCACAGATTCCTGTCGTTGATGTAGTTGCCGTGCCATTTCATAGGCGACATTGCCGCCAAAGCAGTAACCGCCCAGGAAATAGGGACCATTCGGCTGCAGGGCGCGCAATTCCGCGATGTAGTGAGCCGCCATCTCTTCGATCCGCCCAAATTCCTTCTGGCCCTGCATTCCGCGGGATTCAATGCCATAGACCGGCTGGTCGGGATGCAGATGCATGGCCAGATTGGTGTAGCCCCAAAGCATGCCACCGCCAGCTCCATGCACCAAAAAAAGCGGCGGTTTGGAACCCTTTTCCTGAATGGCAACCAGCAGTGATTGCCCGACAAAACCTTCCTGTTGACGCACCATGTCGGCAATATGTTCAATGGTTGGAGTCCGAAACAGCGCGGTAAGCGGAATTCTCCTTCCAAAAGCCATTTCGATCCGGGAGAACATCCTTACGGCCAATAACGAATGACCGCCCAAATCAAAAAAATTGTCCCGAATCCCAATCGGAGTCATGCCCAACAAGCTTTCCCAGATGCCAACCAATTTAACTTCGACAGCGTTCCGTGGCGGAAGATAACCCGTCTCCAAATCCGATCGTTTTCCATCAGGAACTGGGAGCGCGGACCGGTCCACCTTCCCGTTTGCGGTTAACGGCATCGATTTTAAGCACATGAAAACGGACGGCACCATGTAATCCGGCAGTTTTTCTTTCAAAAAGGCCCGCAATTCGTTGTTCGCGGGAACTGGCTCGCGCTGGGTGGTGAAATAGGCAATCAATTGCTTTTCGGCGGCAACATCTTCGCGCACGATGGCAACGCATTCCCGCACTCCAGGATGCTGCTGGAGTACCGCCTCTATTTCCCCCAACTCCACGCGGAATCCGCGAATCTTCACCAGCAGATCAGCGCGACCAAGGAATTCAATGTTCCCATCAGGGAGATAACGCGCCAAGTCGCCTGTGCGATAGAGACGCGCTTTCGGGTCACGGCTGAATGGATTAGAAATGAACTTTCTCCCGGTCAGTTCTTGATCATTTAAATAGCCATCCGCCAAGCCATCACCGGCGGTAAATAGTTCGCCCCGTACACCCACCGGTACAGGCTGCAAATTCTGATCGAGAATAAAACACTGCGTATTTGAGATGGGTCGGCCAATCGGAATCGCATGCCCCGCCACAGAGGCTTGTGTAATGGGATGGCAACAGGTGAAAGTGGTGTTCTCAGTCGGGCCATAGCCATTAAGCAACCGGCCTTCTCCCAGGCTGGCCAGAGCCTTGCGCACATGCGTGACAGATAAAACATCCCCGCCCGCCAATAATTTTCGGACCCCGCGCAGGCTTTTTAGCTGTTGTTCGACCATTTGATGGAACAAGCCGGCTGTGAGCCAGAGCACTGAAACCCGGCGCTTTCGAATGAATGTGCCGAGTTCGGCGAGAGAGGACAGGTGCGGCGGAAAAACCACCAATTGGGCTCCATTCAGCAGACAACCCCAAATTTCAAAGGTGGAAGCATCGAAGGAGAGAGGCGCAAATTGAAGAAAAATATCTGTGGCCGACAATGAAATGTAATTGGTATTCCTGATCAAACGCACGACGCCGTGATGAGGAACGCTCACACCTTTGGGCCGGCCGGTGGACCCGGATGTAAAGCAGACATAAGCAAGGCTCGCCGGAGTTGTCATGCTCGCCGGATTCCCCGTGCTTTGGCGTCCAATGTTCCGCGCATCACTTTCCAGACAGACAATGAGCGGAACGCGGCTCTCCTGTTGCAATGGCATCATAGCCAGCTCGATTGCCGCCTGCCGCAGTTTTGACTGAACCAGAATTACCGAGGGCCGCGCATCCTCCAGCATGAAGCGCAGACGCTCCATGGGAGTTTTCGGATCGAGCGCGACATAAGCGCCACCGGCCTTGAGAATACCAAGCAAGGCAACAATCATTTCCAGTGAACGCTCGATGCAGAGACCGACCAACTTGTCTGCTCCAATGCCACATTCCTTAAGATAATTGGCCAATTGGTTGGCACGCACATTAAGCTCGCCATAAGTCACCTGTCGATTACCAAACGCCACCGCAATTGCATCCGGTGTCTGCGCGGCTTGCTCGTCAAACAATTCCGGAATGGTTTTTTGAGGGTAGTCCGTTTGCGTTTGATTCCACTCGACGAGCAATTGTTGAAGCTCCGCGGGTTTCAGGAGTGGCAGTTCGGACACCAACCGCTCCGGATCCTTGATCATGGCTTCGAGAACGGTTTGGTAATGCGCCAACCAGCGCTCAATAGTTTCAGCATGGAACAGATCGGTATCAAAATCGCATTCCAATTGCAGCGTACTGCCATTATCACGAACGTTCAGGCTCAAATCGAAATTTAAATAGCTCTTTGGATTTGGCGAAGCCGTCACCGTCAGATTGGAAAAGTTTGACAGACCAAGCACCCGGTCAACATTAAAAGTAACTGGCAACAATGGCGCACGGCTAGGGTCGCGCGACAGATTCAGTTTCTGCAACAGAGTACTGAAGGTGCAATGTTGGTGATCGCACACGTTTAAGACCTCGCGCCGGGCAAGAGCAATAAAATCGGTGAGCTTCAACCGACCTTGAAAGTCACTCCTTACGGGAAGCAAGTTTGTGCAATGCCCGACCAAGTCTCCGCCACCGGCCTGCGCCTGACAGGAGACAGGAATGCCGATTAACACGGCATTCTGACCGGTGAGGCGATGCACAAGAATTTCAAAGCCCGCCAGCAGTGTCGTAAAAAGCGTCGCATTAATCTGCCCGCTCCATCGCTTCAACTCGGAATACAGCGCTGGCGGAAGTGAATAAATCACCCTTTTCCCATTATATCCTTTAACAGCCGGGCGAAGGAGGTCCGTTGGCAATTCCACAACGGGCAGCGAGCCGGACAATCGGTCGAGCCAGTAAGTTTCGGATTGGGCCGTCTCGGAGGTTTGGGCGGGGGTGGATTGCCGGGCGACATACTCGCTGAATTTCATCGCCGGCGCGAGCGGCATTCCGGCCCTTTGATCTGCAGACGTGTAAAGTTCGCCCAAATCCTTGAAGATTATGCTCAACGACCAGCCGTCACAAATAATATGGTGGAGCGTTAGAAGTAAGAGATGATGCTGTTCCGCCAGACGCACAATTTGCGCTCGTACCAAAGGTCCATTCGCCAGATCAAATGGAATCCTGCCTTCGCCAAGCTGCAGTTCAGCAACCCGCATGTCACGCTCCTCTGATGCCATGGCCGAAAGATCCTGTGAGGTAACCTCCAACTGTAATTGAGGCTGGATTTTTTGATACTCTCCCTGCGAACTGAAAACTGTGCGCAAAGCCTCATGGCGATTCACCAACGCCTGAAGCGCCTCACGCATGGCAGCTGCGTTAAACGATCCCCGCAAATTGATCGTGGTCGATTCGTTGTATCGGCAGGAAGCATGATCCCCTTTCTGCGCTTCCAACCAGATTTCCATTTGCGCCGGCGTAAGGGGCACGCGGTGTTCAGAACCTGCATCCTTCACTGTATCGGTTGCCTTGTTAATTCCCGAGGGCGTCGGGGCAGCAGGATTTTGCGATAGAAATCCATTTGCCCGCATCGCGATGACACTTTCACGAAAAGCACGCAGGAGAAAATCCAAATCTTCGTCCGTATGCGCAGTGGAAAGGAAACAGGGACGGCCTTCCCAAATGTGCACCCCTTTTTCGCGCAAATAATAAAAGAGCAGATTCCCGAAGGGCTGGTCAACGGCAAAGCGGAAGTAAAACATCGAGCCGCAGTTGGCGACGGAGAGAGGTGCTTCCAATTCGTTGAAAGTGTCATTCAAGGCGCGTGCAAAACGGGACGACTTTTCATTTAATTGCGCCTGAAGCTGCGGCCCGCTTTGTTGCAGGTGCTCCAGCACCGCCGCGGAGGCCCGTAGCGCCAGTGGATGACGGACAAAGGTGCCCGCAAAAAAAGTGACCCCAACTCCAGGGAGTGAATTGTCTCCATAATTCCAACCACCGCCATCGAAGGCGTCCATGAACCGGGCCTGACCTGCCACTGCGCCCATCGGCAATCCGCCGCCAATCACCTTCCCATAAGTCGCAAGGTCCGCTTGGATGCCATACCACGCCTGGGCACCACCGGGATGTAATCGGAACCCGGTAATGACCTCATCGAAAATCAGCGCGCTACCAGATTTGAGGGTAAGGTCACGAAGCTGGTGCAGGAATTCCCGTGGCTGAAAATCCGGACGGCGGCTTTGAACCGGTTCCACCAGCACAGCCGCGACTTCATTCGCATGGGTCTCGAGCAGTTTCAGTGATTCAGGATCACCATAATCGAGCACCAATGCGTTTTCCACGATGTTGGGCAGGATGCCGGGCGCAACGGGCAAAAGTCGTTGCACACCATCAATCTTATGAGAGCGAACCAGGACCTCGTCATTAATGCCATGATAGGAACCGGCAAAGAGCGCGACGCGGTTGCGGCCGGTGACCGTACGAGCGGCACGCAAGGCCGCGAGGACGGATTCAGATCCGGTGTTGCAAAACGTCACACGCTCCAAACCGGTAAAACTGCAAAGTGCGGCGGCGACCTCGCCAGCAAGGGGAGATTGTGGTCCTATTTGAATGCCCTGCTTAAGCTGAGCCGCCAATGCTTCCGTGACAAATTTTGGCGAGTGGCCAAAAAGATGGATGCCATAACCCATCGTGAAGTCCACATATTCATTGCCATCCACATCCCAGATTTTTGAACCGGCCGAACGCGGAGCGACAATGGGGTAAACCATTTCCTTCCATAAAAGACGGAAACCGGAAACCGTGCGCGGGTCGGCCAGGTGGGAACGGTGAACCTGGGTCAAGCGGCGCGATTCCCGTGTACGTTGAGTATAACGGGCAATCAGCTCTTCCAAAGCCTTGCCTTGTTGAGCATTCAGAGCGCGGTCAGGATCCTTATCGATCGGCTTAAATGGACCAAACCACCGGTTCTCCTTTTGTTGGCCTGACTCCATTGGCCTGGCGGCCGGAGGAGTTTGGGAATTGCGACCATTCGAATTTAAGTTGTGCACGGATGCGTCCACCTCGGGGGTGCGTCCGTCGTTTCCGTTTGCAGGGGTGTCACGAAGCAATGTTAATTGCCGGGACATGAATTGAATTTGCTGTTGCAGCATCTCTTCCATGGCCCGCTTGTAATCGGAATTGGGCGCAGGGGATTCAATTGGCGTTATTTGAACCTCCGGTTCCGATACAGGCGGCAGTGTATGGTCAATGTAATCTGCCAAAGTTTCAATCGAGGGATACTCTTGAAGCAAATGATTCAATGTAATGCGGACGGCAAACTTTTTGTGAAATGCCAGCCCAGCCTGTGTGAGAAAAAGGGAATCAAGTCCTAGAGAAAGAAAGGTTGCGTCGGGGGAAATTGCCGCCATCTCAATTCCACTCAAGTCGTGCAGAATATCTCCTAATCCTGCAATGATTTTCCCTTTGCGATTGGGAAGCATGCTGGTCTTGCTTTGAGTGGGGACAACCTGAGTTTCGCGTATTTCCTGAGCAGCCGTCGAAGTCACTTCGTTATTAATGGCAGGAATTGATGCCGGTCGGTTCCCCTCAGCGAAAGCCGAAGTCGTCTCCGCTGCAGCTTGGTTATTGTAAGCCGGTGGATCGATCCAATAACGCCTCCTCTCAAAGGGATATGTCGGTAGCGCGACACGATATCGTTTTTCAGATTGATGGAAGCCATTCCAATCCACCTTTGCCCCCGCCAGCCAGAGATGTCCCAACGCATGCAGAAGTGAATCCATCCCGCCGCGTTGGCCTGACGCATGGCTAAGGGACGCAAGCACCAGACGTTCCGATGAAGTCTCGCGGGAAAGACGGCGCGCAAATCCACCCAGCAATTCCACCGGTCCTACTTCCAATAAAATGCCTTCCGGGCCTTTGAAAATCTCGCGCAAGCCGGAGTCGAAATGGACTGTTTCACGCATGTGTCTGGCCCAATAAGCTGGGTCCGTGGCCTGCGCAGCAGTGATCCAGGTGCCGGAAGGAGAGGAAATAAATGGGATTTGAGGTGGGTTTAGCCTTACTTTTTGCACTTCTGCCAGAAAAGGTTCCAGCACAGGCTCCACCATGGTGGAATGAAAAGCATGAGAAGTGGAGAGATGGCGGCAGGAGATTTTTTCATTGGCAAATCGTTGTTCCAATTCGACCATGGCTTCATTGGGACCGGAAATCACGCAATTGGACTTGCTGTTGACTGCCGCAAGCGAAAGGTGACCGCCAAGAAACGGCTGTATTTCCTCCTGTGTCAACGAGACGGCCAACATTGCGCCGCCGGGAAGGTCCTGCATCAATCGTCCCCGACGAGCCAGCAGCATGAGCACATCTTCGAGTGAGAAGACTCCGGCCAGACAGGCGGCCACATATTCGCCCAGGCTGTGGCCGATCATGTTCTGGGGATGAATTCCCCACTGCATCCACAACTGGGCCAGGGCAAATTCAACTGCAAATAGCGCGGGCTGGGCGACCAGCGTTTGATTTATCCTTTGTCGCGCTATTTCGTCGTCGCACGCCGGATAAATTACCTCGCGCAGATCCAGCCCAAGATGTCGTTTAAAGATTTCAGCACAGGCATCAATTTGCTTGCGAAAGGTTGGCTCGGTTTGAAACAGCTCCAGCGCCATGTTGACCTGTTGCGCACCCTGCCCGGGGAACATAAAAGTGATCGGCGGATTGGGGCGCCCGCAAAGCCCGGAAAAAACACGTTTGGGGTTGGATGATGTTAATAAATCGGCCGCCTCGCGGGAATCCCGACAAACCACGAACCGCCGCTGCGTAAAGGCGCGACGCCCAGTTTGGAGTGTGTAAGCCACATCCGCCAGATTGGCTTCGGGATGTTGTTCGAGATATTTCGCCAACCGTCCGGTGGTTTGTTCCCGCGCGGAGCCGGTCCTGGCCGAGAGCAGTAACAATTGGCTGGAACGGTATGGTCCGGAGGGTTCGCTTATTGGAGCTTCCTCCAGTATTATATGCGCATTGGTACCGCCAAGACCGAATGAGCTGACGCCAGCCCGTCGTGGTGTTTCGCCAGATTTCCATTCGGTTAACTTCGTATTGACGAAGAAAGGGCTGTTGGCAAAATCAATCTCCGGGTTGGGCTTTTCAAAATTCAGACTGGGAGGAAATTGCCGGTGTTGCAGCGCCAGCACGGTTTTGATGACCCCGACGGCTCCGGCGCCAGCGTCCATATGACCAATATTTGTCTTCACTGAACCGATGGCGCAGAAACCCTTTTTGGCCGTGCTCTGGCGAAAGGCCCGGGTCAAAGCGGCGATTTCGATGGGATCACCCAAGGAGGTTCCGGTGCCGTGAGCTTCGATGTAACCAATGGTTTCGGCATCAATGCCGGCCATGGCCTGCGCTTCGGTAATGGCGCGGGCCTGGCCTTCCACGCCAGGAGCGGTGAAACCAACTTTGCCGGATCCGTCGTTATTAATGGCCGTTCCTTTGATAATGGCATGAATAAAATCGTGATCACGCAAAGCATCGGTCAATCGCTTCAGCACAATCATGGCAACGCCACTGCCAAAAACGGTTCCCTGCGCTTGCGCATCGAAAGCGCGACAATGCCCATCCGGAGATTGAATGCCGCCTTCTTCGTAAAAATACCCGGCGGTCAGGGGAAAACGAATGCACGCCCCCCCGGCCAACGCCATGTCACATTCACCACCCAGCAGACTCTGACACGCAAGATGAATGGCCACACCAGAAGAGGAACAAGCGGACTGCACGTTAAGACTGGGGCCGCGCAGGTTCAACTTGAAGGAGACGCGGGTGGCGGGAAAATCTTTTTCATTGGCGATGAGCATTTGGTGAGTGCCCACGGTTTTCAGAAGGTCCTGGCGCGGCAATAGATGACGCACTAAATAATGATTTCGCGCTACGCCACCATATACACCAATGAGGCCATCATATTCTTCGGGATCGTAGCCCGCATGTTCCAGAGCCGCCCAGGCGCACTCAAGAAACACCCGGTGCTGGGGATCCATGAGTTCGACCTCGCGTGGATGATAGCCAAAAAAAGCCGCATCAAACGAATCGGCCTCTTCCAGCACGACGCCCCGATTGACATAACGAGGGTCTTTCAGCACGGCGGGATCAATTCCCGAAGCAGCCAGTTCTTCAGCGGAGAAGGAACGGACCGATTCAACACGATCACAAATGTTGCGCCAGAACTCATCCACGTTAGCGGCCCCAGGAAACCGTCCGGCCAAGCCGATAATAGCCACCTCCTCGCGCACAATTGGTGCCCCATGGTTATTCATTTGGCCTCCCGACGTCCAAAGGCTTCCGACGATGCATTTGCCTTAGCTGACGGCGGTCGGACAGCCGGTCGGCACGCACCGAAGCGGCGGCAGGAACAGAACCGTTTTGGGCACTACTGCTTTCCAACACTGGCTCCGATGATTCGTAACCAAAAACCCGGGCGAGTTCCCAAGTGAGGTCACCAAGGAAATTATCAGCGCCGACCGCCGGAGAGCGGTGCGCAACCTGGGATTCGATGCATTTATATTGGTGGAATTTGGCATCGGTCATGGAATGCGATTGCGGATGAATGCCATCGAGCATTTTGCGTTCGGGATTCTTGTAGGGTTGGATCATGTCTGGATGGAACTCGATTCCAAAAGAGTGGCACAGGTGACTCATAATGGCTTCCGGATAGGTCACCAGGTCTTCAAAACGGATGCGGCATTGCCGGTGGGCGGGGACTTGTTCCAGGAACTCAAGGGTGTTTTGATTAACGATTAACCAGTATAGTTCGCCGAGTTGCCGGGGCGAAAAAGGATGTTCATAGGTAAAATATACCTGATTCAGGCGATTTTCTTCAAAGGAAGAGACCATGGCATGCGGATGGCGCACCAGATGGATATAGAGCGCTCCATCAAAATCAGTCTCGGCCCGCTGTAATGTTTCCACATCCAGGGCGTAAGCTGGTGTTTTTTCCGCCAACATTTTGTCTCCGAGCCATTCCTGGAGCAGGCTGTAGAAGCGGTGCGTGGGGAGTCGTTCATATTCATATTCCGCCATTTGTCGCGCTGCCTCAGCGGCATCACATCGTTTAATCTCCATCAAGGCACGCAGCAGGCCATCAAGCCACAAGCTGTATTTGCCGGTGAAAAAGGCCTTTCGTTCCGCCAGATTATTGAAACCGAGCAAATGCAGTTCGGAAGCGGAAAAAATACGGGGATGACCGGCAAGCATGATTCTCAGCAACGAGGTTCCGGAGCGTGGCGGCGCCAGAATGAAGAGTGCCCGCTTGTTTTTTTGCGCTGACCAACCACTTTGCGCGTGAGGGTGGAAGCCAGGAGGTTGGATCAAGCTTCGGGCCAAGGCGAGCATTTCACCATCGACTTTGCCGTTAGAACACGCGCCAGGCATTGCGGTTGAAGCAGCGGGAGATCCGAAAACGCGGGCTACGGCCCGCGAATAATTCTGGAGTAGATAGGCGGCAAAATCGCCAATCGTGGGAGCCTCAAACAGCGCAACCACAAAAATCTTTTCACCAAGCTTCCGGTCCACTTGAGCAATAAATTCCGCGCCTTGGAGCGAGTGCCCGCCGAGCTCAAAGAACTTGTCGTGGATGCCCACGCGGTCCAAGTTGAGGACAGTACACCAAATATCGGCAAGAAATCGTTCCAACTCAGTACGCGGTTCAATGCAGGGTTGATCAAGGTCAGGACGATGGTGGCCGGGCGCAGGCAAAGCCTGGCGATCAAGCTTGCCGTTTACTGTCAAAGGCAAGGACGGCAGCCAGACAAATGAGGCTGGCACCATGTAAGCGGGCAATTTCGCAAGCAGGAAATTCTGGAGTTCGCTGGCGCCCGGCATTTGGCCGGGACGGGAAACCAGATAAGCGGTCAGTTTCGGGTCGCCCGGCAAATCCTCGCGCAGTAAAACAACACTGTTCCGCACAGTGGGGTGGGCGTTTAACGCTGTTTCAATTTCACCTAATTCAACGCGGTGGCCGCGAATCTTAACTTGATGATCCATCCGCCCGAGATACTCAATATCCTCGTTGGATAGACGCCGGGCGAGGTCGCCGGACCGATAAAGTCGTGCACCGGGTTCCTCGCTGAAGGGATTGGGGATGAATTTCTGAGCCGTCACCTCCGGGCTATTTAGATATCCACGGGCCAATCCGGCACCGCCAATGCATAATTCGCCTGGAACACCCGGTGGGACCGGCTGCAACTGCTCATCCAAAAGAAAAAGCTGCAGGTCAGGCAGCGGACCACCGATGACGCTGGATTGGTCAAGATCAGCGATAGTGAGCGGACGGTAGGTGACGTGAACGGTGGTTTCGGTGATGCCATACATGTTCACCAGTCGAGGAGATTGGTCGCCATACCGATCAAACCAGGGTTTGAGCTTGCGCAGTTCCAGCGCTTCGCCCCCAAAGATGATAAGCCGCAACGCCAGTCCCTCCGAAGCTGATGTACCCTGCTCCGCTTGCAGCAAAAGACGAAAAGCAGAGGGAGTTTGGTTGAGCACGGTGACCTGTTCGCGGGAAAGCAATTCGCGAAAAGCTTCCGGCGAGCGGCTAACCGCATACGGCACCACCACCAACCGTCCACCATGCAGCAAAGCGCCGAATATTTCCCAGACAGAGAAATCGAAGGCGAAGGAATGAAATAACGTCCAGACGTCGTGTTCATTGAAACTGAACCAAGGCTGGGTAGCCGTGAAAAGCCGGACAACATTGCGGTGAGTGACCATGACCCCCTTGGCTCTTCCCGTTGAGCCCGATGTATAAATGACATAGGCGAGATTATCCCCAGTAATGGGCACGGCCGCCGGCTTGGAAGCATTCGGTTCCAGTAGCAGATCAAGACAAATTACCCGCGCTTCATGCGGAGGGAGCAGATGGATGAGTTTCTCCTGGGTTAATAGCACTGGTGGCCGCGCATCGCTCAGGAGGAAGGCCAATCGCTCGAATGGATAAGATGGATCGAGCGGGACATACGCGCCCCCGGCTTTTAAAATGGCCAAGATGCCCACGATCATTTGTGGCGAACGTTCCACACAAAGTCCCACCAGCACTTCGGGTCCAACGCCCAACCAGCGCAGCGTGGCAGCCCATTTATCAGCTTGGGCATTAAGCTCTGCATAGGTGAGTTGTTCTTCTGCAAATGCCACCGCCACGGCATTCGGAGTGCGGGCCACTTGCGCTTCAAATAACTGATGAAGACAAGTTTTGCCGGCAACTTCGATTGGCTGGGCCGGAGATTCGTTGGGCGACGAACCGGTCATGGCCTTGCGCGATAAGGAGGCGTCCGCAGAAAAACCTGCGGGGGAGTGAGCGGCGGAACGCGCGTAGGTCAGACCGCGACCACCCGATTCGTCTTCAGATTGATTCATGGAATATTGCAGTTATTCCAGAATTCAATTCGTGACGAACTGAATTCCGAGGATGGGAAATCCGGAGATGTGAGTTGTCTTCCAAGCGGATGATTAAACAACACCAATGAGAATCGTCCCCGCGGACCCGGGGTATTTGTGCCACAACCGCCCGCGACATGGATTCTAATTTCCTTTTCCGTTTCAACCGCGAAACAGCAAGGTATAGGGGTTACACCGATGCGGAAGCAGGTCGAGGAATACAACTCGTTCCTTTCCATGCTGAAAGCCTAGCTTGCCGCCTCAATAACATACCATGGGGAGTAACCCTGAGACTTCACCGCTATTATCCAGACGTTATTTCTCAGGTTCGCGTACAATTTCAAAGTAGTGATCGAAGGTCTTTCCGTTGCGGTCGTATGTCAGGCGGAGCCGGACGAGACCCGTGCGCCATTCCCAATCAAAGGGAGTGATGATATTATAGGTGGCAACGTAAGGTCCGCCATAGTAGCCATCGTAGAAACCGCCCCAAAAAGGGTCTCCGAAGCGAGGTCCCCAGCCCCAGCCTCCCCCCCAACCGTAATAAGGTGCCGTGACCTCGTAAGTCAACGGGCGTGGCGGCAGCAGCATGCTGGTGTAACTATGGGGCGCGATTGCCCGACCGCGCACGGGATGACTTTCCCCGTTGGGATCGACCACGTAGCTGCGGTTGCCGAGCAGCACGATGCGGTCCTCGGTCGGGTTCGCAATCCGCATGTCGAGATAGTCATGACGACGGACGAAGCGGTATTCCAGCGGATCGTAGGGAACAACCACTGTCTGGTCGGCAATCGGTCCAGGAACATTGGGAGGTTGGACGATTCGGTAATCATAGGTCCGGCAACCGCTGAACAGCGTTGCGGCAGCCAGCAACAAGGGAAAAAACAAAATTGGTTTCATAACTCATTTACCTCCCAGCCCGCACTCCTCTATTTGGCGGCCAAGCCACCAAAATACCGGATAACATGGTTCTTCGACTTGCGGGGTTCAATGGGGTGTCGAGGCAGTTTGGTCAGCAGGAATACCCCCCGTCCGATGGGATGGGATGGTTACTGGGTAATCAGGAGTGACAAAGCAGGGTTATTCGCCATTGATTGGATGGAGTTATGCCGTGAGTTTGCGGTGTTCCTCGTTGTGCGTGAGCAACGGGGGAATTTGGAAACAAAAGTCAATTTGAAAAAGGAATTTGCCATGCCAAGAGGAGCCAGTACGAGACGGGAACGGGAATACAAAACCCTGGAACATAAATTTGAAAGCTCCGGTCGCTATCGGGGACGGGAGAAGGAGGTTGCGGCGCGGATCGTGAACAAGCAACGAGCGCGGTTTGGGGAAACCAAGGGGAGTAAGAAAAAGAGTTCGCGCAAATAGCTGGCTGGATTGCGACGACCGCGCAGACAAGTTGACGGGAACTTGGGGTGGAAACCCCATTTATTTTGGCGGCGGTTTGTGCCAGCATCTATCGCATCTTGATCAGCGGTTCCTCCTGCTATCAAGCGGGCGGGCGGACTTTTATCCGGAAGTCCACCTGCCCCACTTCTTTTATGGCCGTCCGCCCAGCAGCCAAGCGATTAAGTACCGCTGCTACTGCTCGAGTTTGTGCTGCTGCCGGAACCGCCCCCGGTATTGGTACCGCCGCCGGTGCCACCTGCCCCGCCCGTTCCTCTTTGTCCGCAGCCAGCCGTCAACAAAACGATTGAAGCAATGAGAATAAGTAATTTTTTCATAAAACAAATTGTGTTGTACTTCCCAACAAACGTGCTTGTGGAATTGACGAGGTGAAATGGGGGAAAACCCACCCCGCCTTCGGAAGGAAAGCGGTTGTGGTGCCAAATTCCAGGGACGGCAGTAAAAGTAATTACTTGTTCGGCTGCGGCGTGTAGCGGAGGTAGGGCTTGATTCGCCGGTGGCCTTTGGGGAAGTTGGCCGGGATGTCGTCATCCTTCACCGCGGGCGAGATGATGCAATCTTCGCCATCGACCCAGTTCGCGGGAGTGGCAACCTTGTGCTTGGCGGTCAACTGGAGGGAGTCAATCACGCGAAGGAGTTCAAGGAAATTACGGCCGGTGGATGCCGGATAAGTCAGGGTCAGCTTAACTTTCTTGTCGGGCCCGACAATGAACACCGAGCGCACGGTGAAAGTATCATCTGCCTTGGGATGAATCATGTCATAGAGCGTGGCGACATTGCGGGTGGGATCGGCGATGATGGGGAAATTCATCGTCGTCTTCTGCGTCTCATTAATGTCGCAGATCCAGCCGTTATGGGAATCAAGCGGGTCCACACTAACGGCGATGACCTTGACGCCGCGGCGGTCAAACTCATGCTTGATTTTGGCCACCGCGCCCAGTTCGGTGGTGCAGACGGGCGTGTAGTCCTTGGGATGGGAAAAGAGAATGCCCCAGCTGTTGCCGAGCCATTGGTGAAAGTCTATCGTGCCTTCCGTTGTGTCCGCTTTAAAATTCGGTGCTTCGTCGCCTAAACGCAGTGCCATAGCCAAGCCTTTCTTTGTTTCAGTTTGTCGCCCGGTTTCAGCCGTAGCGGACGGGCAGACTACACGGAACGAGGAATAGGTTCAATACTTTGCTGCGGCTTGCTGGTAGGCCGGAGCAGGCGATAAGGACGGGTTCCCATGGAAATTTCTATTCAGAAGCGGCGGGATTTGTTACATTGATGAACACAATTTATTTCAAAACAGCATGACAACCCCAAATAACATTCCGGCAGCAACGGCTGGCGGCGAAGCCGCAACGTCGGAAGCCGCCAGCGATTTTGTCCGGGATATTGTGGCCGAGGACAATCGCACCGGCAAACATGGCGGGCGGGTGGTCACCCGGTTTCCGCCAGAACCGAACGGGTATTTGCACATTGGACATGCCAAGTCCATCTGCCTGAACTTTGGCATTGCCGGCCAGAACGCCGGCGGCATCTGCCATTTACGCTTCGATGACACGAATCCGGCGCGCGAGGACGTGGAGTACGTGGACTCGATCCAAGAGGATGTGCGCTGGGTGGGGTTTGACTGGGGCAACCACAAGTTCTATGCCTCAGATTATTTTGGAAAACTGTACGATTTTGCCGTGCAGCTCATCAAACTGGGCAAGGCGTATGTATGCGATCTCACGGCGGAGGAGATGATTCAATATCGCGGCGCACCAACGGTGCCCGGGAAGGAAAGTCCCTATCGTAACCGGTCAGCGGAGGAGAACCTTGATTTGTTCGCACGGATGCGGGCCGGGGAATTCGCGGACGGGGAGAAGACCTTGCGGGCGAAGATTGACATGGCATCGCCCAACATCCACATGCGCGACCCGGCAATTTACCGCATTCGCAAAGTGGAGCATCATCGCACGGGCAATCAGTGGTGCATTTATCCGATGTACGATTATGCGCATTGCCTGTCCGATTCCATAGAGGGCATCACGCATTCGATTTGCACATTGGAATTCGAGGTGCACCGGCCGCTCTATGACTGGATTTTGGACCAACTAAAGACGCCGTGTCATCCGCAGCAGATTGAATTTGCGCGGCTCAATTTGAGTTACACCGTGATGAGCAAGCGGAAGCTGCTACAACTCGTGGAAGAGAAGCTGGTGACGGGTTGGGATGATCCGCGGATGCCGACGATAGCCGGGCTGCGGCGACGCGGCGTAACCCCGGAAGCCATCCGCCATTTTTGCGCGCGCATCGGCGTGACCAAATACAATGGGCTGACGGACGTTGCCCTGCTGGAGCACAGCATCCGGGAAGATTTGAACAAACGCGCGCTGCGCGTGATGGCTGTGTTGCGACCGCTGAAGGTGGTGCTGACCAATTATCCCGAAGGCCAGGTGGAAGAATTGGAAGCGGTAAACAATCCGGAAGATCCGGGCGCCGGGACGCGCAAGGTCCCCTTCGCACGCGTTCTTTATATTGAGCGAGACGATTTCATGGAGAATCCGGCGAAGAAATTCTTCCGCCTTTTCCCCGGCAATGAAGTGCGGTTGCGGTACGCATACATCATCAAATGCAATGAAGTGGTGAAGGATGCGAATGGGGAAATTACCGAATTGCGTTGCACGATTGATCCTGACTCCAAAAGCGGCGGAGCGACGGCAAGCCGTAAAATCAAAGGCACGATTCATTGGGTTTCCGCTGCGCACGCCCTAGATGCAGAGGTGCGGCTTTATGATCGCCTGTTCACGGTCGAGGAGCCGGATGGCGACAAGGAAGGTCGCGATTTTAAAACGTTCCTGAACCCGAATTCGCTGGAAATATTGGCCGCCGCCAAACTGGAACCGAGCCTGGCAAATGCGACACCAGAAGCGCGATACCAATTCGAACGTTTGGGATATTTTCGAATGGACCCGAAGGACGCGAAGCCGGGCAAGCCGGTGTTCAGCCGAACCATTTCATTGCGCGATTCGTGGGCGAAAGAGCAAGGGAAGTAAGCGGCACGGATTTTATCTGCCGGGCAGATGGAGCCTCATGGGAACCATGGTAGAGGACTTGAAGCCATGGCGTTGATAGAACTTGATGGCTTTAGAGTTGGCGCCTTCCGTGAGCAATGTGATGCGACTCAGGCCGAGGCCTTGAGCAAATTTAATCGCGTGTTCCAGCAGTTGCGAGCCCAAGCCTTTGCCCCGGCGCTTGGAGTGAATAATCAAATCTTCCATTAGAACGACGGGGCTGCCTTCGGCTGTGCTGATGGTGAAAAGCAGGTTTACCATGCCCAATATTTCCCGCCCTTCGCGCACGACCAAAATGCATCCGGCGTCGGGTTGCTCAATAATTTGCTGAAGACCGCGCAATTGTTTGGCGTGGTCCGGCGCATAGTCTGATTCCTGCGCGAACAGGTCCGCCAGCAAGTCGGCGAGTTGCGGGAGATCGGCGAGGGTGGCTGATTCAATCTGTGGCATTAGATTAGGTCCTGCGGTGATGAGGGGAATGCCGGGGCTCTCCAGGAGCTTCGGCGTCTCTTTTACCTCGGTTGCACATGGGAGTAAATATGCTATAATTAGTTAAAGTTGTGTAGCGTAAAGAGCGCCGTTTGGGAAAGTCGGTTGTTCTTTGGCCGGGTCCACGCCGGTTTTGAATATTAACGAAGTCAGCTTGAGAGAGTCTTTTACTCTCTGCACCGCTTGGTGTTATGAGCGCGGATGATAGCCCGCATGTGGTGAGATTCCACATGGTGCAGAGAGTAGGAGATTTTTTATGGATGGGGAGAACAAGGCTGACCATCCGGGGTCAACTTCGACTATTCTTCCATTCTTACGCGACAGTGGATTCCGCAACTAGCACCGGGCTTTTTCGGCGTAAAAAATTGCCCAAGGAGAGTAACGGGCCAGTCATGGCAGTGGTGACGAGCGCCATAATGACCATCATGGTAAAAATGCGCGGGGAAAGGATTCCGAGTTCGTAGCCGATATTAAGCACGATCAATTCCACAAGCCCGCGCGTGTTCATCAAGGCACCCAACGCGAAGGAATCGTGCCAGTCCATACCAGTCCAGCGGGCGGCGAACATACTGCCACCGAGCTTGCCGAGGGTGGCCACGAAAATGAGTCCGAGACAAACGGCCACACCCGACCAATCGTTCAGGAGTTCAATATGCGTCCGCAGTCCGGTGACCGCGAAGAAGAGCGGGAGGAGGAAGGAGGAGCTGAAACTTTCCAGGCGAAGCCGCAACTGAGTCCGAAAACGCGTATCGGGCGGCATGATTACGCCAACCAAAAAAGCGCCAAACAGGGCATGGATGCCGATGATTTCGGTGATTAGTCCCGCAGCAAAGACCAGCAACAGGATACCGATGATGGAATTGCGCGTGGGCGGAGGCGTGTCCTGCGAATTTGCGCCCAGCAGGCGATACAGGAACGGCTTGACCCAAAGCAGGGTGATCGCGACAAAGGCGAGCAGCAGGAAAATGGTGAGAATGGAACCGCCCGGGCTGCCTGCTTTTGCGATAGCGACAACAAAGGCCAGGATGGTCCAGGCGCTAACGTCATCGACGGCGGCACAGGTAATGGCGGTGCTGCCCAAGTGGGTTTTGGTCAGGTTGCGCTCCTCAAGAATGCGGGCGAGCACCGGGAAAGCGGTAATGCTCATGGCCGTGCCCATGAAGAGAGCGAATCCGGTAAAGGAGACATTTTGAGCAGCATAGGATTGATAAATGAAATAGGAAAAAACTACACCGAGCAAATAAGGAAAGAAAATGCTGACGTGGCTTACCATGACGGCGGTGGAAGCCTTGTGGCGCAGGTGCTTGACATCGAGCTCCATACCGACAACGAACATGAACACAATGACGCCGACCTGACTGAGCATGCGCAAAGGCTGCAACGAGCCGACGGGAAAGAGAAATTGGTAGGCATCCGGGAACAACCCCCCGATGACAGAAGGTCCGAGCACGATGCCGGCGAGCATTTCGCCAATGACAGCGGGTTGGCCCATTTTGGCGAAGAGGCTGCCAAAGATACGCGCCAGAAGCACGATGAGGAGCAACTGAACCAGAAGCTGGCTCAGCGGTTCCTGGAGGTTGTCGCGCAAACCTTGAAGCACGTGGCTCAAGCCAGTTCCGGAATTGGATAAGGGAACCGAGGGTGGCTCGGCGACTGAGGGTTGAGCGATAGCAACCGGAGGCGGGGTTTTCGCGATTTCCAGGCGCTTGCCTGCCTGGATGGTATAATACATTCCCAAGCCGAACCCGAGCGTGATTAAAAAATATAGCAGGACATTTCTGCGCATAACTACTACGAGGAGCCTAACGGCTTCCTGGAGCGAAGATACATGGCGCGAAAGAGAATTGTCACGCGTGGAATTCCGAACAGATGCAGATCATTAATGGGCTTCAAGCCAGGTCTGTCCGGAACCGATTTCGATGATAATGGGAACATCCAAGGTGATGGCGGTTTTCATTTTCTCCTCAATCAAGGGGCGGACTTCCTGCTCCTCAGATTGGTAAACGTCAAAAACCAATTCATCGTGAACCTGAAGAAGCATGCGGGTTTTTAACTGACGTTCGTTCAGTTCGCGGTGGATGTTGATCATCGCGATTTTAATCATGTCGGCGGCGGTGCCTTGGATGGGGGCGTTGATGGCGTTGCGTTCGGCGGCGCCGCGGACGGCGCCGTTGGCGGAGGCGATGTCGCGGATGTAGCGGCGGCGGCCGGCGACGGTTTCCACATAGCCGTGCTTTTTCGCGAAGGTGATTGTATCCCGCATATATTTGGCGATGCCGGGGTATTTGGCAAAGTATTGATCGATGATGGTGGCGGCTTCCTTGCGGGGAATGGCGAGGCGTTGCGCAAGGCCAAAGGCGGAGATGCCATAAGCGATGCCGTAGTTGACCATTTTGGCTTTGCGGCGCATGTCAGAAGTCACCAAATCGAGAGGGAGGCCATACACTTTGGCAGCAGTGGCGGTGTGAATATCCAGATTATCGCGAAACGCTTCAAGCATGCTGGTTTCGTGGCTCAAGGCAGCGATGATGCGCAGCTCGATTTGCGAATAGTCCGCTGAAAGCAAGCGATGGCGGGTGTCACGCGGGACGAAGGCTTTGCGGATCTCCCTGCCCTTCTCTGTGCGGATGGGAATGTTCTGCAGGTTTGGGTTTTGAGAGTTGAGCCGTCCCGTCGTAGTGACTGCCTGGTTGTAAGTGGTGTGGACACGACCAGACTTGGCCCAGATGGCTTCGGGCAACGCATCAGCATAGGTCGATTTCAACTTGGTTGCGGCGCGAAAATCGAGGAGACGCTGGACAATCTGGTGTTCAGCGGCGAGTTCGATGAGCGTTTGTTCGTTGGTGGAGTATTGTCCCGTCTTGGTTTTCTTAGGCTGCTCGGCAATTTTCAGTATGTCGAACAGGATTTCACCCAGTTGGCGCGGCGAGTTGAGATTGAATTTGGTGCCCGCAAGTAGATAGATGGTTTTCTCATGATCGGCCATTTCATTGGAGAGTTGGCGGGCAAATTCAGCCAGCGCCGCGGCATCGACCCTAATGCCCTCAAATTCCATGTCCACGAGAACGGGAATAAGTGGTGATTCAATTTCGTAGAAGACGCGTTCCTGACCCTTCTCCTTGAGAAAAGGTTCAAGGCGCTCACGCAGTTGCCAGGTGACGTCGGCGTCCTCGGCCGAATATTCAGCGACGATCTCGGGGGCGACGTCGGCCATGTTGATTTGTTCCGCCTTGGCTTCACCAATCAGGCGGGTGATGGGGACGGGTGAGTAACCGAGATAAACTTCAGAAAGATAATCCATGCCATGGCGCATCTCGGGTTCAATGAGGCTGTGGGCGATCATCGTGTCGAAGAGCTTGCCGCGAACAGAGAGGCCGTGCCATTTGAGGATGCTGAGGTCGAACTTAAGATTGTGTCCGACTTTTTCAATGCCTTCAGCTTCGAACAACGGGCGGAATTCCTCCAAAATGGCGGCCGCTTCGGCAAGGTCGGCAGGCATGGCGACATACCAACCGGTGTGCGGTGCGAAGGAGAAGGCGAGGCCGATCAGCCGCGCTTCCTTGGAATCCAGGCCGGTGGTTTCGGTGTCGAAGCAGAATGATTTCAGACCGTGCAGGGTTTTGATTAATTTTGCACGTTCCTTTGGTTCAGTGACCAGATGATACTTGTGCGGAACATCGGCAATGGTCTTGAGATTTGAAGCCACTGGCTTTTCCGTTACGGGCGCGGGAACGGAGGTGGAAGCGGGCTCGTCGTTGTCGGAGGTCAGGAAAAAATCCTCGGCGGGTTTGCTTTCGCCGGAAGATTTTTTCGGTGACGGATTTGCGGATGGGGTGGATTCGAAACCGCGACCCGCCTTAAAATCCGGACCAAACAATCGCTGGCCGATGGAATTGAACTCGAACTCGACGCAAAGGCTGCGGATGGCGTCGTCATTGGGTGGTTGCAGTTTAAGCTCTTCGATGGGAATGGGGCACGGAACTTCGAGATTAATGGTGGCGAGACGTTTGGAGAGGAGAGCCTGATCGCGATATGTTTCGAGGTTCTCCTTCAACTTGCCTTTAAGTTCACCGGTATGGGCCAGCAGATTTTCCACGCTGCCATATTGTGCAATTAATTTGGAGGCAGTTTTCTCGCCGATACCCGGAACGCCGGGGATGTTGTCGGAGATGTCGCCCCAGAGCGCGAGGATGTCGATGACTTGCGCCGGTCGTTCCACACCCCATTTGAGCAGGATCTCGGGCAGGCCAAGGATGTCGATCCCCTCGCCCATGCGGGAGGGTTTGTAGATGAAAGTTCGCGCGGAAACCAATTGGCCAAAATCCTTGTCGGGTGTGACCATGTAAGTTTCAAAGTCCTCCTTTTCGGCGCGGCGGACCAGAGTTCCAATGATGTCGTCCGCCTCGTAACCGTCACAGATGATGACCGGAACGTGGAAGGCTTCGATCATGCGCCGAACATGCGGGAGAGCCAGGCTGATGTCCTCGGGCATTTCCTCGCGCTGAGCTTTATAGGCAGGAAATTCGATATGGCGCTGGGTCGGCGCATGGGTGTCAAAGGCGACGGCCAGATGGGAGGGTTGACGGGTTTTGATGATATCAAGGAGAGTCTGGGTGAACCCGTACAAGGCAGAGGTATTGACACCCTTGGAAGTAAAAATGGGGCGATTAACAAACGCGAAGTGCGCCCGATACACCAGCGCCATTCCGTCCAGTAAAAACAGTTTCTTCACCATGTTGAGAAAGTAAACCTTTTCGCAGAAAACTTCCCGTCAAATCTATCCGGCTTTGGATTGTGCGGATTGGACAAAATTTGTTCAAGCAAATGGGTTGCACTGGGGGTAAAACAGGTAGAAGTCAGGGGCAGAATTTGGGGCGGCACTCCGCCTGCGTACAAAGTGCTTCGATTTCGCCGGGGGCTTGTTATTCTAATGACATCTTAAAATTGTGATATGAGACGCAAACCTGCAATGGGAGCAACGGAATATCGGGCGAAACATAAGAAATGGCTCATCCGAATCACCGTCGCTTTATTCATTTATACCGTGGTGGGTTTTTTTGTGGTTCCGGCCATCATCAAGTCCCAAATGCTCAAGCGTTTGCCGGCGTTGACCAAGCGGCAGGTGGCCGTCGAGCAGGTCAAGATCAACCCGTACGCCTTGTCGTTGACGATCCGGGGATTTTCGTTGAAAGAGCCAGACGGCGAGGTGTTCAGTTCCTTTGATGAGTTATATATTAATTTCCAGCTCTCATCAATTTTAAGGTGGAAGTGGACCTTCAAGGAAATCAGCCTCAAAAAACCGTTTGCACAGGTGACTTATCGCGAGGATGGGAGTTTCAACTTTGCCAACCTGGTCAACAATCCGGCACCACAACCCAAGGGACCGCCGCAAGCGTTACCAGCCGCGCTGATTTATCAATTGAGCATCACCAATGGGGCGGTTGCTTTTGTTGATTTAAAACGCAAGACGCCATTCCGAACACAATTTGTGCCGATTCAAGTCAATTTGACGAACCTTACGACTGTCCGGGACAAGAACAGTCCTTACTCGTTTGCGGCGCGGACTGATTCCGGGGAATCATTTGGATGGGCGGGGAGCGTGTCCATCAATCCGTTGCGGTCGGCGGGCACATTTCGGCTCGGCGGCTTGAAACTGAGTAACTATATGCCCTATAGCCATGATTATGCGCGATTTCAGATTGTCGATGGCACGCTCGATGTGGCGGCAGATTATCACTACGACTCGGTAACAAATGCGCTGGACCTGACCGTTGCCAATGCGGCGGTTTATTTGAACAACCTGGAATTGAAAGCCTCGGACACCGGTGAGACCGTGCTAAAAATTCCAAGCTTGTCCGTAAAAGATGCATCGGCGGGCGTAGTCGCAATGACGGCCAGGGTTGGTCAGATTAAATCGAGCGACGGTTTTATTTTGGTGCGGCAGAATCAGGACGGCACGATCAACCTTTTGTCCCAGTTGATTCTGCCACCACAAGTACCAGCTGCGACCAATGCGCCCATGGAAGCATCCATGCCCCCGCTGAATGCGGAAATTGATGAGATTATTTTCGATAATTATTCGATTCAAGTTGAGGACAAGAAGCCGACCAAGGGAGCGAGAATCAAGATTGACCAGTTGGGTTTCACATTGAAGGGGGTGTCGAACCTGACCAACGCGTCGGTCACGGCTGCGCTATCGTTGCGCATTCAGGAGACGGGCCTGGTGTCGGTGAACGGCACGGCCACGCTGATCCCGCCGTCCGCCGACGTGCAGGTGGCGGTGACGAATCTGGATTTGCGCGTGGCGCAGCCGTACGTGGAGGAACAGGTAAAGCTGGTAATCACGGGTGGCGCACTGGATGTGCATGGCCGGGCACGTTATGCGGCACCGGAACCGGGCGCGCCATTGGTGAATTTCACCGGCGACGTGGCGATCAACAAATTTACGACGACGGATGATGTGTTATTCAAGGATTTCGCGAAGTGGGATGCATTGACCGTGGATGGAATTAAATTGGATTTGCAGCCGGACAAACTGCAAGTGGACCAGTTGAAGCTGACGGGATTTAACACCAGCGTGATCATCGGGCCGGACAAGCGACCGAACCTGCAGACCATTCTGCGTAAAGACCTTGGTGGTGCGGAAACAAACGCCACAACAGCGGCAACGACGGCACCACAAGAGAAAAGGAAGATTCCGGATGTATCGCTCGGCGCGCTGGTGCTGGAGAATGCTTCACTCCATTTCTCCGACCAATCATTGGAGCCACATTGCTCGTTCGACGTGCAGGAGTTTGGCGGGACTGTCCAGGGACTGACATCCCAGGCCGGAACAATGGCGACGGTGGAGATGAGAGGGAAGGTCGATGATCGCTCGCCATTCAGCGTTACTGGGAAGGTGAATCCGCTGGCGGAAGATTTGTATGGGGATATTTCAGTCACGTTCACGAACACGGAGTTGACCTCATTCACTCCGTACACTGAAAAATTTGCCGGACGTCCGCTGGAAAAGGGCAAGCTCTCGTTCGCGGTGCATTATCTGGTGGAGAAGGGGGAAGTGAAGTCGGAAAACGGATTTTATGTGGATCAATTGACCTTTGGGCCGAAGAACAACAGCCCGGATGCGACCAGCCTGCCGGTAAAGCTGGCAGTCGCGCTGCTGAAGGATCGCAATGGCCGCATCCAACTGGATGTGCCGGTGGCAGGGAAAATCGATGATCCGAAGTTTAAGATTGGGCCAATCATCTGGCAGGTGGTGGGGAATATCATCGTCAAGGCGGCAACCTCGCCGTTTTCGTTGCTCGGCGCGGCGTTTGGCGGAGGGGAAGAATTAAGCTATGTGGATTTTCAGCCGGGCCGCACCAGTTATAATGAGAGCGAGACGAACAAACTGAACACTTTGGCCAAGGCGCTTTACGAACGGCCAACGCTGACGGTGGAAATCAACGGGTCGGTCAATCCTGCCACGGATCGCGAAGGATTGGCGCGCGCGCGGTTCGAGGATCAGATCAAGGCACTATGGATGAAGGAACAAGCAGACCCGGGCAGGCCGGCGATGACATTGGATGAAGTCAAGCTGGAGCCGAAGGACTACGAGCGCCTGGTGCGGAGAACTTACCGGAAAACTTTGGGGAGTTATAGACCGACAGAAATTGCGCGGGAGGCAACATCGGGTTCCAGCACCAATGTGGCGAGGGCAGAAATGCAGAAGTTCCGTTACAGTGCGCCGCCGCAGAATGGCGCTTATCAGTTGATTACCCAGATAAAGGCGGTGAAAACCCCGGTGAAACCGCCGGGCTTAACGGCGGATGGCAAGCCAGCAGCGCCGCTCACGCCGCGTCAGGCAGAACTAGCCGACATGGAGGACCAATTGGTAAGGCGCATTCAAATTACGGATGATGATTTGCGGGACTTGATGCAAGCGCGAGCGGCAAAGGTGCAGGCCTATCTTCTGAAAACAGATCAGGTCACGGCGGAGCGGTTGTTTATCACCAAGCCGAAGCCGATTGACGCCGCGTCCAAAGGTAAAAGCCGGGTCAATCTGGCGTTGGATTGAGTGTATCATAAGGCCAAAGGGAATAACCGGGACGAGGCGATGGAAACTTTTTGGCAACGGTGGGGTTGAACAGCGCAACAGAAGAAACGGGCCATGACATTTTGCTTTGCGCGACCAAGGTGGTACAAGGTCATTTTGATAGTGGTGCTATTGGTTGTCGTTGGGGCTGCGATTACGGCCATCTCCCGATCGCCCCTGCCACCACAGGTAATCGTGCTGGCACCCGGGAGTGGGATGCCGACCTATAAGGTCCCTTTGCCGGACCACTGGATTCCCGTTTCCTGGGGATGGTTGTGGCGCTTGAAGCAGACAGTCTTGGGTTCGGCAAAGCGCATCGATCTGAATCTGAAGTTTATTGAGCTGAAGAACGCAACGAATCCTCTTGAGGGACGTGAAGCGCTTGCTGAGACGAACGGGGTGCGGGTTTGGATATTGAATGATGCCGAAATGACTAACCTGAGCCGTCATCTCGAACAATTACCCGGCAATTTAGTCCTCAGCTCGCCCAGAATCAGCACGGCAGATGGAGTCCAGTCAGGAATGTCGATGGGTAGCGGGAGGTCCATACAAGGAGTCCAAAGCAGCGAGAGTTACTCGCTGATTTTTTCGCCAGGGGTGCGGCAGAACGCCACCGATCTTACCATGGCAATCACCGTAACGGATACAACGGTGTCCCCATCCGGCACCTCAAACACTGCTCAAACAAATCTTGCGGTAACGGCTAGAATTCAAATTCCAAAGGGAAGTGGACTTTTTCTGCTAGATGCCAATCCTTCCAACACAAATGGAAGGCACTTGGGTTTGATGATCTCGGCTACTCGACCGCAAAAGAAGTAAGCCAGCGGAGTGCCGAGGCGCAAACACCTCCTAAAGCGATGGAAGTCGCTTTAGGAGGTTGAGACAAAATGGGGCCCGCAACTACTGATTAACCTTGGCTGTCTTTTCGGTGTTGTCCTTTTGCGGGGCGGCTTTGCCTTCGTCGGTCACCTGTGCGGGGCCGTTGATCTCGAGGACTACGACTGTGGCTATAGGATCAGGTGTAGTTTGCGGAAGCATGATGACTTTACCGGCGGGGTCGGCCTGGACTTTGAGCGATTTCCTGGGCTTGGCCAGCAGGTAAGCTTTCTTGACATTGTTAGAGACAGGGACGAGGAGCTTGCCATCGGCAGGCCATTCAAAAACATGCAGATAGAGCTTGCCCGGCCGCTGAGTGCAACGGCCTTTGAAGGGAAGTTTGGCAAAAGCGCTGGCGCTGGTGCCATACATGGATTCGCCATTGACCTTAAGCCAGGCACCCATTTCGTGGAGACGATCCACTTCCGGAGCGGGAATAACACCTTTGGAATCCGGACCGACATTCAGCAGGTAATTGCCACCTTTGCTGGCAATATCGATGAGGTTCTGCAGCAAAGTTTTGGTGGATTTGAAGTTATGATCAAAGGATTTGTAGCCCCAGGTGCTGTTGATGGTCATACAGGCTTCCCAATCTTTACCGGGAATGCCGGTTTCGGGAATCTTCTGCTCCGGGGTGGAGAAGTCGCCGGTGGCTTTGGCCGAGTCGAGGCGGTTATTAATGATGATGCCGGGCTGAAGTTTGAACAAGAGAAGAAACTTAGCAGCGCGTTCCTTGGTCATCCCGACGGGCGTATCAAACCAGAGTTCGGCCACGGGACCGTAGTTGGAGAGGATTTCCTTCACTTGCGGAATAGCAACCTTGTCAAGGTATTCATCCATGTCGCCGTCCTGAGCCTTGTCCCAGTGACCGCCTTTGGCAGCGGCGCCGCCGGCATGGTGCCAGTCCTGGGCTTGGGAATAATAGAAGCCCAGCTTCATGTGCTGCCGTTTGCAGGCGGCGGCCAACTCTGCAAGCGGGTCACGCTTGAAGGGAGTAGCGTCATAAATATTGTAAGGAGTGACTTTGGAATGAAACATGGCGAAGCCGTCGTGGTGTTTGGCCGTGATGACAATGTAATTCATGCCGGCGTCCTTGGCGATCTTGACGATCTTATTGGCGTCGAAATCGACGGGATTGAACTGCTCAGTCAAGGCAGAGTACTCAGTCACGGGAATTTTGTAGTCCAACATCAGCCATTCGCCAATGTGCCTGGACTCTTCACCATTCCAAACGCCGGCGGGCACTGAATAAACGCCCCAATGAATAAACATCCCAAAACGAGCGTCGCGCCACCATTTCATGCGAGCGTCGCGTTGTTCCTTGGTTTCGGGAGTGGTTTGGGCCGCATCTTCGGCCTGGGTTACCAAGGCGAAAAAGGTGAGGGCAAGGATCAGCAAGCTGTAGATTTTGAGTTTTTTTGCGTTCATCGATTATAGATTATGGATGACTGAGATGGTCTTAACCGAAACCGGAATGCTCGCTGATGGTTAAAAGGGCAGCGAGAACATAGTCGGGATTCAAGGATGAGCTTATTTAATTGGCGTGCAGTTTGTCTATGAACAATCTTAACGGCGTTGGAATAATCAACTGGGAAGCAGGGGCGACGAGGTTTGGCGAGGCCAACGCCAACCAGTCATTGTAATTGCCATGGGCCAATCGGATGTTTAGCTTTAAACTGTGAATCAAATGAAGGCGGAGCACAAAATCAGTCAATATAGCGCCAGGGTGCATGCCCCTGTTAACTGGAGAGAAAAGCCATGATTGAAGCGGCAGTTTACGATACGAAGCCATACGACCGGGAATATTTCAGCCGGACGTCTGTGAGTGACGGCGTCCGTTGGCGTTTTCACGATTTTCGGCTGACGGCAGAAACGGCGGCGACATCCAAGGGAGCTGCGGCGGTTTGCGTGTTCGTCAATGATGCGGTCGACCAAGCATGCCTGGAAGTGTTGGCCAAAGTGGGCGTGAAGTTGATTGCACTGCGTTGTGCGGGTTATAACAACGTGGATTTGGCGGCGGCCAAGGACCTGGGCATTGCGGTAACGCGGGTGCCAGCTTATTCACCGAATGGCGTGGCGGAATATGCAGTGGGTTTGTTGCTTACTTTGAATCGGAAAATCCACCGCGCTTATAATCGAGTACGCGAACATAACTTTTCGCTGACTGGACTGGTAGGCTTCAATCTGGCTGGCAAGACAGTGGGCATTATTGGGACGGGGAAAATCAGGAAAACCGCGGCCCAAATATTGCGGGGATTCGATGCGCGGGTGCTGGCCTATGATCCCTTCCCCACGCCGGATTGGGCGGCCCAACATGGGGTGACCTACACGGGATTCAACGTTTTGCTGGGCGAAAGCGACGTAGTTTCACTGCATTTACCGCTGGCGCCCGAAACTGTGCATTTGCTCAACGGCGAAAGCATCGGCCGGATGAAGCAAGGCGCGCTGCTCATTAACACAAGCCGCGGCAAATTGGTTGAGACGACGGCCTTAATTGAAGCGTTGAAGAGTGGACAACTCGGTGGAGTGGCGCTGGATGTGTACGAAGAGGAGGAAGGCATCTTTTTCGAGGATCGATCCGGACAAGTGTTGTTGGATGACGAGCTTTCCCGACTATTGACGTTCCCGAATGTCTTGATCACCGCCCACCAGGCATTCCTGACTCAAGAAGCGCTTTTGGAAATCACACGTGTCACATTCGAAAATGTGCTACGCTTGGAGACTGGCGGCACATTTCTCGCGGCAACGCGGCTTTGAGAAATGCGCCGGGGGATTAATTGCGATCCGCCAACCAGCGGCAGGCTTCGGGCCAGGCTTCCTTTTGGGCCTTGGAGCCAACGGCCAAACCGATGTGGCCCGCCGGAACCACGATGGACTTGCGATCACGGGAGCTCACCAGGTCATTAAACGGAGCGCTTTGCGCACAGGGAACCAAATCATCGGCTTGCGCCATGATATTTAATATCGGGCAGGTAATTTTGCGGAGATCAACAGTGTGCTTGCCCACCGGCATGCGATTTTTGACGAGAAGATTTTTTTGATAAAGGCATTTCACGAACTCCCGGAAGACTTCACCAGGAACCGCGATGTTGTCATTCAGCCAGGTTTCCATGGTGAAGTAATCCTCGACGAATTTATCATCATCCACCTTTTCAAAGAAATTGATCGGTTTTTCGATGAGGTTCTGCACCGGTTTGAGAAGTTGAAAAGTGGCCTGGAGGAATTCAGCCGGAGCGTTGCCAAAGGCGTCCACAAAGGCGTCCACATCAAACGCGTTGGGATCGGTCCAGAAATTGAGCAGTCCGTCCCGCGTGGCGAAATCAATTCCCGCGGCGAGGAGCATCAGGTTTTTGACCTTTCGCTGGTGGAGCGCAGTGTACATCGTGCTCATGGTGCCACCCATGCAATAACCGAGGATATTCACCTGCGGAGCGCCGGTGCGTTCACATACATAGTCCACCACGTTTGACATATAACCGTTTATATAGTCATCCAGCGTCAGGTGGCGATCGGCGTGTTGAGGCGCTCCCCAATCAATAAGATAAGTGTCAAAACCGCTCTTCACAAATTGACTGACCACGCTGCGATTCTCCTTTAAGTCAAGAATGTAGGGACGGTTGACGAGCGCAAAAACGAATATCAGCGGAGTTTTATATCGCGGTTTGGCATCACTCAAATAGTGAAGGAGCTTGAGCCGATCTTCTTCATAAACCACTTCGGAAGGAGTGGCGCCTTTTTTCACGGCTTGGGACTTCTCCCAAAGGAAGGGAATGCGCGACATACGCCGCATGTTAGCAAAGCCCTCATCCAGAAGGGATTGCTGCCATCGAAACCAGGGGTTATTAACTGTGGTATTTTCAGTCATAAGCTTGCTAGCTGTCCGATTGGGACGTTTAAGATTGTTTTCCTGTCGCCTTGGTTCGGCGGGCGGCGGTTTTACGTTTACGTTGTGGCGGGACATTTTTGCCATGGGCCGACGCCTTGCCGTTTCGCGGAGCGCCATCAAGTCTTTGTTCCAATTGATCCAGACGTGTGGAGATGTCCTCAACACGATCCAGTATCCGGGTTTCCAAATGGCGCAATGCGAGCATCAGACTATCAATATCCGCACGTGCGGTGCCTTGGAAGGTGTGATGAGCCCCCGTCAGAAAATCGTTGCTCATTTTACGAAAAGCAATGGCATTATCCATCATGCCCTTCATCGATTCCGTGAACTGGGGTGAGCGCATGAATTCCTCCCAGGACTTGGAGAGCGCGTGGAAAATACCACTTCGCATCTGGCGAAGAAATTCCGGCGGGGTTGAATCAGGAGAAAGGGAAAAGCCGGACTGGGCCATTCGGGTGAACGTGTCCATCCAGATTTTCTGGAAGGCAGCCGCTTTCTCAAACGCGTTCTCAGTAGTATCGTTCATTGTCATGCTTGGTTGAACTGAATTGTGGTCCAGTGATTGCCACAACCGGGACAACCACTCAATACTTTGGCACTGTTTTAATGATGGTCAAGGCGCGCCGATTTGCAATCGGCGCGCCCGTTGTCCGGTTTAACAGAGTTCTACCGCCATTGCGACCGCTTCCCCGCCGCCGATGCAGAGGGAATTAATCCCAATTTTTGCTCCGCGTTGCTTCATTGCGTTGAGCAGTGTCACGAGGGTGCGGGCACCGCTGGCACCAATGGGGTGGCCGAGCGCGACGGCTCCGCCGTGAACGTTCACTTTTTCGTGGGGAATGCCCAAGTCCCGCATCGCGGCCATGGGCACAACTGAGAAGGCTTCGTTGATCTCAAACAGGTCGATGTCCGACACCTTCAACGAAAGCTTCTCCATTAGCTTTTGGATGGCGCCAACGGGGGCTATGGTGAACCATTCGGGCTCACGAGAAAAAGTGGCATAGCCGAGGATTCTCGCCTGCGGTTGAACACCCAATTCCTTCACTTTTTCCTCCGATAGGACGGCCACCGCGGCGGCGCCGTCATTGATGCTGGAGGCGTTGCCCGCTGTAATGGTGCCTTCCTTGCCGAAGGCAGGACGGAGCTTGCGAAGTTTTTCCTCATTAAACTTCCTGGGAGTTTCATCTTCCTTAACCGTCACGGTTTCCTTGCCAGCAGGCGCTTCGACCGGCACGATTTCCTTGGCTGAGTAGCAGTGGGCGGCCGCAGCCAAAGCGCGTTTGAAGCTTTCCACCGCGTAATCATCCTGTTGCTGTCGCGAAAAGGCGTACTTTTGAGCGCAACGATCACCGCAGGTACCCATGTGAGAGTTATTGTAAACGTCCCATAGTCCATCCTTGATGAGTGAATCGACGAGCTCGCCATTGCCCATGCGGTAACCACTCCGGGCCTTTTCGAGGAGATAGGGAGACCGGGACATGTTTTCGGTGCCGCCCGCGATGATTACAGCGGCATCGCCACATTGAATTGCCTGCGCTGCGAGCATGACCGCTTTAAGGCCCGAGCCGCAAACCTTGTTCAAAGTGGTGGCACCGACGGCGGGACTGAGTCCCGCCCCCATGGCCACCTGTCGGGCAACATTCTGGCCCAAGCCAGCGCTTAAAACGTTACCGAAAATAACCTCCTCCACCTGAGTTGGGGAAACCCGGGAACGTTCCAAGGCCGCTTTGACCACTGCGCTACCCAATGCCGGCGCCGACACGTTTTCAAAGGCACCGCCAAAACTGCCGATGGCTGTACGTACGCCTCCCGCCAAATAAATATTTTTAGACATAACATTTCTCTATAACCAGTGGCCCCGGAACAAACAGGAGCATCTGGCAATTACCGCGATGCGGCTGCCGCAGCGGAGGCCGCTGCCGAGGTGGTGGAAGCCACGCCTTTGCGCACAAACTCCGTCCAGGATTCCATCACCTTGGCCTGCGATTCAGTAATCGCATGCATATTGGATTGGAGAACGCTGAGTGAAGTTTGCCAAAGTTCCTGGACCTGGCTTTGAACCTCGGAACCCGCGTTGCTACGCGTGCCATCCATGGCCCGCTTCAGAAGGTTCAGGCTGGTCTTGCTTCCTTGATCCAGCAACCGCAACGAGTCTTCCATATTTCTTTGAGCCGTGGGGATAGCATGAGACATGACCGAACTCACTTGACGTTGCCATTCCTGAGGCCAGGTTGCCTGATTAAGAAAGCTCGTCCACCATTTGGCCGTGTCCTCCTGCAGTCTCACGCCGGTACGGAGTGCGTGCTCATAACTTTTCATCGCTTGATCAAAAAGTTCCGTTCCGGGCGCTGCAGCCTGAGCTGCGGCTTGCGTGTAAGCCTGTGAATGATTCTGGGCGTGTGTCTTTTCCTTTGTTTTCATTTTAACAGTTCCTTTCCATGTTTCTGGCTGATGGTCCTGTATGGTTCAAAATATTATTAAAGCTCCACAATTGTGCACCGGCACCATCCTCAATCAGAGGGTGCCGCCATCGCGCGGAGTCACGAACTGGTGTTTAGATTCAGGCTTTCCTGAAAGGCCAAGACTCAAAGTATGGCTCTAAACTTCACTTCCAAAATAAACGATATTCCGACCGCCTGTCAAGAATTTTTTGTGCGCTTGCACAATTCCCTAAACCACTCATTATTTGCCATTTGCTTTTGCGCGCCGGGTTTTTGAGCGGCGGGGGCGTCCGTTTCCGACGAGCTTGGCTTCGAGCGTAGAAATATTTTTTTCCAAACTGCTGATCTTTTCCTGGAGATCCTGATTTTCGGAATTGGTCATGGCTCCGGCAGCCGGTGCTCCCGCTCCGCCCATGAATGGCATGTTGAAAGGATTCAGCATGGCGCGATTCCAATTAGCGAGTGAAGAGTATAATGCGCCAAAGCCGTCGCCCCCACGTAACTGCTCCTCAACTTGTTGACGATATTGAATAAATACAGACAGGGCTTGATCAAAGTAACGCCCCATAAAGTCTTTGGCCAGTTGATCATTGACGCGAATCATTCGCATCAATAGAGCTGCGGGGAATATGTCAATCTTCTCTCCATCCAACTCGAGGATGATTTGTGCCAGGACTTTAGCAGTAATATCGGTGGCGGTTTTCGAATCAGTTACGCGAATATCATAACCGTCGCGCACCAACAAACGAATGTCTTCCATCGTCAGGTGCTGACTACGAGTCACATCGTAATACCGTCGGTTGGGATACTTTCGGATTTCGAGTTGCTTTGGATTAGGTTCGTTGTTTTCTGCCATAACCAGGAGCGAATTATTTCGCAATGGCGCAACATATACCACTTTTCGCCTTAAAGTCAATTAGGGAATTGCAGCTTGGATCCCTGTATTACATCGTAACACTCTCATGGATAATATATTAGGATACTGCTGTTTTAATACAGGCATGGGTATTCCGCAAAGGCACAAGTTTGTGCGAACGCAAAATAATGAGTTGACTCTGCTGTTTTAAGGTTTTATTTTTCTGTAGCAGCAACAACCGATCGGCTTCCCTAGGCCAATCATCGAAATGAAAGAAACCTAATATGAACATCAAAGGTAAAGTTGCGGTAGTAACAGGGGCAGCAGGGGGAATTGGTCGTGCGGTAGCGCTGGAGCTTGCAAAAAGGCAGATTGGCTCCCTGGCGTTGGTGGACAAGACTGAAGTTGTCCATGAATTATCCGCCGAGGTTAATCAACTCATGGGAAGTTCAGTGGCAACGGGATACACCGGGGATGTCACCGAAGAAACCTTCCGAACCTGGGTTTACCAAGATCTGCATGAAAAGCACGGGATAGTCAATATTTGCGTGCCAGCGGCAGGTATCACCCGTGACAGCTTGGCCGTAAAGGTCGATAAGCAGAACGATTCCATTATCATTTATCCAACCAAAACTTTTCGTCTCGTGACGGAAGTGAATTTGATTGCGCCCATATATTGGGCATTGGAAATGGTGGCAGGGATTGCGGATTATCGACGCAAGCATGGATTAAAGCGTTGGGAAGCGAAGGAAGAACTGATGGGGACGATCGTTTTCATTGGATCGGTATCCTCGCAAGGGAACAAGGGCCAGTTGAGCTACTCGGCGACCAAGGCGGGATTGGAAGGGGCCGCATCCACGATGATGGCGGAAGCCATTTTTCATGGTGTTCGGTGCGGCATTATTCATCCGGGCTTTACAGATACTCCAATGGTACGCGCATTGGGCGAGGATTACATCGAACAACAGATCATCCCTCAAACGCAATTACGCCGGCTGATTCAGCCGGAAGAGATTGCGGATGCGATCTGTTTTATGGTCTCGAATTCCGCCGTTAGCGGATCGCTCTGGGCGGATGCCGGATGGCGTCCGGCAGCATAACCTGCCCTTTTTGATTGCTTTTGCGCGCTGATTCTTATATAAGAATTACCAGTAACTGCTGACCATCTTACGTCGCCTGTTTGGAGAATAATTCAGTTTTATTCCGGCAGGCAGTATTCCCCGCATTATCGGCAATGCCGTCGGTGTGCGATTTACATACGAAAAGAAGATCAGCATGAAAGAGCTACAAGGAAAAGTTTGTCTGGTTACTGGAGGAGCACGGGGCATTGGCCGCGCGATTGCCTTGGCGATGGCAGAATCAGGTGCCGACATCGCATTCAACTATCAACAATCCCGGGAGCGGGCCGAGGAAATCTGTCGTTTGATTGAGGGAAAAGGAGTTCGCTGCCGTACGTTTGCAGCCAATGTGACCTCGGAAGAGGAAGTCAATCGCATGGTGCAGGAAACAAGTGATTCCCTGGGTCCAATCAGCATTTTGGTAAATAACGCGGGCATTACCCGGGATCGCACCTTTATGAAAATGACCCGGCAAATGTGGGACGAAGTGTTGGAGGTCAATCTGGACGGTCCCTTCAATGTGACGCATGCTGTTCTCCCCTGCATGATCAACCTGGGCTGGGGACGGATTATCAACATTTCTTCATTTGTGGGGCTTACGGGAAATTTTGGACAGACCAACTACGCCGTGACCAAGGGAGGCATTAATTCGTTCACGATGGCCTTGGCCCGGGAGGTCGCACGCAAAGGAATTACGGTTAACGCCGTGGCGCCGGGATTTATCAGCACCGATATGACGAAGGACGTTCCCGCTTCAGTGTTGGATCAGGTGCGCGCCATGACACCCATGGGGCGATTGGGCAATCCGGAAGAAGTTGCGGATGCCGTTACGTTCCTGGCCAGTCCTCGCGCCAGTTATATCACCGGTCAGGTATTATCCGTCAATGGCGGCATCTATATGTAAAGGCCGGATCGATAGCCCGGCATTGAAATGCCGGGCTATTATTCGCAGTTGTCTGCGGTTTGAGTCGGCCAATCTGGCTTAGGGTCGGCAGTGAAACAACCAGACCGGGAGAAAGCCGAGCAACCGGAAGTTGCGGTGTACCTGCCCGAATACTTTATTTAGGCTCGGGGACACGCGACGCGAGTATTGATAGGCCAGAAAAGCGCCGCGCGGTTGCAAAACAGAGCAAGTAGCAGCGAGAATTCTTTCGCGCAGGACTGCTGGCATCGTGCTAAAGGGAATTCCGGAGATAACATAATCCGCTTGTTTGCACCCCAGCTGTTGCAGCAAAGGGCCGACTTGAACTGCTGAACCATGCACAATGTGCAAACGGGGGTCAGGCAACCATTCGCGTAAGAACTGAACAAATTCGTCGTTGGTTTCAATAATGACAAGCTGCGCTTCCGGGTTCATGCGCCGCAGAATCTCATGAGTGAAGTCCCCCACCCCGGGACCATATTCAACGATGACCCGTGCATCATCCCATGCCACTCTGCCCAACAAATCATCAATTAATGGCCGCGGACTGGTGATTGGCGACCCCAACATTCTGGGATGTTTGAAGAAGTTTCGCGCAAACATGAGCGTCCGTTGTGTCCGCCACGCCCGTGTTGCGCCGATATATGACTGTGTCGATTCCCTCATTACGCCAATTCGACCTTCCTCCTCTGCATCTACAACCGCCGGGACCAGAATGCAATGGGGGCTTTGCCTGAAAGCGGGCTCGGAAAATACGCCGGGTTTAAAAAGATAACAAAGATAATATTCAATCGGCTGTGTCGCCGCTTGATATCAGCAACGGCCGACTCTGTCCGGAAAATTGAACATCCCGGCATTTGCGTAAGTCCAATCACTGCTGTATTAGTCAACTGTAGGAACTTCCATTCAGGAAAGGCAAAACTGATGTCCAAGAGTATCAAAAGCTATCGGAAGCCGACCCACGAAGAAATTAGCGCCTGTGCGCAACGCATTTACGAAATGGAAGGCCGCCCGGAGGGAAAGGCGGTGGAACATTGGCTTCAGGCCGAAGCCCAATTAGTCGCGGAACGGAAGGCAGACGCCGGATTGGCAATCACGAATACTCCCCTCAAATCTCGCCCCGTCCAATCTGGCCCGCCGACCTGGCAGAAAGCTCCGGCTTCACAGTATCTGCGTCGGAACTAAAACTGCTGGCACAGTCGGACTCAATTCACTGCTGCTGCCACGACATTTACTTTATAATTATTCAGGCAAAGTTCTGCCTTTTGTTTCCGGCGCAAACCAAATGGCCGCCATGCCCACGAGATAAACCAGTGTGACGATGGCGCCCGCTTGCGCATAGCTGCCGCCGAAATAACCGACCAATTGGCCCTGGGTCAACGCCCCCGCGGCCGCCAATACCCGGCCGGAATTGTAGCACACTCCCTGTCCCGTCGCGCGAACGCGCGTTGGAAACAACTCCGGAAAATAAAGCGGGAACCAACCATAAAAAGAAGCGGTGACCGCGCCGACCCAAAAAGCGCCACCCAGAAAAACTCCGCCGAATTCATGCACGGTGCGAAACAGCAACGCGCAGGAACCCAGGGAAACCGCACAGAGAAGAAAGTAAGCCGGTCGGCGCCCAAAACGCGCGCCAATGAATGGCGCGATCAGTGATCCGATGGTGGCACCCAACGCCAGCAGCACCTGAGTGTTGGCTTTGGCTGCGGGATTGCCTTTACCCGCCAATTGGTCGGCCCAAAGCGGCAGCCATTGCACCGACCCCCAGGTGCCAATCAAAGCCACGGATGCAAATACCACTCCCAGCAGCGTGATTTTTATAAATGAGGGAGAGAAAATTTCGCGCACAGGATTTGCTCCGCCTTTTTTTGCCGCCGTCCGCCAACGCTCGGATTCCGGCACCATGGACAGAATAAAAACGACGAGCAACGCCGGCAGCGCGCCCACCAACATCATCCACCGCCACGAATCGATCCGCACTTCATGCAACTTGGCCGTCAACCCCACGAGCACCTGGCCAATGTTGGCCGCCGCTCCCATGGCCCCCGCCAGCAGCGGTCGCCATTTCTCCGGCCAGCATTCCATCACCAATGCCACCCCCAAAGACCATTGACCGCCCATCCCCAGCGCGGAGACGAACCGCACCGCGCCGAGCTGTTCCGGGGTTTGCGCAAAATATCCCAAGCCGGTCACCAGCGAATACGTGAGAATACTCAACCCCATCGCCCGCACGCGCCCAATGCGATCCCCCAGCCATCCGAACATCACGCCGCCCAACGCCGCTCCGATGAGAAAGCAGGCAGTAATGATTCCCATCCAATTGCCCACGACCGCATCGCTGCCATTTCCGGCTGCGCCCAATATGCTTTTCAAAGCCGGCCGTGCCACCACCGGAAACAAACCAATCTCATAACCATCAAACAACCAGCCCAAAAGTGCGGCGAGCAAGACCAGCCATTGAGCACGGGTCAGCGCGGTGGATTGCGCCGGCACGACATTGCTTTTGATTTGAGTCGCCATTAAACGGGAACGTCCGCCATTTTTATCATACGCAGTTCGCTTTGTCTCTGCCAAAAGGACTGAATTGCCTTCCCTTGGAACATTTTTCTGCGGCGACGGAGAAACTTGCGGCTCATTCATACAGAGCAAAAGACCCCACTTAAACAAACAGCCAACGCAGGTGATATTGTGTTTATACCGGTGATGGCTCGCGGGAATCATCTCTCGCCCAGTACGTGAACCTGACCGCCGCAGGCATCCGGTCCGCACTCGAAAAATTGCAAAGCCAAAGGAGACATTATGAAACGTGAAGCCGTTCGTGACATGGACACGACACAATTGACTCTTCCGATCAGCCAACGCGATCACACGCTGGGGCCCTCGAACGCGCGCATCACCCTGGTTGAGTATGGCGATTACGAATGCCCTTTCTGCGGCCAGGCGCATCAACTGGTCAAAACCATTCTCGAACGTATGGGCAATCAACTGCAGTTCGCCTATCGCCACTTTCCCCTTGTCACGGTGCATCCGCATGCCGGGCACGCGGCGGAAGCTGCCGAATCCGCCGCCGACCAGGGAAACTTTTGGGACATGCACGACCTGCTGTTTGAAAATCAATTCGCGCTTGAGGACGAGGATCTTGCCCAATACGCAAGGGAGCTTGGCCTCGATGCCCGGCGTGTCATCCTCGACGCCGAAGTCGGCGCCCATGCGGCCCGCATCGGAGAAGATTTCACCAGCGGCGTGCGCAGTGGTGTCAATGGCACGCCCTGTTTCTTTATCAACGGCTGGCGCTACGACGGCGCCCGAGCCCTGAACCCCTTTCTCGAGGCGCTGTCGCAATAGCATTTATTTCAAGCGTTCCCGCCTTTTTCATCCACAACTTCGGCTTCAACCACCTCGCCATCACCGCGCCGTTTGCCGGGCTCACCTTCGGGCCGGCCTGGTTGCGGGCCTGCCCCGCGACCAGCCGCCTGGGCTTGTTCCGTTGCTCCGCGATAGAGCTCGGCGGAAACCGCCTGCCACACTTCGTTGAGCCGCTCAGACGCACTCTTAATGGCCGCCGTGTCACTTCCCTTGAGCGCATCCTTGGCCGCCTGGACGGCCTCTTCAATTTTGCGCCGATCATCATCCGATATTTTTGCGGCATTATCCCGCAACATTTTCTCGGAACGATACACCGCACTATCCGCTTCGTTGCGCGCTTCAATCTCCTCCCGCTGCCGTCGATCCTCCTCGGCATGGACTTCCGCATCGCGTTGCATCTTGGCAATATCGTCCTTGGACAGGCCGCTGCTGGCCGTGATCCTAATCTTTTGCTCCTTGCCCGTGCCCAGGTCCTTGGCGTTCACGTGCAAAATGCCATTCGCATCGATGTCAAAGCCGACTTCAATTTGCGGCACCCCGCGCGGCGCCGGCGGAATATCGGTCAATTGAAATCTCCCGATCGTTTTATTGTCCCGCGCCAACGGACGCTCTCCTTGCAACACATGGACTTCCACCCCCGGCTGATTGTCCGCCGCCGTGGAGAAAATTTCCGACTTGCGCGTCGGAATCGTCGTGTTGCGCTCGATCAACTTGGTGGATACTCCCCCCAGCGTCTCAATGCCCAGTGACAGCGGTGTCACGTCCAGCAACACCACATCCTTCACCTCGCCTTGCAGCACGCCGGCTTGAATCGCCGCGCCGATCGCCACCACCTCGTCCGGATTGACGCCCTGGTGCGGTTGCTTATGGATCAGCGAACGCGTCGTTTCCACCACGCGCGGCATGCGCGTCATGCCACCGACCAGCACCAACTCATCCACATCGTCGGCCGTAATGCCCGCATCCTTCAAGCATTGGATCACGGGCGGCTTCGTGCGCTCGAAAAGATCCTCACAAAGCTGTTCCATTTTTGCCCGTGTCAATTTCAGGCTGATATGCTTCGGACCGCTCGCATCCGCCGTGATGAACGGCAGATTAATCTCATAAACCGTGGTGCTGGAGAGGGCGATCTTCGCTTTTTCCGCCTCCTCCCGGATGCGTTGCAACGCGTCCGGCTGATTGCGCAGGTCCATCCCCTGGGCCTTTTTAAATTCATCCAGTATCCAATCCATGATGCGCGCGTCCCAATCGTCACCGCCCAAATGCGTGTCGCCATTGGTGGCTTTGACCTCAAAAACCCCCTCGCCCAATTCCAAAATGGAAATGTCAAACGTGCCGCCACCGAGGTCGTACACCGCAATTTCCTCATCCTTTTTCTTGTCCAAACCATACGCCAACGACGCTGCGGTCGGTTCGTTCACGATGCGCAGCACCTCCATTCCGGCAATGCGTCCCGCGTCCTTCGTGGCTTGACGTTGTGAATCGTTAAAGTAGGCCGGTGTCGTGATGACCGCCTGGGTAATCTTTTCGCCCAGCCGCATTTCGGCATCGGCCTTCAGCTTGGACAAAATCATCGCCGAAATTTCCGGCGGGCTCATCACTTTGCGCTGACCGCCCACTTCGACCTCCACCGCCGCGTCGCCATTGGGCGCCCGGACCACCTTGTAGGAAACGCGTTTGATTTCCTCCTGCACTTCCTCGAATTTGCGCCCCATGAACCGCTTGATGGAATAGATGGTATTGCGTGAATTGGTGATCGCCTGCCGCTTGGCGGCATCGCCCACGATGCGCTCACCCGTTTTCGTGAAGGCCACCACCGAGGGCGTGGTCCGTTTGCCTTCCGAGTTTTCCAATACCAGCGGCTCGCCACCTTCCATGACTGCCATGCAGGAATTGGTTGTTCCTAAATCAATGCCTAAAACCTTCGCCATAAAAATCCTTTTCGTTTACTTGGTTT
>JAQGPA010000104.1 GCA_028293325.1 Pedosphaera sp. | reverse complement strand
GAGAATTTCACCTTTTACATCAACGGTGATTTTTTTGGTCAAGTCTCCGTTGGCGACAGCGGTGGTGACGGCAGCGATGTTACGCACCTGGGAGGTCAGGTTGCCGGCCATGGAGTTCACCGAATCGGTAAGGTCCTTCCAGGTGCCGGACACACCTCTGACTTCCGCCTGGCCGCCGAGTTTACCCTCGGTGCCGACTTCGCGGGCCACGCGGGTCACTTCCGAAGCGAAGGAGGAAAGCTGGTCCACCATGACGTTGATGGTGTTTTTGAGTTCGAGGATTTCACCTTTGACGTCCACCGTGATTTTCTTGGAAAGGTCGCCGGTAGCCACAGCGGTGGTGACGGCGGCAATATTACGCACCTGCGACGTCAGGTTACCGGCCATGAAGTTCACGTTGTCAGTCAAATCCTTCCAGGTGCCAGCCACGCCTTTGACGTCCGCCTGACCGCCGAGTTTGCCTTCGGTGCCGACTTCGCGGGCCACGCGGGTCACTTCGGAGGCGAAGGAGCGGAGTTGGTCCACCATCGTGTTAATGGTGTCTTTGAGTTCGAGGATTTCGCCTTTGACATCGACGGTGATCTTTTTGGAAAGGTCGCCGTTGGCCACGGCGGTGGTCACGTCGGCAATGTTACGCACCTGACCGGTGAGATTGCTGGCCATGGAGTTCACCGAATCGGTGAGGTCTTTCCAAGTGCCAGCCACACCGCGCACATCCGCCTGACCGCCCAACCGGCCTTCGGTGCCGACTTCACGGGCCACGCGGGTCACTTCGGAGGCGAAGGAGCGGAGTTGGTCCACCATCGTATTAATGGTGTCCTTCAACTGGAGGATTTCACCTTTGACATCCACGGTGATCTTTTTGGAAAGGTCGCCGTTGGCCACGGCAGTGGTCACGTCGGCGATGTTACGCACCTGGCCGGTGAGGTTGCCGGCCATGAAGTTCACCGAATCAGTAAGGTCCTTCCACGTGCCCGAGACACCTTCCACCTTGGCCTGGCCGCCCAACCGGCCTTCGGTGCCGACTTCACGGGCCACACGGGTCACTTCCGCCGCGAAGGAGGAAAGCTGGTCGACCATCGTGTTGATGGTGTTTTTAAGTTCGAGAATTTCGCCTTTGACATCGACCGTGATTTTTTTCGACAGGTCACCCTTGGCCACGGCTTTGGTGACGTCGGCGATATTACGGACTTGCGAGGTGAGATTGCCGGCCATGAAATTGACGTTATCCGTCAAATCTTTCCAGGTGCCGGCCACGCCTTTGACTTGTGCCTGACCGCCGAGTTTGCCTTCGGTGCCGACTTCACGGGCCACGCGGGTCACTTCGGAGGCGAAGGAGGAAAGTTGATCCACCATCGTGTTGATGGTGTTTTTGAGTTCGAGGATTTCCCCTTTTACGTCCACCGTAATTTTTTTCGACAAGTCACCCGTGGCGACCGCCGTGGTCACGGCGGCAATGTTACGGACCTGGGCGGTGAGATTGCTGGCCATGAAATTTACCGAATCGGTGAGGTCCTTCCAAGTGCCCGAGACGCCTTCCACCCTTGCCTGACCGCCCAACTCACCTTCGGTGCCGACTTCGCGGGCCACGCGGGTCACTTCGGAAGCAAACGAACGGAGTTGGTCCACCATGGTGTTGATGGTGTCCTTCAATTCAAGGAACTCGCCTTTGACATCGACCGTGATTTTCTTGGTAAGATCGCCGTTGGCCACCGCAGTGGTCACGGTGGCGATGTTGCGGACCTGGCTGGTCAGGTTACTGGCCATCAGATTGACGTTATCAGTGAGATCCTTCCAGGTGCCGGCCACACCTTTAACCTTGGCTTGACCGCCGAGTTTGCCTTCCGTGCCAACTTCACGGGCCACGCGGGTCACTTCGGAGGCAAAGGCGCCCAATTGGCTTACCATCGTGTTGACCGTTTTGGCGGTGCGCAGGAATTCGCCTTCCACGCTCCGGCCTTCAATTTCCAACTCCATGCTTTGGGAAAGGTCGCCGGTGGCGACGGCGCCAATCACGCGAGCCGTTTCACTAATGGGATGCACGAGACAAGTGATGAGGGTGTTGACGGAATCAATGCGTTCCTTCCAGCCGTTCGTGGCCTTGCCCAAGGGGAGCCGTTCGCTGAGTTTTCCTTCCTTGCCGACGACCCGGCTGATGCGGTTCAAGTCGCCGGTCGAATCCTCCATCTGATCCGCCAGTTCATTGAATGCGTCCGCCACTTTGCCGGCCATTCCGGTCCATTCCACCGGCAGGCGGGCTGAAAAATCCCCTTTCTTGAGGGCGGCCAATGCCTGTAATACCTGACGGGCGTCCAACTCGGGCTCGTCATCGCCATTCGCGCTCTGAACCACTTTTTGCTGGTTGGTGGATTTGGATTGCCGCGTTGACTTCATGCGGGGTGTGCGCAAAGCGCGATTGCCGGCAGAATTTTTTTCGATCACTGTGGACAAAGAATGAGTTCTTTTCATGTGGAGCTTGTCGTTTCAGTTAGAGGGTTGGGATACAACCCGCAATTAATCTTTGTTATAGACAAGCGAGGTCAAGGCTTGTTCGGAAAACGCTGTTAAAAATGAGGCGGATTTATTTTGGTCGCCACGGTTGAAAACTATCGAATCTAATTGGGGGCCATATGGGGTATTTACCCCATATGGTGCGAACGATTGTGGCAGCGCATTACCATTGGTTTTTGTTGACAGGCTTGCGGCACGTCTAACCATCGAACAGGGTCACATTGACAAGCTGGAGGGGACGGAGTTTACTCACACCGACCCGCATATTACTTATGAAAAGACGTGATTTTCTCAAGTCGTCTATCGCTGCCACCAGCATGGGAACCCTGGCGTCCGTCATGAACGTCTCCGCCGCGGAGAAGAGCGAAGGAACAGCGCGTGAATTTTACGAGCTGCGACTTTATCATTTGCGGCGCGGGCCGAAGCAAAAGCTGTTCGATGACTTTTATCGGAATGCCGCCATTCCGGCGATGAGCCGTGCGGGTATCGGGCCGGTGGGTGTGTTCAGTGTAATGATTGGCCCGGATAGTCCCACGATGTATGTGCTGATTCCGCATGCGTCATTGGCATCATTCGGCACGTCGAACGACCGGGTGCGGTCGGATCCCGACTACCAGAAGCAGGGGGTCGAGTTTATCAATGCCCCGGCGTCCGACCCGGCTTACGTGCGGGTGGAAAGTTCGTTGCTGGCGGCGTTTGCGGCAGTGCCGAAGCTCGAAGTGCCGCTGCCGCCGGCCGAAAACAAATCCCGAATTTTTGAATTGCGCACCTACGAAAGCCATAGCAAGCAGGCCAACAAGAAAAAGATCGAGATGTTCAACACGGGAGAAATAGCGATTTTCCGTCGGGTGGGATTGCAGCCGGTTTTTTTCGGTGAAACGCTGATCGGGGCCCAGATGCCGAATCTGACGTATCTACTGGCCCATGCGAACCTGGCGGACCGGGAAAAAAACTGGAGCGCTTTCGGTGCGGATCCCGAATGGAAGAGGTTGAGCCACACGCCCGGCAATACAGACGCTGAGATCGTTTCAAACATCAGCAATATTATTTTGCGCCCGACCGATTACTCGCAAATCTAAAAGCGCCACGTGAAAAGCAGGGGATGCGTGACTTACCGATATTGATAGAACTGTTTCCATTGAACGAGCCGTCCGTCCGGGCCGAAGGTCAGACGAAGATATTGGTCGGGCGTGGCCGGTGTTTCATGTGGAATGGGGCTTTCCAGCGAGCCGGGTGTGGCAAAGGCCGCGCCCATACCGAAACCAACCGAACCGGGCCGTCCGCGTTGCGTCAGCCAGGTGGCCACGCGCGCTCCATCCGGGAGGGTTTCCACATTTTTAGGCGGGCCCAATTCCATGACTGCCTGATCATAAGTATAGGCGCCAATGCGACTATTCCAGTCCACACGGGAAGTCGTGGTGCAACCGGCAAGCAACAACAGCCACGACAGCAAACACGAAGTGTGTTTCATCAGTAGATCGTATGTCCAAATTCATCACCGTGTCACCGGACCTGCGACTTGTTTTGCCGGTGTGTGATTAATTATATTGCCGGTCCCAGGTGACCAGTTTTCCATCCGGTCCGAACAACAGACGGAGATATTGGTCGGGAATCTGGGGCGCATCGCGGGGCAGCCACGAATTGTCAAAAACGGCTCCATTGTAGGTGGGGCCCCAACGATAAGCCAATTCGCTGCGTGTGCCCATTTGGGTCAACCATTCACCCATCTGAGTGCCATCGCCGAACCGCACGGCCTTTTGCGGCGGACCTAATTCCTTCACCGCCTGTCTGACGCTATAACTTCCCACACGGCTATTCCAGGTCTGCCTGGAGGTGGAGGCGCAACCCGGCAACAGCAAGAGCCCCAGCAGCACTATTACGTGACGAGAGAAAAAGTGGCGGGCAATACGATGATTTCGATTGGGCTGTAAGAATTTCATGGCGCAGATTCACCGAGCACGGTTCCATCCTCGGTGATCATCAATTTCGGATTCAAGGCCGGATCTTTGAAAGAGATTTCATAAACAGCGATTTGATGCCGTTGCGCATCGACCACCACGGCATTGGGGGCTGTTTGCTGGAGGGACTGTTGCACGGCCGGAGGCAGGTTGTTGACCAGGCCGTCACCGGCGGCAGTGCCGCGCAATTGTCCGGGCGCACCTATGTTGGCGGCGGAGCCGCCGTTGATCAGCGTTCCGTCCTCAGCGATGTAAAGTGTGGGGAGGACACCCGAATTCCGGAACGTAATTTCGTAAACGTCACGATTCGACAGCGGTATTTTATTAATGTCCTTGATTTCCGCCGCGCCCGCCTGAGCGGTGATCGTTTGCTGCACGGCACTGGGCAGCAGGGCAAACTTGGCGCCGGGACTTCTCATCGGCTGCACGGCCTCTTCCGGCACCACCACGGCCTGATGCACCGGTTCCCGGGTGGCGCAACCGGCCAGCAATGCAACCGGGACAAACAGCAGGCAATAAAGAAAAATGGCTCTCATGACTGAACTTCTCCGGCAAACCTCGTTGCGAAATCGATGAATTCAAATGGGGTGATGCCCTCATTTTAGCGGCGAAGAAGCCCAAAGCGATGTCCATGGCGGCTGGCAGCGCGCGATTTTATTTATCCGGAATATTCCCGCTTTTGCTTGAGAACAATTGTGCTACTATTTTCACCGCATGCAAACAGATGAAATGATTTTGTTCAGGACATCGGATATCCATGGCACCGGCGGCTTTGCGCGGCGGGACATCGCCGAGGATACCTCGATCATTGAGTATCAGGGCCGCAAGATTGACAAGGCGGAGGCCCTGCGCCAGTGCGAACTGGAAAATCCGTATATCTTTTTCCTGGATGAACAACATGATTTGGACGGAAATGTGGAGTGGAATCCGGCCCGGCTGCTCAACCATAGCTGCACGCCCAACTGCGAGGCGCAGGAGGATGAAGGGCGGATTTGGATCGTCGCCTTGCGCGATATTGCGGCGGGCGAGGAAATCACCTTCAACTATAATTACGACCTGGAAGATTACCGGGAGCATCCGTGCCGGTGCGGTTCGTCCGGGTGTGTGGGCTACATTGTGGCGGAAGAGTTTTTTCCAACGGTGAAAGCCGCGGTCGGTTGAGCCGCTTCCCTGGCGGCGCGGACAGTTCAATGAGCGGCCTCAGAAAGATCGACGAAGCCGGACTTTTGTTTGAGTTTTTCCCAGTGCGCTTCCAGGTTACGAACACGTGCCTCCGTGGGGGGATGGGTGCTGGCGATGCCCGCAGCGTGCTTCTCGCGGGTTTCGAGATCCAAAAATTTCTGCATGACTTCGATGAATCCGTGCGGATTGATGTTGGCAGCCACCAGACATTTCCAACCGGCCTCATCTGCCTCCCGCTCATACTCCCGGGTAAAGCTTAGGCCCAATAGCATTTGTGAATTTTCGGCGATGGTGGCAAACGTTCCATGCGAATCGCCGAGGCTGGTCTTCAGCACATAGGCGGGGCCCTGGCTGGAAATAATCTGCCGGAACACATGTTTTTCGGTGATATGGCCCAGTTCATGGCTCAAGACCCCGGCCATCTCATCGGGCGTGTCGACGAGATCGAATAATCCCCGGGTGACAAAAACATGTCCCGGCAGGGAAAAAGCGTTCGGTAAATCCATTTCAACAACATGAAATTCAACCGCCATGTTGGTATCCGGCAATCCCCGGCGTAATTGCGCATACAGGGCGTTCAACTGCCCCATCAACTTGGGGTCCTTGCTGACCGGCACTTGTTTCTTAAATTCAAGGGCGAAGGTGTCTCCGAGTTCCTTTTCCGAGGCGGGGGAAATGTGATTCACCGAGGCGCGGACCATCTGGCCAATGCCCCAGGAGGCGAAACAGATCACCGCTAAAAAAATGGCTAAAAACGCAACCGTGGTGATGGCGGCCTGGCGCCAGGCCTTGCGTCCGAAGATTACATTCACCTGATGGCGCAAGTGGCTGTTGGTGGTGAAAGCGCGATTCGTTAAAATTTCAAAATCCGCAGTGCAAATGGTCCACTCCGGTTGTTCAGCATGATAAAAGCAGATGCGTTCGTCCCCATCTTCATCCAATTGGAAGGTCAATTGATTATAGGGGATTTCGACATCGGCGGTTTCTGATTCGAAACGAAAGGTGAACTGCGTGCAAACAATACTGCCGATGATCGCCTCGCTCCCAAGGCTGGTGTTGAAAGCCTGGGCAATATAAAATGAAGCGTCCTTTTTCAAGCGAATCAATTATACCCATCCCGGCCGCCCATTGCAGCATAAAATCTGAATCGAAATTACCTTCCAGCGAACAATTTAGGGCAGAACGTCGAGGCGATAAAAGTCCTTGGGCAATGCTCCCACACCCGGATCAACCACCTGGATGGCGCCGCCGGTGCCTAGAATTTCATCCGCCAGAACTGACCATCCGCCGGTGATTAGATCGCTTCGCATCTCCATGTCACCGACTTGGATCAGTTGCTGGCCGGGTTGGACGGTGGCCAGAATTTTGTCGAGCACGGCCACGCTCCAGTCATTGCCCGGACTTTGCGCGCGCGCACTAAAGGAGATGGTGAGAACGGCGCAGAAAAGCGCCAACCTGCACCAATAATACTGGCAAGCAATCATTAGGCGAACCCGCTGAAACGGACGCGGGATGGTAGCTCGCCTATGTCGCTAAAGTCAAGGAAAATGGGGCTTTTGACGGACTGTTGCGACTGAAAACGCAGTTTGGCCAGCGGCAAGTGCAACTCACGGGCCGCAAGCTTTAGCGTCCGAGGCCAAACAGTCGATTAGTAACGGTCCTTTCAGTCTCCAGGTCGTGTTCTTTCCATTCGTCAAACCCGCCGTCCAATTCCATGACCGGGTAACCCTTGCTGGCAAACAGATAAGCGGCAGTGGCCGCCAAATGGCAAACCATGCTGTAACAATAGAGGACGTTGGGCTTGTCTTTGCTCAAGCCTTCCAAGGCGTCCCACTTTTCGTGCGGCAGGTTGATGGCGCCGGGGATGTGGCCCTTGCGATAGTCTTCCTCGGCACGGACATCGATAACATTGATGTCTTCATGGGCCTTCAACATGCGATCCAATTCCACCGGACCGGTCGTAAAGGTTACTTTATTTTCAAAAAACTCCCGGGCCTTGACGGGATCGGGTATTCTCAATTTCGTAGTCATAATGCTTTCTCCAGTTCATTGGTTTACCCTGCCGGGAGGGAAGCCTGCTCCCACTCCGGCCCCCTAGAATAAGCTAGGTCCATTGAGAGGTTTTTCAAGTTTCCCGCCGGTTGGGGCTTCCGTGGGGTTACGGGCTGGCAAGACTATTATAATGTCATTTTTCTTGCCAGCAGCGGGGAGTCATTTGTTACGCTATCTGACTGTCAAAAAAACAGTCGATTTGCCGTTTTGCCGTGTATAAACATTTCATATCAATCGGTTCGTTCAGGTCCGGGCGGGATCAGCAGAAGATATCGCCGGCTAACTTCCCTCGCGCGCACTCCGTTGCGTGACCGGCCATGGACTCGCATTCCTTCAAGATTCTGTTAATCGCGGCTGAAGCGGATTTTATTGCGCAATTCAAGGGTGTGCTGGGGCAGATTCGGGGAGCGACATTTGAACTGGCGGTCTGCGATAAATTCGAACGCGGTTTGGCGTTGCTATCGGAAAGCTGCTTTGACGTATTGCTGATGGATCTTTCCCTGCCCGACGGGGCGGGGTTGGCGAACATCAAGCGGGCGCAGGACCATGCGCCGCGCGTGCCGGTCATTGTGCTGGGCGATGTGGATGACGAAGCGCTAGCGATTGAAGCCGTGCATGAGGGGGCGCAGGATTATCTGGCGAAGGGGCAGTTGAATCCGCAATTGCTGGGGCGGGCCATTCGTTACGCCATTGAGCGGCAACGGGCCGACTCGGCCTTAATGGAGGCGGAACACAAATACCGGGGCATTTTTGAACATATCGTTGAGGGCATCTTTCAGACCAGCCCGGATGGTCATTACCTGAGCGCCAATTCCGCGCTCGCGCGGATTTACGGCTATGGGTCGCCGGAGGAATTGATGTCCAATGTGCGGGACATCGGCCGCAAGTTGTATGTGGAGTCCGGACGGCGGGCGGAATTCATCCAGATCATGCAACAGCATGATACCGTGATCGATTTTGAGTCTCGGATTTATCGCAAGGATGGGAGCATCATCTGGATTGCGGAGAATGTCCGGGCCATTCGGGATGTCCGGGGCGAGTTGCTTTATTACGAAGGCACGGTGGAGGACATTACGCAACGCCGGCTGGCAGAGGAAAGGCTGCGCCATTCCGAGGCGTTGTATCATTCACTGGTGGAAACGCTGCCGCAAAATATTTTCCGCAAGGATCTGGAGAAGCGTTTTACGTTTGTGAATCAACGGTTTTGCCAGACAGTGGGCCGGACGGCGGCCGAAATGATTGGCAAGACCGACGCGGATTTCTTCGAGCATGAGCTGGCCGAGAAGTATCAGAAAGACGACGACCAGGTCCTGAAGACCGGCGAGGCGCTGGAGACAGTGGAGCAATATCAGCCGACGGGCGGCGAAATGATTTTTGTCCAGGTCGTCAAGACGCCATTGCAGGATGCGCTGGGGAAGGTGATCGGCTTGCAAGGGATTTTCTGGGACATCTCGGAACGCCGACGGGCGGAGGAACAAATCCGGCTGGCAACGGGGGAGCTGGCGCGGAGCCGGGAGGCGTTGCGCAAGAAAAACGAGCAGATGGAGGACGACCTCAAAATGGCCCGCGAAATTCAGCAGACCATGCTGCCGCAGCAATACCCGGCTTTCCCGAGGGACGCGACTCCGGGAATGAGCAGTTTTCGTTTTACCCACAAATATCGTCCCACGGGAGCAGTGGGCGGGGATTATTTCAGTGTGCTGGCGTTGTCCGATACGCAGGCCGGTATTTTTATATGTGATGTGATGGGGCACGGGGTGAGGTCCGCATTGGTGGCGGCGATGGTGCGGGCGTTGGTGGAGGAGTTGAAGCCGTTGGCTACGGATCCGGGCAAGCTGATGACGCAACTGAACCGGGATTTGTGCGCCATCCTGAAACACACCGGTTCGCCGACGCTCACGACCGCTTTTTATCTCGTGGCTGATGCCGGGGCAAAATGCATGCGTTTTGCCAATGCCGGGCATCCCAAGCCGCTGCTGGTGCATCGTGATTCCGGCAAAGCAGAGTCACTGGGCATCAGTGGGGAGAAAAGCAAACCCGCGCTAGGCCTGTTCGAGGATGCGGTTTATACCACAGGACAATGTCCCTTGACGGAAGGAGACCTGGTCATGCTATTCACGGACGGCTTGTATGAAGTGGAAGGTCCAAACCAACAACTTTACACCCGGGAAATGCTCGTCAATGCGGTGCGCCGGCGCGTGAGACTTCCTGCCGCGGAACTGTTTGACGAACTGCTCATTGAAATCCAGGAGTTCGCGCTGGGGCAGGAGTTCATGGATGATGTTTGCGTGGTTGGTTTGGAGGTGGCATCGCTGGGTGGGGCCTAGAATAGCCGCATTGTTTGCTGTATTTTGCTTGTCAGTATTTTTATATCAATTTGCCCGGATTTACAGATGACAGGAAATGCGGAAAGCCATGAATGCGCCGGAACATTTTGAGGTCCTGAAAGACTGTGCGGTTTAATCCCCAGAAGTTCGGAGTCACTGTTGCCGCCAACAGCGGTTTGATTGGGGATATTTTTACCACGGAAGAGGCGGCAATTACCTGGCTGCGGAGTTTGAAATGAAAGTATGAGGAGCCGGTCGGCAGGTGTGCCGATAAGGATTTACAACATTTTGTCGATTTGGCGGCGGTCTTTTTTGGTAGGGCGTCCGGCGCCTTTGGGGCGGACGAAGAGCGGTGGCAGGTATGGTACACGAGGTTTCTGATATTCGGATGCAGGTGTCAGGTCCTCGGCATATTGACTGACGATTTGAGCGCCAACGCGGTGTTCGAGGAGGGCCAGGACCTTGAGGGTACGGGTAATGTCGCCGGTTTTGGCGATGATGAGATCGTTGATTTTAACATCGCGCGAAGGCTTCACCGGCTGCTCGCCAACGGTGACGCGTCCATGACGGCAGGCCTCGGTGGCAAGACTACGGGTTTTAAAAATCCGAACGGCCCAAAGCCATTTATCAATTCTCACTGAAGCAGGCGCATTCATGGTCAAACATATACCACCACGGGTTGAAATTCAGGTCGCCCGCCATTTCAGATCAACTTTCTGGCCGTGCGCCGGATGGTGGAGATCCAGGCAATGTAAATCCAGGCGGACGCCGTGTCGTTGCAAAGTGGCGAGGACCCAACCGTTGGGCTTGCCGGGGGTAAAAAGATAAGAAGTGGGCGGCAGGTTGATGAGGTGAATACCGCTGACATCCTGCTGGATGCCCCAGCTATGAGTATGACCAAAAATATAGGCTTTGACCTGCCGGTGCGGGCGGATGATTTCGAGGAGTTGTTCCGAGTCCTTGATGGCCATTTTGGGATCGCCCATGACCGGCAGGTTATGATGAGCCATGACCAGCGCGGGCTTGTCCTTGTTTTCGTCTAGAGTGCGGGCAAGCCAGGCAAGTTGCGAGTCGCCGAGAAGGCCTGGAGTGGAGTTGGTTTTTTCGAGCGAATCCAGCACGAACCAATTGGCACGAGGCGAGCGCAGCAGGGCGACGTGCCGGTCCGCCACTGGACGCGCGGCGGCGCCAGCATCAGCAAGGGCAGTCCAGAAGTGATTGCGGTCATCGTGATTACCCAGCGTGAGGTGGACGGGCATTCCGGCTTCGCGCAACGGTTGCAACAAATCGGCGATCACGGCGTAGTCGCCGGGTTCTCCTGAGCCCAAAGCGAGGTCGCCATTGATGAGGACGGTAGCGGGGAGGTGCTTGAGGCCGCACACCTCAAGAGCAATCGCCTTGAAATTGTCGGTCATGTTGACGGCGCGCTCAATTTTTTGCCGGTCAGCGGCGAGATGGGTGTCTGAGAGCAATGCCCAGGTGTGGACATCCGTTGCACGCGTGGCGGCGAACAGAGGTTGGTCCAGCAACAAGCCAGCACCGGCGGCGAGCGAGCCAGCGAGGAATCGGCGACGGGAGACGGGTGGCAGGTGAATGGGCATGATGTGCTGCGAATGAGATTAGACCATCGATTTTCCGGAATCCAGCCCGGATGATTTCAGCCAACGCCAGCTTTGCACCCAATGGAACCGCCGAACTATTTGACGGGAATGGGCGGTGGAACGCTGCCGACGACCGGAATGTTTTTTATGCCTTCGACATTGGCGGCGGGGATTGGCTGTGGATGTGGCGAGATGCTCTGGCTCAAATAATCCGCGAGTGAAGCGATCTGGTCAGCGCTCAAAGGGCCGCCCTGGTCCGCGGCAAAGGCGGGCATCAGGGTACCGGCTTTGCCGTTGGAGATCCATTGGGTCCAGTAAATGTGATCGGTGGAGTGATTGAGCGCATGGAGGTTGGGGACCATGGAAGCGCGGTGTTCGGATTCATGGCAGATGCCGCAGGCGGTGGCGAACAATTCCTTGCCCAGCAGGCCGCGGGTGGGCTCGACATGGCAGCGGGCGCAATCGCCTTTGAAAACACCCTGACGATCGGCGATGGCCATTTGCTGGTTGCGGAAGCGCACCATCTCCGGAGAATCCGGGATGACGACCTGAATGGTCAATTGTTTGGGAGCGCCATTGGTAAAGAAGACGGTAACCGTTTTGTAAATGGTGCCGGACTTGCCTTTGAGGTCTACCGAAACATCCATTCTGCCATCGGCGCCGGGCTTAAGGATCCAGGGTTGGGACGGGATTTTGGCAACGGTGCAGCCACAGGAAGTCTGGACATGATCGATCACCACATCGGAAGAAGCTGTGTTGGTAACGCTGAAAAAAAAGCCAGCCGATGTCTGCCCGGGTTTTGTTTCCTGATCCTTTTTCAGGGCATCCCAAACAAGCGAATCACCGGGAGAAGCCGGAGTAGCTGCCGCAGGAATGGGCGGTATGTTTTCGGCGACCGCAATGGTGAGGGAAGAAAGGAGTCCGCACAAAATGAGCGAGACCGCCATGGCAAACAGGGTTCGTTGGAATTTCATAGTCAAAGGCAATGCTCCCCGGAGATTAACCACGGGCGGAATATTTGACGAGAGTTTTTTGGCCGACGAAGGCGCGGTTACGGGCGGATGCTCATGCGCTGAACCACCCAATCGAAATCGGCGCGTTGATCTTGCCGGACGGAGATGGGAAGCTGGGCGCCTTCAGGGCGGTTGGGCCTTTTGGTGCTGTCGTAAAGCCAGTGATGAACCTCGATATGACCGTCGGCAAAGGAGAAGCTGGCACCACCATTATGATAAGAGGCCGGGAGATCGATCCACTGGAGGTCATAATAAGACCCATTGCCCGGTTTATCCAGGAAATAGCCGTCATTGATGCTGTCCGGGTGTTCATCCAGGAAAACAAATATGGAGGCAGGACTGGGAATTTCCGATTCCTTGAGGAACTGGCGGTAACCGGGATTGTTGATATTGGCTCCTGACTGAAGCAGTGAGCCGGGATTACCGATCATGGCGTTCATGGACATGCTGCGCACGCGGCTGGTCCAGCCAGCAGCTTTTTGAATGGTGCTCAGCGCCGTGTCGGACGGGCATTTATAAATAGTGGCGGAAAAACTGGCGTAGGACCCGAGCATGGACGAGGAGATGAAAGCAAGGTTCGTATTATCCGGAGTGAGTTCCCAGTCCATGACATTATTGACCCAGTTGGGATCGTCTCGTGGCGCGAAGGACTGGCCGTTGGTGCTGACACCCTGATTGTTGTAAACGAGCCGGTCATTATTGTCCCCCGAATACATGGTCCAAGCCAGCGTCAGTTGCTTGCTGTTATTCATGCAAGTGATGGCTTGTGCCCGTGACTTGGAACGGGCCAATGCGGGCAGCAACATGCCGGCAAGTATGCCGATAATGGCCACTACGATCATTAGCTCGATGAGCGTGAAAGCCGCGCGGCGGCGGGCAATAAAGGAAGGAGACACCGCACCTGTAGCGGCGTGACTAACAGAGACCAATTGTAGTTGGACGACCACGGGTCAAAGTACTGCTGAGTGGAAATCAGATTACAATGGCTTTTGTGGAATGTAAAGAGAACTTTAGACCCATAAAACGGGAGTTTAACCCCGTATTTTTGGCGAAATTGGCCCAATTCAGAAGAGTGGCGAAACCAAGGACCAGATCGGCTCTTTGGGGATTTGTTTTGAAAATCCGCGTTGGCATTATTCAGGATGGTCTGGCCTGATTCGTCCGGATTGAGGGAGGGTAAAGGTTAACGGGTTTTGGGGTATGCGCCCAGGCAGAGTCCGGGGTAAGTTGCAGCGGGCAGGCCGTTTCTGCATTTGGCTTCGGTATACGACCGGGACAATCACAGAGTCGAGCGTGACCCAATGGCTAATAGGGATCGTGATCTTTCCGGGTTTGTGGTTCATCGTGGCTTATCTCACTACCAGCATGGCATCAGAGTGGATCAGTCGGTTTCAAGGATAAGAGGCACGGAAAGACTATCTGTTCCCAGTAAAGCAGTCGTCAACGCGTGTGCCAGCAGTAGGCAAACAAATAGGCCGCGACATTTCGTCTCGCAATCAGGGAGGGCTGCAATTATGCTGGCGCATATGCTTGGTGAGCTGAAACTTGGCGGGAACAATGCGCGCGCTGGGGGGTCATACCAGCAATGACAGTCGTATGTCTGATGAATTAGGCTTTGAAAGTCTGGTGGCCCGGTATTATGGGCCACTTTATCAATTCGCTTTCAGTCTGACCCGGACAGAGGCGGACGCGTGTGATCTTGCACAACAAACATTTTATATCTGGGCCACGAAAGGGCACCAATTACGGGACGGTTCGAAGGTCAAGACCTGGCTGTTCACGACCTTGCACCGGGAGTTTCTTAATATGCGGCGCAAGGTTGTAAGGTTTCCCCATTTTGAATTGAGTGAGATGGAACAGGAGTTGCCTGCGATTTCACCGGGGATGGTCAACGCGCTGGACGCGGCGCGGGTGGTGGAATTGCTCGGGCAGGTCAACGACCCTTATCAGGCGCCACTGGCGTTGTTTTACATGGAGGATTATTCCTACAAAGAGATAGCGGACATTTTGGAAGTGCCCCTCGGCACGGTGCAATCCCGGATTTCCCGCGGCATGGCGCAACTCCAACAGTTAATCGCAAATGGCGGCTCTGCTCCCGGAAGCGTCGAAAAGGAGGCCCATGGATAACCGGCAAGCCAAGGAGATTTTACAATTGTTCCGGCCGGGCACGACGGATGCGCTGGATCCGCAGATGGCGGAGGCATTGCAGGCGGTGCAACGCGATCCGGAACTGGCGAAATGGTTTGAGGAGCAATGCGCCGTTTATCTGGCCGTGCGGGGCAAGCTGAAACAGATTGAAGTGCCGCCGGATTTGAAGCGGAAAATACTGTTGGGTAATGTCGGACGAAAGTCCATGGCGCCATTGTTATATAATCCAATGGTATGGCTGGCGGCCGCGGCGGCAATTGTGGTGTTGGGCATAGGATTATGGTTCTTGGGCACTCCGGGGAACGACAACGATTTTTCCGTTTACCGGGATCGCCAGGCGCGGCAGGTGCAACGCGGATATCGCATGACCATGGCGAGCACGAACCTGAATGAGATACGCGGATTTTTAAGGGCGAAGCGATGGGATGGCGATTATGTTTTGACAAAGGGATTGGAGAAGTTGGCGGGCGAAGGTTGCGCCGCGATATCCTGGCATCAAAAGCGGGTGTCGATGATTTGTTTCGATGCCGGCAATAATAAGGAACTATATCTTTTCGTGGCTAATCGTTCCGAGTTGTCGAACATACCCAAACCGGGACAGACAGAGTTTACCCGGATTCACAATTTTATGACCGCGAGCTGGACAGCAGGCGACCGGGTTTACATCCTCGCAGGCTCGGGCGACGCGGCAGAATTACAGGCCTACCTCGATTAGCTTTCGCCGGGAGCGGTCCGGGACACGATAAAAGACCAGAAACAGGAGTTAGCAGACCGGCGGTTTTTAATCCAGTTCAGCTTTCTTAGAAATCCATTTGCACGAGATACTTATGATGGAAACGCGAGTTTGTAGGACTGAGCGGGTTTGACTTTCCAGAAAAAAGTGCGATTTAAGATGCATGCTCACCGTCGCCTGTACCTTGACGTACTCTGATGGGCAGGAAGTGACCGGCAGAATCGAAGCGCGGTCACCGGGAGTCAATTACCCAATTACCTGCACCGGCAGCGTGGATCGCCTGGGAACGAAATGCGACACCGGCACGGCTTCTGATTTGGAATTACTTTTCACACTGGCGGCACGGCGAACTGGCGCGAAGTTCGACATTTCCCGGACAGGCCAATATGAACGCAGGCATCTGGGCGTATTGGCACTTCTGTGATACTAATTCTGTAGGGGAATCGAACACATCCAAACTTCAGGGATACGCCGCGCGATAATACCGGTTCGGGAAGTTTGGCGCATCCACATCTTCAAACTGGAATTGGCTGTTGGTTCCGGCCGGGACGCTGCCGATTGTGCTCCAATCTGTGAGGTTGGTTGAAACCTGGACGGAATAGATTCGATTTGGGATGCCAGTGAAGAGGATCGTAGCATGCCCGTGGTTTAACAGATTAAAGGGGGCGACGTTCGGTGCCACGTTGAATGTTACCGACACCGTCCCGGAGGCAGTGCCGCCGAAACCATCGCTCACACTGTAGTTGAACGAATCCGCGTTTGTGGAGTTCGGTAACGGGGTGAAAATGATGCATTGGTTGCCATTGCTCGCCACGGTTCCACCGTTGATGCCAGCAGCATCGAGGCTTGAAAGCGTAATGGGATCTTGGTCAGTATCCGCGACGGTTGCCAACAATCCCGGGATGGAAAAACAGACCGGCGTATTTTCATTCGCACTCAATGTTAACAGATGCGTAACGGGCGCGGAATTTATCATGTGGTCCGGGCTCAGGGTGTTTGTGCTGCCGATAAAATTATTGTCGCCAGCATACGCGGCGGAGATGGCATGCGAACCGTGCGCCAAAGCAGCAGTAGCGAGCTGCGCCACGCCGTTGGTTGCGAGCACGGGTCCACCCAAGGCGGAGCCGCCAGCCCAGAATTGAACCGGCCCAGTCGGCGTGCCGCCTGCCGGCCCCACGGAGGCGAGCATTGCGGTGAAAGTCACATTTGAACCGGTTGGGGATGGATTTGAGGATGAAGTTACCGTGGTGATGGAGGGCGCCTTGTCCACATTTAGGGTGACACTAGCAGCGGCGTTACTGTAATTCTGCGCGTCGGTTGGCACAAAGTTTACCGAAAGGATTTGATTCATTCCCGCGAGGAGAGTCGTGCCGAGATCAGGAGTATAAGTGAACGTTCCCGCCACTGCTGAACTGGAATTTAGCTGAGTGCCACTTAACGCAGTCCCGTAAACAATATTGGCTGGATCAGCCCAGGTAATTGAAGGCGTCGCCTGAGATATCGTCAAAGTGCCATTCGTGGAATTCACCGTGTAATTAACCAACCGGCTGTTTGGGTCAAACAAAGATGAGATGATGGCATAGGTACCCACTGAGCTGTTAGTTGCGGCGGCAGTGGCATACGTGGCAGTGATAGCGTCGGCATTCACCACGCCGGTAAGCGTGCCGGTTAATGCCGGGTTGGCTACTCCGTAAGCACGCGTTGCGTTGGCAGCCACCACCGTCAGCACTGCAGGATTCACAGTGAAGCTTTGATCCACGTTGGTTGCCGCAGTAAAACTTGGATTGCTGGCTTGTGAGGCCCGCACGGTTACGAGGCCTGCCCCGGTGATTGTCACGGTGTTGCTGGCCACTGTTGCCGGGCCGGAAACGATGCTGAATGTCACCGGCAAACCCGACGAAGCGGTCGCGCTTACGTCGAACGGAGCATGGCCGTAAATCTGATTAGTCAGCGAACCAAAGGTAATGGTCTGGTTCGATTTGTTTGGATTAGTGTCGTATTCAATGATGTAGCTGCTCACCAATTGGTAGTCGGTATCATGCAAGTCGTTCCAGACCGAGTCAGGATGGCCGTTCAAACTGAAGATCTGAATCCGGTTTTGGTCGCCGGGAACGTCGTCATTCGGCTGGCCAACCAGCCAATTATTATAGACGAAGGGTTCGCCCGTGACCCACGACCAACCACCGGCGGGCTCGGGGGAACCAGGCGGCTGGATGCCGCCAATCCACGGACCGAGAAGCTCGATTGGTCCCAGAGCAAAATTCCAATAGTCGAGATTGTTGGTAATCAAATTGAACACAAAGGCATTTTCATTGCTGGAGGTGAGTGTGACCAGATAACCACCCTTGGCCTCGGCCGCAGCTTCGGCTGCGCCCCAAACGATGCCGTTGGGCGCCAGAATTGGTTGATAGAAATGGCCGTTACCGCCGCTGGCAACCGGCCATTCGATCGGAGCGGCATTGACGCTAAGGGAATTGGTCAAGCCGGTGATTTTGTAATTGCCCGCCTTGTTATCGGGATCAACGAGCGTGGCGGTAATCGTGTGATTGCCCACGGGACTGTTGGTGGTGGCCTGGGTGCCATAGGTGGCAGTAATATTGTCGCCATTTAAAAGTCCGCTGATGGTTCCGGTGAATACCGGGTTGGTCTCACCGAACAAGCGGCTTTTATAATCGACCACAACTTTCAATGGCGCAGTGGCGACCGCAAATGTATGGTCCACGGGGGTGGCGGCGTCATAGTCTGCATCGCCCGGCTGGCTGGCCCGGATGGTAACTGTGCCGGCGCCCGCGATGGAAACCAGATTGCCGGACACGTTGGCCGGCCCGTAAGTAATGTAAAAAGTTATCGGCAGACCTGACGAGGCGCTCGCGCTCAAATTGAACGAAGGATCGCCGTAAGTTTTGTCGGGCAACGCGCCAAAAGAAATGGTTTGATTGGTCGCCGCCAAAGCTGGTTCAAGCAAAAACAGGCCTAAAAAAAGCAGGAAGCTGGTTACTCCGACTTTCGCGGAAATAAAGTACGATTTCACAATAATTATTTTACCAATCTATCAGCTTATAAACGTCTTGAAGTTTTGCCCAGCACGATCGTTCGAATTTGAAGATGTTGTAACAGCAATGGTTATGCCGTTTGCGTGAAATAATCAGTTTGGGTTTGGGCTGGGCAAAAAATCGCTTTAAACCGGGAAAGCGCAGCAATCCAAGGTATTGGGAATGTTTATTTTCCGACTGCGGTCTGCCCGCTGTCCAAATTCCAGACAGGACTGTCTTAAATGTAGAAGTTCATAAATTATCCGCTGCCTGGCAGGCTTGGATATCAACGATCTTTAGCTTTGCGCCAGGCGGCGAAGTCGATGCGCGCGCCGACGCGCTGGAGGAGGACGCCCAATGGCAATTGCGAGAAGGCATAGGCCCAGGAGAAGGCGGAGACCAAGAGGACCATCTAGATTGGAGTGAGGTTGAGATTGTGGCTAATGTTTTTATTGGGAGTGGAAAGCGTGCTGCGGTCCGGAATGCAAATAATGCCCACGAGCATCAATAGAGCGATGGAAATCCATTGGAACCAAAAAATTTTGTCGGTCTTGTGGGGACCGTTGGGCAGATTGGTTTGACGACCCACGTTGGTGTTTTGGCCGGTTGAGGCAGAAGCGAGAATGCGTTGCTGCCGCACGTGATTTGAAAACGCCAACATGTCGAACCCAAATCGGGCATCATTGGTCGTGATGCAGTTTTGCAGGTCGGAGCCAACCGATACTCAAAGGCAGGACTGAATTCAATTTTGCCGTCCGGAGTATTACGGGTTGGCACGCGAATTAGTACCAATTTGGCTATTTGTCTGGACTCTTGATGTGAGGGGGCAGAGTATCCGCGCCACAATGCGTCAAAAGTTTTATTTGGTTTTCAGATGTTACCCTTCCTTCACCCAACTATGAGTCCTCTTTACTCATATTTGTTACTTCGCAAGTGTTTCCAAAGAGCCGCCATTCGGTTGCCTGTAGCTGACGAATAAATTCGAAGCTCAAACGGCGAAATAAAAAGCGAGCATTCCAACTTTAACAAAACTTTGATCGACCGCAGTAACTCCGATCTGCGGTTGATATTGCAGAAGATAATGCCGCGGACGCAGTTCGTAATGTATTTGAGTCAAAATCAACCATGCTTATGAAATCACCAATCGCCGGACTCCTGAAACACACTGGTATATTGCTGTTGACGGTTTTCGTGTGGGGAGCAACCACGGCCACAGCGCCCGCCCAGGCACAGCCGCAAGCCCCGCTTATCTCCGGCGGCGCCGGGAGCAACGCATCTTCCATTCTAGGAACGGCGACCAACCAAACGCCCTTTGTACCGACTCCCTATAAAAATGTTGAAGTGCGGCATACACCCGGCCCCCCGCCACCGGCGGCACTCATGCAGGCCGCCCGTGAAGGGCGGCGGACACCGATCACCGAGATTGACGGAACTTCGTCGAAGGGTGGCAAATTGATGCGCGTGGATGAATCGTATTTGATTCCGGAAACGGCGCCAGCACTGGCGTCAACCAATGCTGCAACCGCAGTCCAGAAAAACACAAATCAGCAAATTCAAGGGAGCAAATCCCGATGAGTAACAACCTGCTGACTTGCGTGAGGCACTCGTTTTCCAGGGTCACGGGAATGAAGCTCGCGTCGCGTTGTTGCCGGGGGTTGCTGCTCGTCACACTTTTGTTGACCGCAGTGCGCAGTTATGGCGTACCGATGGCCATTACTTACACCGATGCTGCGGGCACGGGTTTCTTCGACAATACGGCACGAACACCGATTGGTGGGAACACGGGCACGACACTGGGCCAACAACGGCGCAATGTTTTGGAGGCCGTAGCCAATCGATGGGGGCAAACGCTGGAGGGGAACCAGACCATTCAAATCCAAGCCCATTGGCTCGGTCAGGGCAGTAGTATTCTGGCTTCCGCGTCACCGCTGGGTTTTTCCTTCAATTTTGCCGGAGCACCCGTGGCCAATGTTGCCTATCCTTACCCACTGGCCAACCAACTGGCGGGAACGGATCTGGATCCGGCCAGCGCGGATATCCTGGTGAACTGCAATAGTGATTGGGATGCGGGCGTGAATGCGCCCGACCTGCGCAAATGGTATTATGGTTTTGACGGCGCCCGGTCCGGGCAGGATTTTGATTTTTACAGCACCATGCTGCATGAGATGGCCCACGGTTTGGGTTACATCAGCTGGCTTAATCAAAATGGGTCCTACCAAAATAATAAACCAACCATCTATGACACATTTTTAATTAATTCCATAGGGCAGGGATTGGTGAGCCTCACCCAAGCGGAGCGAGCCTCAGCGGCAATCAGCAGCAACCTTTTTTTCATTGGCGCGTATGCGAAACTGCAGAACACGAACGTGCCGCCACACATTCATTCTCCGCCGGTATGGCAACCTGGTTCATCCATTTCGCATCTCGACGAAGTCACCTATTCGATTCCCCAAGGCATCAACGAAATGCAAACCCCAGTTTCCAGTTTCCCGACACATAATGTCGGCACCCTCGTGCCGGGCATCTTCGAGGATATCGGCTGGAAGTTTTATGACAACGATCCCGGCAGTGTGGGAACGGTAAGCATCACGACGCCCGCCGCGGCCCAGCGCACAAATTTTCTGGCGGGTGCCGGGACGGCGGCTGATCTATTGAATGGCGTGACCCCCGGCGCCATTGGGTTGGGGGAAGTGCATCTGGCATTCCGGCGGGTTGCCGATGGCAGTTATTGGAATTGGAACCTGGGCGCATTCGATGACACCACTTTCAACACTGCCACCCACCGCTTGAATGCCGGGGTTACCGTGGTTCCGATTAACACAGGCACACTTTCATGGACGAGCACCCTGCCAGGCGGCGTGCCCGATGGCGCTTACCAATTGTCTGTTTCAACGGTGGATCTTTTCGGCAATGAGACCGCTTATGCCTCCGTTTCGTTCACCAAGGACACTCAGCCGCCCGTGCTTACATTCGCACCACTCACAAATTCTCAAACTGTCTTTGACTTTGCCGGATTGGGCGGAACCATCAGCGAGGCTGGGACAGTGACTTTTAGAATCGATCAATTTGACGCGATCAGCAACAGCCATGCTTATTGGAATGGTTCGAGCTGGATTGCCGATGGCAACAGCCCAGCGGTGTTTCTCGCCGGCCAAGTCAGCGGCAATAATTGGCTGCGCGCGCCGGGTGTCACGCTGCCTTCACGCGCCCAAGCCCGCGCCGGCCAGTACTTGCTGCGCGCCATCGGCGCCGATCTTACCGGCAATGCGACTACGAACGATATTGCCGTCAATCGTTCGCCGGCGGATACCACAACGCCCAACGCGACGTTAGATTCCATCACCCAGGGCCAGACGTTCACGAACGCTGTGTTGCCGGGCATTTTCGGCACTGCTTTCGATCTGGAGACGGGAATTTCATCGGTGAATGTATTTCTGATGCGCGCGACCAATCCGGGTTATGTCTATTGGACGGGAGCGAGTTGGGATGTGAATCCGACCTCTTTGCCGGCGAATTACAATGCCGGGAACGGGACCTGGACATTGAATACAGCGTTGCCGAGCGGCGGAAATTTGATTAATGCCACTTACCAAGCGCAGGTCGGCGTCGCCAACAACGAAGCGCCCATGGGTACGCGTGTTATCAGCGCCAACTTCAGTGTGGATTATCATCCGGTTTACACGTTCACCGCGGGTAGTTACTTCGATAACATTCCCGGCAATGAAAACATGTTATGGAGCAATCCGATCAATTGGGACGTTGGCCAGGTCCCGCCGGTTGACTCTGTTGTGGTGATCAATAATTTTTCGCCCGACAATACGGGCCTCGGCAGCGTCTCCCTTTACCGGTTGGACATGAGCGGCGGCACGCTCACGACTTCCGGCATGTTGATACAAAAGTTGAATCTCTCCGGCGGCATTCTTAGCGGCGGCGCCATCACCATGGCGACCAATGGGGTGTTTAACTGGAGCGGCGGAACCATCGCCGGCATTATCACGGTGCCGGGCGGCATTGCGTTCAACATCAGCGGTGCCGGTGACAAAATCTTATCACATGACAGCACCTTGAACCTTGCCGGAAATGCAACATGGGCCGGCGCGGGCAACCTCAACGCCGGATATAATACGGTGTTCAACAACAGCGGCACTTTCAGCATTCAAGGCGATGCACAGTTTTACAACAACACCGGCGGCAGTCCTATACCGGTCTTCAACAACAATGGTATCGTGCAGAAAACCAATGCCACCGGACTCACGATCATTTCAGCGGCAAACGGCGGCTGGATATTCAACAACTCCGGCACGCTTGACATCGGGAGTGGAGTCTTGAGTTCGCAGAACCAGTTTTTCCTCAAAAGCGGCAGTATCCTAACGGGCGCAGGCGTGACTCGGGTGGACAGCGGTACCGCCTTCTTCATGGGCACGAACACCCTGAACAATGGCGGGACTTTGGAGGTTGCCGGGGGTAATATGGATGGCACCAACACGCTGGCGGGCACCGGGGCGTTTGACTGGAGCGGGGGCAGCATTGCGGCCGCACTTACGCTGCAATCGAACATTGCCTTTAATATCAGCGGGGCGGCGGCCAAGACACTGGCTCAAAATGCCGTCATCAACAGCACCGGCAACGGGACCTGGACGGGGACGGGCAA
>JAQGPA010000103.1 GCA_028293325.1 Pedosphaera sp. | reverse complement strand
GCGGCCGGTTGGCCGAACCGCTGAAAAGAACGAATCTGTCCTTCATGTTCTAATTTCTTCCCGCTGCCTCGCCCTGGCAATTGGCGGCGGAGATTTGTCCAGTTTCCCTGGTGCCAGTCGCTTAATGACGCCCGTATTTTAAATTCGCCCTGCAAACGCGGGTTAATTACCCGCCACAATTACCGCTGAACTGTTTTGGCCCTCAAATGTCCAGCACCACCATTGCCGTCCAGCCCGCGTCGGTCTTTTCCAATTTGAAATGATGCAAGGTGACGGCTTTGACATCGGCGCGCTGGCGGTGCCGGGCGGGGTCGAGCTTTTCTCCCCGCGCCTCGCCGGTGAGTTTCCACAGAGCGCCCTCCTGCCGGATTGAGAGTTGGTACACCCGCAAAAGCAACTGTTCGCTGTCCTTGAAATAAATCAATTCCTGCAGCAGGTCGAACAGCAACAGGTCCAGGGCGCTGTTTTCCAGGACAAGCGCGCGCCGCTCCTTGGCTTGGATGCTGTCCAGATTGTCCACCATCACGTTCATGGTGGCATCGCTGGCTGCGGCAAACACTTCTTCCAGACTGCTTCCCTCGGCCCGAAACGCGATGTCGGCGAGCGCCACTTCTTCCAGGAATTTGTAAGGCATAAGTTATGTGACGTCCTGCGTGTTGCGTGTCACACGAGGCTCCGCACAGGCTTTCAGGCGATTCAGAATCTCATCTTTCTTCATTGCCAATTGTTTTCCGATGAAGACCAATTGCGTGCCTTGGCTGGCGAAGGGTTCGAACTCCCGGCGTCCGGCGACAAAGTTAAAAAGCTGCGTTCCTTCGGAAAAGCGGACGAAACCCTTGGCGCGGTAAACGTCCGGCGCGAGGCTCGCGGCAAATTGCTCGAATTTGTCCCGGTCGAAGTTCGCGCCGGATGAATGGCTGAAGGATTCAAATTCCGGCTGATGGACATGCCGGGGCGGCTTGATCTCCTGTTGCCTGGCAATCCCAAAGAGCAGATCCAGGTCCGCCTGACAACGTTGCGTGCGGACAATGGGAGCGGTTTCATTGATCCGCCGCAGTTTCTCTTCCAACGGCGGCAAATCACTTTCCGCGGTCAGATCAACTTTGTTGAGCAGCAGCAGGTCCGCCGCTTCGATTTGCATCCGCGTGGTATGGCCAAGGGAGGGAAACCGGAGCAGACCGTCGGCATCCATGATGGAGATGACGCCGTCCAACCGCACCCGTGGGAGTTTCTCCTCGATGTCGAACACCAACGCTTCCGGTTCGGCGACGCCGGTGGTTTCAAGCACAATGCGCTCGGGGGCCACGGTGTCCATGATTTCATTCACCGCCGCTTCAAACTCGCCGATCAGCGAACAACAAACGCAGCCGCCGGCCAGTTCCACCAGGCGGACGTTTTTTCCTTCAATGATTTTGCTGTCAATCGCAATCTCACCGAATTCGTTCATTACGACCGCCATTTTTCCGGAGACCGAGTCCAGCAACCGGCGGAGCAGGGTCGTCTTTCCACTGCCGAGCGGGCCGGTGATGATGGTAATGGGCGTGCGCGTCAGCATGTTTTCTAGCCTTTGATGTTCCCGATGGGAGAGAACCGGACGACGCGTTTGCATAGTCCGGCGGTTTCGGTGGCCTGGATCACCTCGTCAATGTCTTTGTAAGCGCCACCGGCTTCCTCCGCCAGGCCAGCCCACGACGTGCTGCGGACAAGGATGCCGTGCGTTTCCAGATCGTGCTGAAGTTTTTGCCCGCGCCACTGGTGGCGCGCCCTGGTCCGGCTCATGGTGCGGCCACTGCCATGGGCGGTGCTGAAGAAGGCTGGTGCACCGCTGGGTACTCCGACCAGCAAGTAGGAACCGGTTTCCATGCTGCCGCCGATGATCACCGGCTGGCCGATGTCCCGGTAGCGCTCGGGAACACCCGCCATTCCCGGCGCGAACGCGCGCGTGGCGCCTTTGCGGTGGACCAGCAGCATCCGCTCCTGGCCGTCCACCCGGTGGCGTTCGAGCTTGGCGGTGTTGTGCGCAACGTCATACACCATGCGCAGGCCAAGGTCCTCCGCCGACCGTCCGAAGATCGTTGAAAACACTTCGCGAATGCGATGCAGGATGACCTGGCGATTGACAAAGGACATGTTGATGCCGCATTTCATGGCAGCGAAGTAATTCTGCCCTTCAGGCGAGTTGAAGGGAGCGCAAGCCAGTTCACGGTCGAGAATTTTGATCCCGTACTTGCTCTCCATCACTTTCAAAAAGATTTGCAGATAGTCGGTCGCCACCTGGTGGCCAAAGCCCCGGCTGCCGCAGTGAAACATCACCACCACTTGATCCGGAATCGTGATCCCAAAGGCCCGCGCCAATTCCGCATCAAAGATGTTTTCCCTGCGTGCCACTTGAACTTCCAGATAATGATTGCCCGAACCGAGCGTGCCAATCTGGTTGACGCCGCGATCAATGGCCCGTTCGCTGATTTTGGCGGCAGCAGCCCCGGGGATGCATCCTTCCTCTTCCGTCACCGCGAGGTCTTCCTCCCAGCCGTAGCCGTGAGCCACGCACCAGCGCGCGCCTTGCTCGACCATTTGGCGAAATTCCTCCCGCGAGATTTTGAGAGAACCAGTGCTGCCGACCCCTGCCGGCACCCGCTGGAAAAGCAAATTCACCAACTCTTTTATTCGCGGCTTGACCTCGCTCTCGGTCAGATTCGTAACGACCAGGCGCATGCCGCAATTGATGTCGAAACCGATTCCGCCGGGAGAAATCACGCCGCCTTGTTCGACGTCCATGGCCGCGACTCCGCCAATGGGAAAACCATAGCCTGAATGCCCGTCGGGCATGCAAAGCGCGTATTGGGAAATTCCCGGAAGCGTGGCAACATTGGTGATCTGTTCATGGACGGCTTCGTCCATTTCCCGGAGGAGTTTTTCCGTGGCATAAATCCGGGCCGGCACGCGCAT
>JAQGPA010000059.1 GCA_028293325.1 Pedosphaera sp. | reverse complement strand
TGGGAGTGGATTGGGGAGTACTTGCGCACGGCCAATGGGGGAAAAGGACGAACGGGGCCGGCGGGGTCCTGGCGGACGGGTGTTTCCAAACGGGTCACGATCGGGAAAGGAATGATATGAGGCGTTTACAAAATGGTTGTGTCGCCCCTCCGGGGCTTGGGTTGGTTTGGCGTGGATCCCACGGCTTGCGCCAAGGGCTAAGTTCTGTCGCCCCGTCCGGGGCTCTGAGCGGGGTCCTTCCGGACTGGTCATCATGGGCAACTAAGCTGGTTAAGGTAAAACTGAGTAGTTTTTTGTCCTAGCGGACAGTCAATATGAAGACAAAACAAAAGGTTCTGCCACCGCCTTCGGGGTGGTGGGTGTTTGGGATGGGTTCCGGAGGTGTCGCTCGGCGCTCAACCTCCGGCTACTATCTGGCAATCCTCCGGATTGCGTGGATGTCCTGGCGGACGGCCAATGTGGGGCACCAAGGGTAGTCAAGCGCAGTCAAGGTGGTGCCTTAAAATTTAAGGTGAATTTAAGGGGATTTAAGCCGATTTAAGAATGGATTTTTTTATGAAAGGGAGTTTTACCACGAAGGGCACGAAGGGCGCGAAGGTGGGAGAAATGGGATCGACGACGACGAGGACGATCGGGGCCGGCAGGAGGGGCACCATGGGGCCGGAAGGTGTCGGAAGGTCTCGGAAGGTTCGGTACGGTAACGGAAGGTTGTTTTTTTATGGGACAAGGTTGGTCAAGGTTAAGTTTCTGCCACGCCCTTCGGGGTGGTGGTGGATTTTGGGGATGGTTTCCGGAGGTGTCGCTCGGGGCTCAACCTCCGGCTACTTTCTGGCAACCCGTCGGGTTGCGTGCGTGTCCTGGCGGACGGCCAATGCGGGGATCGACGATCCGCCTTCGCCGAGGCTTCGACGGACAGGCGAGGACGAGGACGACGACGAGGACGATAGGGACTGGGAAGTGGTGCAAATGCTGGGAAAAGTGGAGCGGGCGGCGGGAATCGAACCCGCGTGGCTAGTTTGGAAGACTAGAACTCTACCATTGAGCTACGCCCGCGTCGGAATGCATATTAACTCGCGCGCTTGCGTTGTCAATTCGCCAGCGTGTATGGTCTGAATCACATGAATGCTATGCTGCTGAAGGGCGGACGGGTCATCGATCCAGCCAGCGGGCTGGATGCCGCGGCGGATGTGTTGATTTCGGATGGGAAAATCGCGGCGGTGGGGCCGGACGCGGGGGCCAAAGCGCCGTCGGACGTGGAACGGGTGGATGTCTCGGGATTGGTGGTTTGCCCGGGTTTGATTGATTTGCACGTGCATTTGCGGGAACCGGGGCAGTCGGCCAAGGAAACCATTGCGACCGGGACGGCGGCGGCGGCGCGGGGTGGGTTTACGTCGATTGTTTGCATGCCGAACACGTCGCCGCCGATTGATAATCCGGGGACGGTGGCGTTGATTCGGGAGAAGGCGGCGCGTGAGGGGTTGGTGAATGTTTTTGTGACGGGGGCGATTACGAAAGATATCGCGGGGGAGGAGCTGGCGCCGATTGGGTCGCTGAAACAGGCGGGGGTGGTGGCGATCACGGATGACGGGCATTGCGTGCAGAACAATGACCTGATGCGGCGTGCGCTGGAATACGCGAAGATGTTTGATTTGCCGGTGATGGATCATTGCCAGGATTATTCAATGGTGACGGACGGGGTGATGCACGAGGGATATTGGAGCACGGCGCTGGGGTTGCGCGGGTGGCCGGCGACGGGGGAGGAAATGATCGTGGCGCGAAACATCCTGCTGGCGGAATTGACGGGGACGCAGGTGCATTGCCAGCATTTGAGCACGGCGGGCAGCGTGCAGTTACTGCGGGAGGCGAAGAAACGGGGAATCCCGATTTCCGGCGAGGCGTGTCCGCATCATTTTGTGCTGACGGACGCGGCGGTGGCGGGGAGCGAGAAATTTTGGAGCGCGGACGGCAGCGGGGTGTATGGGTATCGCCGCGAAGCGCCGAGTTTTCCGGCGTGGCCGAGCTATGACACGAACGTGAAGATGAATCCGCCATTGCGGTCGGCCCGGGATCGCGAGGCGATCATTGAGGGGATTGTGGATGGGACGCTGGAAATTTTGGGGAGCGATCACGCGCCACATTCTGATTTTGAGAAGGAAGTGGAATTTGATTACGCGCCGTTTGGGATTACGGGGTTGGAAACGGAGTTGGCGCTGTCACTGATGCAGTTGTATCACACGAAACGGCTGGGGTTGGCGGCGTTGATTGAAAAATTCACGGTGGCGCCGGCGCGGTTGTTGCGGCTGGCCAAAGGGACGTTGAAACCGGGTGCGGATGCGGATGTGACGGTGATGGACCCGGACCGGGAATGGATTTTTGAGCGGCAAGCCTCGGGGAGCAAGTCGTATAACAGCCCGTTTTACGGCTGGCCGATGAAGGGGAAGGCGGTGCGGACGATTGTGGGGGGCAAAACCGTGTGGCGGGAATAAAGGAGCGGGACTATTCTCTAATTAGAAGTCGTCTCAAAAATACCCACAGCGGCGTTTGGGGAAGGAAAACTGAACAAGATGAGAAAAAGAAAACGATTGAGTCAAGGAATGGAACGGCCGATCTTTGGGTCGGCCACTACGTTGTTCGTCGGTCACAGCCCCCTTTGGGGATGGTGCTTCCGCACGGGCACCAGCCTCCTCTCGTCCCGCATGCGGGACCGGCCCAAATCTCTGGCCGCGCCATCTGCGGCTATTTATGAGAGGACTTCTTGAAAGAACCGACGGCAAGTTTAACCGGGAGAATATTATGAAAAGAGCGATGATGATGGCATTGATGGTGTTGGGGATGGCGACCCTGGCGCAGGCGCAGACAAACGAATGGTTTACCGACCTGCCCAAAGCGCAGTCCAAGGCGGCTTCAGAAAAGAAAACGGTGTTCATGGATTTCACGGGTTCGGACTGGTGTCCGCCGTGCAAGGCGCTCAAGAAAAATGTGCTGAGCTCGCCGGAGTTTGAGGCGTATGCCAAAAAGAACCTGGTGCTGGTGGAGGTGGATTTTCCGAAGAGCAAGCCACAGTCCGAGGAGTTGAAGAAGGCGAATGAGGAGCTGTCCAAACGATTCAACGTGGAGGGTTATCCGACGGTGATATTGCTGTCGCCGGAAGGCAAGGAGTTGAGCAAAGCCACGGGCTACGGCGGCGAGAGCCCGAAGGCGTTCATCCAGAAATTGGATACGGCGGCGAAGAAGGAGAAGGCATCGTGAGCAGAGGCCCGGTATGAGGAGGCTGCTCATCGTTCTGCTGGTGTGCGGAGTGGCGTTGCGGGTGGCGGCTGGAGAGGTGGAATGGCTGACGGATTTGCCGGTGGCATTGGCGAAGGCGAAGGCGGAGCAGAAACGGGTGTTGCTGGATTTCACGGGGTCGGACTGGTGTCCGCCATGTCAGGCGCTGAAGAAGAATGTGCTGAGTTCGCCGGAGTTTGGGGCGTATGCGCAAACCAATCTGGTGCTGGTGGAAGTGGATTTTCCGAATGGGAAGGCGCAGAGCGAGACGTTGAAGCAGGCCAACGAGGGGCTGAAGGAGAAGTTTGGCGTGTCGGGTTTTCCGACCACGGTATTGTTGGATGCGGAAGGGAAGGAATTGCGGCGAGCGGAGGGTTATGATGACGGGGGGCCGCGGGACTTTATTGCGATACTGGAAGGGAAAGCGCCGGCGCGGTCGAATAAATTTGTGGTGGAAGTGGCGGAAATACTGGTGGTGGGGTTAATATTGATGCAGTTGGTGCGGTGGGCGGAGGCGAAGCGGTTGAAACGGCGGTCGCCGGGGGCGGGTAAGAATCCGAAACTTGAAACTTGACCCGTGGGGCCACCGGCCTAGCATCGCGCGGCGTAATTGAGTTTGAAATGATGAAAGCAATTCTGGCATTGGAAGACGGATCGGTGTTTCACGGCGAAGGTTTTGGCGCGCGCGCCACGGCCTGCGGTGAGGTTTGTTTCAATACCTCAATGACCGGCTACCAGGAGATACTCACCGACCCGTCCTACAAGGGACAGATTGTGTCGATGACGTATCCGTTGATTGGGAATTACGGGGTGAATTTGCAGGATGTGGAATCGTGGCGGCCACACGTGGCGGGATTTGTGATCCGGGAATTGTCGCCGGTGGTGAGCAACTGGCGGGCGGATCTTTCGCTGGGGGATTATCTGGCGCAGAATGGGATTCCGGGGATACAGGGAATTGACACGCGGGCGTTGACCAAAAAGTTGCGGGTGCGCGGGGCGCTGAATGGGATTATTTCGACGGAGGACATGTCCGAAGCCGAAGCGCTGGCGCAGGCCAAGGCGTGGCAGGGTTTGGTGGGAGTGGATTACGTGAAGGAAGTGACGCACAAGGAGGCTTTCGTTTGGGATGCGAAGGACGAGCAGAGCGCGAGCTTTAACCTGACGCGCGGGTCCTCGACTGTGCCGGCACGGCAGGTGTGTGATCCGATGCCGCCGGCTGATATTCCGATTGTGGCGTATGATTTTGGGATGAAATACAACATCCTGCGGCGGTTGCGGCAGCATGGTTTCAGAGTCCAGGTGGTGCCGGCGACGACGTCGGCGGAAGAGGCGTTGAAGTATAAGCCGGCGGGAATTTTTCTATCCAACGGCCCGGGCGATCCGGCGGCGTTGGGTTATGCGGTGCGTGCGGCGACGGACCTGGTGAAGAGCGGGATTCCGATTTTTGGGATTTGCCTGGGACATCAGATTTTGGGGCAGGCGTTCGGGGGGAAGACGTTTAAGCTGAAATTTGGGCATCGCGGGGCCAATCAACCGGTGAAGGATCTGGCGTCTGGCCGGGTGGAGATCACGTCGCAGAATCATGGGTTTGCGGTGGATCCGAAGTCGTTGCCGGGCGAAGTGACGGTGGATCGGGTGAATTTGAACGATCAAACGGTGGAAGGGATGCGGCACAAGAAGCAGCCGGTGTTCTGCGTGCAATATCATCCGGAGGCATCGCCGGGGCCGCATGATTCGACGCCGCTGTTCGCACAATTCCGCGCGATGATCGAAAAAGGGGGAAAGTAAGTATTGAAGAGTAGCCATAATTGCGTTTGACTTGGCACAGTCCATCGGATAATCGTGACACAGAATCAACCTATGGCGAAACTTGTAGTGCTCAGTGAAGGTATGACGGGACAGTCGTACGAGCTGAAGGTGGATAAGACCACCGTCGGCCGGGTGGAAGACAACACTTTTCAAATTGCCGATCCATCAGTGTCCAGCCATCACTGCGAAGTTTTGCTGCGCGGGAACGACGTGGTAATCAAGGATCTGAATTCCACGAACGGCACATTCATCAACGGCCAGCAGATCACCGGTGAAGGGGTATTGAAGCCAGGACAGGTGGTGCGTTTTGGTCAGGTGGAAGTGCGGCTGGATGCCGGAGCACCGGCGGCGCCCGCCGCGAAACGGCCGGTGGATTCGACGTTGATCATTCCCAAAGGGGTGAGTCTGGAGCAATTGGAACAGGGACCGCAAGGCGGGTTCGATACCACCAAAGGCGTTTTTACAAAGAAGAAGGATAAGTCCAATAAGTACTTCGTTATTGGAATTATTGTATTTGCGGTTGTGATCGGCTGCCTCTTTATTTTCCTGCTAAGCCAGGTCAATCATCATTGAGCGGGCGGCATTTGCCGTTGGCCGTGCTGGAAATTCACTCTGACCTTCGCGTTTACTTTTCCCTCAGCCAGCGCGCCACGTCGGTGGCGGCGTAAGTGATGAGGATGTCCGCCCCGGCCCGGCGCATGGCGAGCAGACTTTCAAGCGTGACCGCGCGCTCATCAATCCACCCCTTGGCGGCAGCGGCTTTGACCATGGAATATTCCGCGCTCACAGAATAGGCAGCCGTTGGATAGCCAAACTCTGTTTTGACCCGGTGAAGAATATCGAGATAAGCCAGAGCTGGTTTGACCATGACCATGTCGGCGCCTTCCTGAATATCGAGGGCGACTTCGCGCAACGCTTCGTCGGCATTGGCGGGGTCCATTTGATAAGAGCGGCGATCGCCGAATTGCGGGGCGGATTCGGCGGCTTCGCGGAAGGGCCCGTAAAAGGCCGAGGAGAATTTGGCCGCGTAGGAAAGAATGGGGGTATCGGTAAAGCCCGATTTGTCGAACAGTTCGCGAATGGCGCGCACCCGGCCATCCATCATATCGCTCGGGGCGACGATGTCCGCGCCGGCTTCGACATGGCTGGCGGCAGCGCGGGCGAGGAGTTTCAGGGTGGGGTCGTTCAACACGCGAGCGCCGTGTTTGTCGCGCTGGACAATGCCGCAGTGACCATGGGTCATGTATTCGCAGAGGCAAACGTCGGTGATAACCAGGAGTTGAGGAAGCTCTTTCTTGAGGCGTCGCACCGCTTGCTGAACGATGCCATTGGCGGCGTAGGCACCGGAAGCGCGGTTGTCCTTGGTCCCAGGAATGCCAAACAACAGGACGGCCGGCACACCGAGTTCATGCGCCCGGGTGGCTTCGCGGACCAGTTCGTCCGGCGAGAGTTGAAAGACGCCGGGCATGGCGTTGATGGGACGGCGCACCTTGTTGCCGGCGCGGACAAAGAGGGGCAGGACCAGTTGCGCGACGCTGAGTTGGGTTTCACTCACCATGCGGCGAAGCGCGGGCAATTGGCGGAGGCGCCGGGGACGATAGGCGGGGAACTGACCCAAAGCTTGCAAGTTCATAGGGCTATAATAAGTTCAAAGCCTCAAGTTCAAAGTTTAAATTTGCGGATTCCGGCTTTGCAAATCTGGCCGGGCGGTTAAACTGCCGCCATGCGCAAAACGCATTTGATCAATCTGGGCTTTTTCCTGGCGATCATGGTTGGATTGGCGGTGTTGTTTGTTTTCATCCTGCCGCGTCTGGCCAGCCTGCGTTCGTCGCCACAGATCGCCAAAACTCCCGACCTGGTTCAGGAGGTGCAAACGCTCTCGCAGTTGGTCACGGTTAAATATGTCCTGGAAAAAGTCATCATCTTCGAGGATCCGAAATGGTACCCTTTCGGGGAAAGCCGGGTCTTGATGGTCGCCCATGGCATTGTCAAAGCCGGGGTGGATCTCAGTGAAATCCGGCCGCAAGACATGCAGGTTTCGCCAAAAAAGATTGTCATCAAAATGCCGCCGGCCAGAATTACCGACACCTATCTGGATGACAAACATACCGAGGTGATCGAGCGCACCACCGGCCTGCTCCGCACCTTTGACAAGGACCTTGAGCAGAACGCCCGCAAACAGGCGGTGGATGACATCAACCGGGCGGCCCGCAACGGGGGAATCCTGAAGGACGCGGATGAGCGGGCTCGCTCACAGTTGATCCACCTTTTTCAGCAAATGGGCTATACGGAAGTGGAATTTCGGCAATGAGGGCGGGTTTAACGTGGGAACATGACGGGCACTGTCTCAGGACGAGTCAGGGCAGGATCAATCTGGAGGTGAACTCGCGCTGCCTGCCGCAAGTGGAAACTGCGGGCGGCGGCTTCAGGTGTGGGTGATCTTTACCGGCTTGGGCAGACTATCCTCGCTACTTTTGGCATCGATAGTTATCACCAGATTCCGCTTTGGCAATTGGCCCTGAGGCACGTGCGAGCGTAATTCGAGCAAGTAAAGCCCGGTTGGCTTTGTTAGTTCCCGCCGCACCGGCGAGGGAGTCGAAACCCGCACATCGTGCATGAACTTGGTTGTTTTAACTTTTACTGGCATAAGCCTGCATTTTAAGGCCGCAATTCACGTGCCAATGGATGTCGTTCGCAGCATTTTCCGGAGCCATTAGCGGAACAAAAGTGCGATTGCCCGGGTTCCATGAACCGCTGTGATAAGATTGCCGGGGTCCCACAGCAAATCCCCTTGGCAGCATGATGGCGTTTTGATTAGCTGTCCGCGCTCAATGATAAAGCTGCGCGCGCCATTTTCACTCCTCTTGCTGGGTATTTCGTTGGTCGCTGCCCAGGCCGCCGCGCCGCCGCAGTCCCTGGAAATTGAATCGAGCGAGAATGTGGAGTTCGGCTTCGATGGGATTGGCATCGCCACCAATGGTGTCGTCATTAAATCTGCGGGTGCCGTGCTGACCGCAAAGCAGGCTTCCATTAATCAGAACACCGGTGATATTTTTGCCGAGGGTTCGGTGCGCATCCAACGGGAGGACCAGACCTGGACTGGCGAGCATCTGCATTACAATTTTCAGACCGGCCAGATCGATGGCGCGCAATTCCGGACGGGCATGTCCCCGATATTCGCGGCGGGAGAGGGATTGGCCGGAAATCCCACCAATAACACCTACACCGCAACGAACGTGTTTATTACTGCGGATGATTATTCCAATCCGCTGTTCAAAGTGCGGGCCAAGTACCTCAAGATCGTCCCCGGCGAATATTTTGAGGCGCGGCAGGGCACGCTCTATGCCGGCAAGGTGCCGCTGTTCTATTTTCCCTATTACCGGCGCCCGCTGGGAGAACGCCAAAGTAATTTTTCCTTCCTGCCCGGTTATCGCAGTAGCTTTGGTCCCTATCTGTTGGGCAGCTACAACTGGTTCTGGAGTGAGAATTTGGAGGGTGCTTTGCACGCGGATTGGCGCGAGAAGCATGGGGTGGGGTTCGGACCGGATTTCAATTACCACTCTGGCAATTACGGCGACGGCACTTTTAAATACTATTACACTCGTGACGATAATCCGGGAGTCGACTCTGGCGGCCAGCCCATTCCCGAAAACCGCCAGCGCCTCTACTTTTCCTACGACGCCGCGCTGCGCACCAACCTGACCGTCAAATCCCAAGTCGCCTACTGGAGTGACCCGCTCATCACCCATGATTTTTTCGAAAGCGAATATCGCAAGGACATTCAGCCCAAGACATTTGTCGAAGTCAACCAGCTCTGGCAAAACTGGAGCTTGGATGCCGTGGCGCAACCGCGGGTCAACGACTTCTTTGAAACGGTCGAGCGTCTGCCCGATGTTCGCCTGACCGGCTTTCGCCAGCAAATTGGCGAGACCCCTCTGTTTTATGAGAGTGAAAGCTCGGCGGGCTGGTTTCGCCATGTGTTTCCGGAAACCAATACCACCATGTTGCCCTTTTCGGCGGCCCGGGCTGACACTTATCATCAGATTACGCTGCCTGAGACATTTTTCGGCTGGCTCAATGTCACGCCCCGCGTGGGCGGTCGGTTTACCTATTACAGCGAAGCGGAAGGGACCGGCGCCACGACCACGGAACATAATCGCAGCGTCTTCAATACCGGCGCGGAAATCTCCACCAAGGCCTCCCGCACCTGGGCCGGCGTGCAAAATCATCTTTTCGATGTGGATGGGTTGCGGCACATTA
>JAQGPA010000039.1 GCA_028293325.1 Pedosphaera sp. | reverse complement strand
CCCCGAAACCGACGAAAACTGTCGGCGAAGAAATCGTATCGCCCGCCACCAAACCGTGCGGCATCACGTCGCGAGTGTCGCTTGAAGTCACACCGCCATAGACATTGAGCACATCCAGCTTGTTGTTGGCACCCTGAAAATAGACGCCCGTCTTCCAAACATCGTGCGTCACTGATCCGACCACGAGCCCGTTACGTGTCGTATTATCATAAAATGCCGATACTTCATAGCTTACGCTGGTATTGTTAATGGGCATGGCGTCGTAGCTGAAAGTGAAGGAGTCATTGTCGAAGGGCACGATGAGCGCGCGGTTGTCATTGTAGCTGCCAATATCCACGCCGCCGGTTGTGTCCATCACGAGCGGGCTCATCCAACGCGATTGCAAGCCGCTCCCACTTACTTCCAGCCGGGTGAGAAAACTGTCGTCCCGGTCGAGAATGAAAGTCTGCTTCATCGTCGGCAAATCTCCGCGGGTTGAAGTGACCGTCACAGTATTGTTCGTGACCGTCCAGACGCGGTTTGTGTAAGCCGTCCCCGTGATATAATTTTCCAACCCAACCCCCGCATAAAAGCCGGCGATCTTGAGGCTGTTCTGCCAGTAGAAATCCGTCCGTCCGGTGCTCAAATCATATTCAAGCCGGACATTGGCGTTCGTCATTTTCAGAAGGCTTCCCACTTGCACTGGCGGCAACAGTGATCCAGCCATAACCGGCAACGCCAGACACAAAGTCAAAACCGCCCAGATGAAGCCTCGCAGGTGAATCATAACTAATTTGTGTTCATCCGAGCCGCCAGGCAGAAAAATGGATTGAGGTTATTGGCATCATGCTCGTATTGGTAAACTCCCACGATCCTACTGCCAGATATGCCTGATGGGAATGGACGTTACAACTCGGAGCATGGACGATTGACCTGTATCACGCCTCGAATTATCTCCATGTCAAAACACTTATGCGCCATAGCGCCGCCGGTGTTCGGACGGTGAATGGTTGTGCATCTTGCCAAAGGCGCGTGAAAAATAAAACTGGTCGGCGAAACCCACCTGGTCGCCGATTTGCTTGATGGATAAATCCGTGGTGTTGAGCAACTGCACGGCGCGCTGCATCCGCAGGTGATTCAAATAGCTCAACGGAGCATATCGTGTCACGCGACGGAATGAGGATGTGAAGTGCGACCGGGACAAATTAACCAGCGAGGCGAGCGTGGCAATGTTCAGGGGCTCACGCAAATGACCTTTCATAAATTCAACACTCTTGTTGATGCGCTCGCGGATGCTGGTTTCACCGTGCCAGTATTCTTCCTTATGCCGCAGAATCAATCCCATCAGATGCGCCAGCGAATGCGCCGCGTAAATCAGGTGCGTCAGGGTAAACCCATGTTGCAATCCTTCCCGAACATCTTCAAACAGCGAAAACAACTGCACATCGCCGCCCAGAGACACCACAGGTTTTTGGTCCGTGACGCCGAGCCGCTCCAGATAGAACGGCACGTTGGATCCAATGGCGTGGAACCAATGGATGGTCCACGGCCTTTCCTTGTCCGCTCCATAGACATGCGGCGTGACGGCATTGATCACCAACAACTGGTTCTTGGTTATCTCATGCCGCCGTCCGGCAATCTCACACCAGCCGTTGCCTTCGGCGCAGTAGATGAAGATTACTTCCGGGCAGCCGTGTTTCCGCACGCAAGTGTGACCTTTGGCTTTCGGATAATAGCCCGCGTCGGTGGGCAATAAATGGCGGAGCAGCGGCTGTTGCAACGCCGTGGCCACAACCGGACGTGGCACCACGACCAGGCGTTGTCCCGCAAAACCGTCTTGTTTTTCGCGCCACTTCATGCAAGGAGATTTTCGATTTAGTATAAAGAGATTACGGAAATAGCGCCAGAGTTGTTTGAGCCAAAGGGTGGCCTTACAGCCCGCGAATTGGGCACTTGCGCTTATCGCGCACCCTCTGGTATGGTATTTGCCGATGTTGGTGAGTGCGAACTCAACTGCCGGACTCGACGTTAAGATGGTTGCACAGGTCTCCATTACGTTCCCGGCTTTAGTTTCACACAATATCCACTTCGAAGCGACACTTGCGACACAAGTCGTTGGTGGTCAAATTGCCCACGTGGCGGAATTGGCAGACGCGCTAGATTCAGGTTCTAGTGAGTAACATCGTACAGGTTCAAGTCCTGTCGTGGGCACCACTTTCAGTTATTGAGGATTCCTTCTTCCCATGAGCTTCGAGGCCTTTGTTCAGTGTTTTAAAGAGGGCGAGTTTACGGCAGTGCCGTGCCAGCAGGTTCGTGATGCCTTCGGCTCGTTTCTTACTGAAGGCGGCGCATTCGATTGGCAGCTTTACTATGATGAGCAGAACAATTGCGACGTGATGCTGAAGCTTCATGACGCGGACAAGAGTCTGCTGCAAGGATTCACTGTGCTCCGTCCGTGCGGTGATGAACGTTTTTGGGATGCCTTGGCCGCCATTCTCCAACTCGGGAATCTCGTGCTCTATTTTCCGTCGGATTGTCCGCCCTTGATGGGTGATGTCAGCGTGGCGCAGCATCTGCCGTCGGGCATGATCGAGGCGATGGGGCAGCCCAGGTGTGTCACCAAAGGCCGGGAGATTTTGCAGCAGTTGCGCGCGGCATAATACTCACCGGGGCCGTACCGGTTGCCATTCCCAATTCGTGTTGCGAGGCGAAAAAGTCCAACGGCGACTAAAATGGCTTGCGCGACAAATCGGCACCTTCAAGAATCCTCAATAAAATCAATGTTTTTGCTAGGCACAGCCCCCGTTTCACGCTCTAATGCACGCCTCGGTAACAAATAAAATCAAACGACATCTATTATGGCAAAAGCACTCTCGAAGTCTCAAGTAGTCACAGCAATCGCGGAAAAGAACAGCCTCACCAAGAAACAGGCTGCGGAAATCCTGGAAAGCATCGCGGATTTGGCCTGCAAAAACGCCAAAAATACTTTCACCCTGCCCGGCCTGGGCAAGCTGGTGCTGGTCAACCGCAAGGCGCGCATGGGCCGCAATCCCGCCACCGGCGAGACCATCAAGATCGCCGCCAAGCGCGTGGTTAAATTCCGCGTCGCCAAGGCTGCCAAGGACGCAATCCTCGGCGCGAAGTAATTCGTCCGCTTCATTAAAAGCACTCTGATTTGCTTCAGAGTGCTTTTTTATTTTGTATCAGCGCCAGCTTGCGCCCTCAGCGCGGCTTCTCACCCAAAGAAAGGGTGAGTTGCTTGCCCACAGCTTCCCCCAAGCCACAGACGCCAATGCCTATCAAACGCAAGGGACGCGAAACCAACCGTTCGCGTGCTAACAAATGGCAGCCCAGACGGTAAATGTCGGCGGCTTCGGTGATCGGTTCCTCCACGCTCAACTGGCGCGTCAGGGTGGTGAAATCGCTATAACGAAGTTTCACCTGCACGGTCTGCGCGCCGATGCGCTTGCGCTTCAATTTTTCGGAAATCTCCGCCGCCTGTTCCCTCAAACAAGTACGGAGAACTTTGCGGTCATCGGTGTCGCGCAGAAAGGTGTTCTCGCTGCTGATGCTTTTGGTTTCATCACTGCTGTCGAGCGGCCGATTGTCTTCCCCAAATCCAAAGCGTTTGAGCGTTGGCCCAAAGGAGCCCACCAGCGCCCGCAGATCGCCGGGATAATCCTGCAAATCGCCAATCGTTTCGATGCCGACGCGGTTGAGCACTTGCTCGGTCACCTTGCCCACGCCGTGAATGGCACGGATCGGCAGCGGACGCAGAAACGCCGCCTTGTCCCGCTCGGCAATCAGCGTGAGGCCATCCGGTTTGTTGAAATCACTGGCCAGTTTGGCGAGCAACTTGTTCGCGGCGATGCCGATGCTGGCAGTCAATCCACGCTCGCGCAAAATGTCTTCCTTCAGTTGCATCGCCAGAGGCTCGGCGCGCAAGAGACTCCGATCCGCATCCGCCTGTTGGCAAACCGCGGAAAGATCCAGATACGCCTCATCCACGGAAACCTGTTCGATGAGCGCGCCGGTCCGGGCGATGATCCGCATGATCTCCGCCGATTCCTCGCGGTAACGGCTCATGCGCGGCGGAATAAACACGCCCTCAGGACAAAGCCGCTTGGCCACAGAACTCGGCATGGCGGAACGCACTCCAAATTTCCGCGCTTCATAACTGGCCGCGCAAACCACCCCGCGTTGCGTCGGCGGCGCGCCCACGATCAGCGCCTTGCCGCGCAGGGATGGATTATCCCGTTGCTCCACGGAGGCGTAGAAAGCATCCATATCGAGATGAAAAATGACGCGAAACATTTTCTTTTGTGCCAGAATTTATTCGCACGAGCGCTAAAAGGCAATGCGGCTGGATTGAGGTCCATGCCCGCCCACAAAAAACCTCCGGCCAAGAAAACCCTCACGCAGGGAAAAAAGCCCTCATGCGGGGAAAACTCAACCGGAGGAAATCTCCCAAACAAAATACCACAGTCCGCGCGGGTTTGGATGTGGTCTTCGCCGAGGACCAAAGCCGCGCCCGCACCGCCCACGCGGCGGAAAACCTGGCCGCCCTGCGCCGCTTGGCCGTGGGCATCCTCCGAAAGGACAAACAATGCAAACGGAGCCTCAAAGGCAAACTGATGCGGGCGGCCATTGACCCCGACCACCTCCAACACCTCCTCACCATTTAAGATGCGTCAGCCCGGAACGGAATTCTTTCTTGTCTGTCACTTTATTTGATGCTTTAAATAAGGAGGGTCACCATCATTTCTGGTTCCAAGCTGGGCCACAATCATGGCTGTCCCGTCAGCCGCCTGGTACTCGGCCAAGTGAACCATGAAATCAAGATTTTTGCTTTTGTTCGTGGTTGCTCTGTGCAACCTGTTCCTCTTTGTTAACCTCCACGCCCAAGGCACGGCTTTCACCTATCAAGGCCGATTGGTGGATAACAGCAATCCAGCCAATGGGATCTATGATTTTCGCTTTTCGCTTTTCGATAACAGCACCGGAGGTACGCAATTTGGCGGC
>JAQGPA010000007.1 GCA_028293325.1 Pedosphaera sp. | reverse complement strand
GAGCAAGGCGATAAAACGTTGCTGACCATCCGCTGGCGCCCGGAAGCGGCCACGGCGGAAGAACGCAAAACCTTCGCGGCTGGACACGTCTCCATGCAGCAGGGCTGGAGCGGAACCCTGGATAAACTTTCCGAATACCTGACGAAAAAATAAATAAAGGCAACCATGACAACTACCACCACCGAAATCAGGGAAATCAAACCAAAATCCTTCACGCGATTTTTTCCCCCCATCGCGCGAGTATTGATGGGACTCCTGTTCCTCGCTTTTGGGATAATGGGCCTTTTCAATCTGATGTCGCCGCCCCCGAATATGCCCGATGCGGCCAAGAACTATTTCGAGGCACTGGTAAAGATGGGTTATATGTTAAAATTCATCTCCGGGACAGAAGCGCTTGTCGGCGCGCTGCTCTTAGTAAACCGCTTCGTGCCGCTGGCTTTGGCACTGATTGCGCCCATTATCCTGAACATTGTCGCGTATCATATCTTCATTCAACCGTCTGGATTCCAGCCGGGCGCCGTCGTTCTGTTCCTGGAACTTTACCTGGCCTGGGCATATCGGAAAACCTTTCTTCCCATGCTTGCCCCTCGGACCAGCCCGGCTTAACAACCATCCTGTCACCTAACTCCAACCACCCCGGGAAATCCCATGCTCATAAAAATCCTTCTCGTGCTCGCCGTCATTGTGATCGCGTTCCTCATCGTCGTGACCTTGCAACCCGCCGAGTACCGCGTCGTGCGCAGCACCACCATCTCCGCTCCACCGGCGGCAGTCTTTGCGCAGGTGAACGATTTCCACAACTGGGAAGCCTGGTCGCCCTGGGCCAAGCTCGATCCCGCCGCGAAGAATACCTTCGCGGGCGCGCCGGCGGGCGTGGGCGCGATCTTTTCCTGGGACGGCAACAGCAAGGTCGGCGCAGGCCAGATGACGCTGGCCGACAGCCAACCGGACAGCCTCATCAAAATCAAACTGGATTTCATCAAACCGTTCCCCTCCACGGCCATCGCGGAATTTACGTTCAAGCCCGAGGGCAATCAAACCGCGGTCACCTGGGCCATGTCCGGTCAAAAGAATTTCATGAGCAAGGCCTTCTGCCTGTTCATGAACATGGACAAAATGCTCGGCGGCGAGTTCGAAAAGGGCCTGGCGAACTTGAAATCAGTGACGGAGACCGCCACCAAAAAGTAATGCCGCAAACAATTTGCGCTTTGCTGTCCTGAATGCTAACGCTCATTCGTCGTATATGATTGAGCGATACTAAACGAACGATTATCCACAAAAAGCAATTATGAGCACAAAAACAAAAAAGAAAACCGCCCCCGCCAAAAAAAGCAAATCCGTCCCCGCAAACATTATCTGGTTTGAAATACCGGCGGACGACGTCAAGCGCGCGAAGAAGTTTTACGGCGCGTTGTTCGGTTGGAAAATCAACCTGATTCCCGGCATGAGCGATTACTGGCACATCGACACCGGCGGTCATGACGCCTCACCCGATGGCGGAATGATGGCGCGCAAGCAACCGCAACAGTCCATCACCAACTATGTCAACGTGGCGTCGGTCGACAAGGCCGCAGCCAAGGTCGTGAAGCTGGGCGGCAAAATCTGCATGGCCAGGACCACTGTGCCCCACATGGGCCATTTCGTCATCTGCCAGGACACGGAGAACAACACCTTCGCCGTTTGGGAAATTGACCCGGGCGCAAAATAAATGTCCTGCCGCCGTTCGCTCGTTCGTCGTATTAATGAACGATCGAACTGATCACAACCTGAAATGAAAGGCAATATGAACGCTGAATCAAAAAATGAATACATCCTCTTCTTCCGTGGCACGGATTGGCACAAAGGCCTCTCCCCGGAGGAAATCCAAAATGTGATGAACCAGTGGAAAGGCTGGTTCGACCGGCTGTCGCTGGCCGGCAAAGTCAAGGGCGGACACCCGCTGGAACGCGAAGGGAAACTGGTTTCGGGCAAAAAAGGCCGGGTGGTCGCCGATGGCCCGTTTGCGGAATCCAAGGAAGCGATTGGCGGCTATTTCATGCTGCAAGTGGGCAGCCTCGACGAGGCCGTGGCGATTGCCAAGGAATGCCCGGGTTTGGAATACGGCGCCGTGGTGGAAGTCCGCCCCGTCGCTGCCATGTGCCCGATGGCGACTGAATGCGAGCAGTCAGCGCCCGCGGAAAAGCAACTGGCGCACGCTTGATCCGGGCCTGCCGGTGAGCCAATCGACAATCAAGGGCGATGAACCGCCACTTGGGAACGTCTCCCAGGTGGTGGAACATCTTTTTCGGCACGAAGCGGGCAAGATGGTGGCCACCCTCACGAGGATTTTCGGAGTTGAGCATCTCACCCTCGCCGAGGATGTCATCCAGGAAGCGCTCGTCCGGGCCTTGCAAACCTGGCCGTTCTACGGCATTCCGAAAAATCCCTCCGCCTGGATCATGCGCGCCTCCCGCAATCTGGCGCTGGACGTGGTCAGACGCCAAAAAGTTTTCCGCGAGAAGGAACCCGAAATCATCCGCTTGATGGAGCAGGGCAATCCTGCGCCGGACGAGGCGATTTTCGCCGACGAGGAAATCAAGGACGACCGTTTGCGGCTGATGTTCGTCTGCTGTCATCCGCTCGTTCCGGCGGAAGCCCAGGTGGCCCTCGCCTTGAACACGCTTTGCGGCTTCAGCGTCGCGGAAATCAGCCGCGCGTTTCTCACCACGGAAGCGGCCATTGCCAAGCGGTTGACGCGTGCCAAACAAAAAATCCGCGAGGCCCGGGTGGCTTTCGAAATACCGGCGGGCGCGGAGTTGGCGCAGCGATTGGACAATGTGTTGCAATCGCTCTACCTGCTGTTCAACGAAGGCTACAAAGCGTCGAGCGGTGAAAAGCTGGTGCGGGCGGAAATCTGTTCCGAGGCGATTCAGTTGACCGGCTTGCTAGCGGAACACGCGGCCGGCAATCAGCCCGGGACTCATGCCTTGCTGGCCCTGATGCTGTTGAACGGCGCGCGACTCCCGGCGCGCGTGGATGATGAGGGAAATCTGCTGCGACTCAAAGAGCAGAACCGGGCGCAATGGGACCAATCAATGATCGCACGCGGCATGTTTCATTTTGCGCGGTCTGCTGCGGGTGAAGAACTCACCGAGTATCACCTGCAAGCCGGCATCGCCGCTTGCCATTGCGCGGCCCGGGATTATGAGTCCACGGACTGGCGGCAAATCCTGTCGCTTTATGATCGCCTGATGGAATTTGATGATTCGCCGGTCGTGGCCCTCAATCGCGCCATCGTCGTTGCCAACCTGCACGGGCCGGGTGCAGGTCTGGACGCCGTGGCCGCCATTCACAATTTGGAAAAGTTGAATGCTTATTATCTGCTCTACGCCGTGCTGGGCGAATTCGAGGCGCAGTTGAATCATGCCCCAGCCGCCGCCAACCACTTCCGCAAATCGCTCGAACTGGCGGAGATGAAGTCCGAGCAAATATTTCTCTCCAAAAGACTCCTCGCCTGCGAGACGCAAAACCACGCCTGAACCGAAGCTGCCTTCGCTATTTTGACTTCTGTTGAACTGCTCCCAGACCGTCCAGTGCTCCCAGAATGGCTGCTTGCACAGCGGGATGTGAAAGATTGCCCAGATGGCCGCCTTCTTCGAAGAGCGTTATTTGCGATGGCGCAAGGGTGGCTTGCAGCCAGGCCAGGTCGGTGTCCGGCAGCAGAAAATCATTGCGATTCAAAATCAGCCGCACGTCATGATTGGCCTGGAGACCGGCAGCATAATTCCGCAAGTCACTGGCATTTTCCAGCGCATCCGGCGCGGTCAAATCAATGCCCTTGGATTTATAATACGGAGTCACAAACGTCTTGAAGTAATCCATGAAGGAATAATGCAGGATTTCCTGATACACGGGATTGCGCCGGTATTTGTGGATGGGCTGATGCAAGATGCCCTGATTGTGCCGTTCCTGGCTGCTGTAAATAATGTCCCGCAGCATAAAGCGGAACGTCAATCCGATGAGAAACCTGGACTCGATGGCATTGAAAGGCAGCGAGGTTTGCGGCGTGAATGACGTCTGGCTCAAGGCGGCCACTTTCAGAAACGTATTGTCAATGTTGGTGGTTCGTTCTGCGGCGGGCCAGGCCAGCGGGGCCAGGTAAAAATCATCCAGCTTGGAAACACCATACAACAAACGGACCGGCGTATTGATGGCGACGAAGCGGTCAAACTTAACGAGCGGCTCCTGATTCGTCGCGGCGGTGGCCGCGATGAATAAAGAATGAAATGCTCCCATGGAATAACCGAGCAAGGCTTTGGAACCGATCCGGTCCGGATAGAGTTTTGCCAGCCGCTGATCGACCTGGGTCAAGGCTGCGTGCAAATCATGGGCATCCACCGGCGTATAAGCCGGCATCGCCGCCGTGGCGGCGTGCTCCATAAACTCATAGTTATACGGGCTGCTGACGGTAACCGCGGAAAATCCCTTTTGATAAACCAACTCGGCCAGGGCGAGGGAACCGGAATCCAGGCGATGCGATCCCAATCCGGGCACGACGTAAACCACCGGCGCCTTGCCCGGTTGCAACCAATACGTAAATTTTAATTTTTTGCCCGTCGCCGGAATCAACACCGCCCGCGTCTTGCCGCGATTGGGAAATTCGGGATCCTTATTGGTAAAGTAAACCGACTCGAGCGTTTCCAACGAGGCCGCGTCTTGTTTGCCCTCCACCTGGAAATCCGCCACCCGGTTGGCCCGTGCAAAGGTCCAGGCATACTGCAAATCCGCATAAGCATCCTTCCTGGCTTGGGTAAGCCGCACCGTGCTGTCCACCGTATCCGTGAGATTGTTATAGGTGATGCCGTAGGAGATGTAAGTGTAAGGCGAGATGTAGGTGAGCGGACCGGCAGACACGGAGGGGTAGGGTGAGATGTAGGTCAGCGGATTGGCGGCGGTATCCGCGCCCAAGCCAACGGCATCACGGTCATTGCTCGGTCCATAAATCGGCAGCATCAGGTAAAAATGGGGATGCCAGCCCCACTGACCAAAAGTTTGACCAAAATCCGCGTCGGATTTCGGAATTTTATTTTTCGTCGCCACGTCGAAAAATCCACCCACACCAAACGTGGTGTTGCAAACGAAACGTTTGGTTTCATCCCCCGCGCCCACCCATTTTCCCTGGAGCACGTTATTCAGCAACCGCGTGGGATACGTAATGTTCACGCCAAAATTCTTAATCCCGGTGCGCACCGGCTTGACGACCACGAACCGATAAGCCCGGCCGGTCGGCTTGACCACGGCCAGGATTCCTTCGTTGACTGACCAAAGCACCCGATTCACCGGCTCGATGGGATCGGGAACGGATTTGGGCAGGATCACGGTTTCCGACAACGTCGCCGCCGGGTTGGGATCCGAGATTACATTGGTGGAAAGGGAATCCGCCGTTTGCGCCCGGGAATTAGCAACCAGGCAATAGGCCAGCGCGAATGCCAGGAAGGCGCATTTTAGAACGAACCGCTCGGGCCGGGCCGGCAGTGGAGGACAGGGATTGTTTTGACTTTCAAACATTCCCGAAAGTGGAGCATGCATTTGAATTGATTACCAGCAAACTGACATTTGAAAAGTATTCCCAGGAGATAAGACCGGCCGCTTCCTCATTTTGGCAAAAATGGCAGGTCATATTAGCAGGTCTTTGAATTTTTCTGTGCGGATTTCTGAATCACTTTCCCAAATACTTGGATGGGTTGCGGATTCGGTCGAGCCGTTCGGCTTCGGCCTCGGCCCGGGCATGTTGTTGCCGCCGCCGATCGACAGCGATGGCCGCAGTTCGCGGCAGCAGCCACGCCTGTTTGGCGAGACTCACGATGGTCTGGTAAATGTGCGTTAATAAGTCCATTATATTTTTCAATTCCCCACCCTCGGCGGATTATCCGGCCGTGGTTAATTGTTTTCTCCTCCATGACCGCGGCCAAAAGCCGACCCGATGGAACAAATCATCTGCGCGCCTTTCAGCACCGATTGAATCCAGGAAGATTTCACGCCGGTTGACTCAGCATTGCCGCGCCGGAAAGCCGACACGCCCGCCACGAGCGTCGCTGCCGCGGTTGCGAGCGCTCCAACGGTTTTCACCTGGTAGGTGAGACCCTGCATTTCATGCGCCATCACCTGCCATTCCTCCAGCATTTGCCCGCGATTGAGGTTGCTTTCCACCACTAAGAGGCGTTTGCGCAACTCCAGCGGATTTACATCAGGCTTTTTTCCAAACATTCGCGGTCCTTTCTCAATTGATCGAGCGTGTCGGGCAGCAGTTTCCAGTCGCGCTGCAGTAACAGAAAGTGTCGGTACAGAAAAACCGCGGTGGCACCGTAAAGCGCGGCCAATGTCAGCAGCACCACAACGGGCGAGAGCGACCATAGCATGACGACGAGCGCGACGGTGAGTGCGGCCCCGGTAAGGAAGCCGAACACCGCCACACCCAGTGCCAGCAAAATTGCGCGCAGGAGACGCTCCCGTTCCTCCTGCACTTCCACCATCAACAGTTCCAGCCGGTTTTCACCAATGATCAATAGCTGCCGCACAAAACGTTTCGGCGGCCCGGCCCATTGGGTAAAGTTGCTGCTGGCGGATTCCATATTGCTCAGTCGTTGCGGGAGCAGCGGCGGGCGACCAGGTAACCAACGAGCGCGCCCACACCGAGGGCGATGCCGATGGCTTGATAAGGATTCTGGCGCACGGCTTCATCGGTGGCTTTGGCGCCTTCCACGGCTTTGTCGCGCACGCGACCGTAGATTTCCTTGCCGTTTTCCAGTGCGGCGGCGAGACGCATGCGCGCGTCGCCGACTTTTTCCCCGGCCACATCGGCGGTGGCGGTCATTAAGGCGCGCGCATCTTCGGCGAGCGAGCCCAGGTCATTGCCGGTTGCTTGTCTGTGTTTATCCATAGTGTTCGAATCTTTCTTGGTTTTGGTTGGTTGATTGTAAAGTCCCGCGGGCGGGACGGGTTAAGCTGTTTTGGAGCCGCGCAACGTTCCCGCCAGGCCGACCACGGCCAGGAGAATGCCCCCAATGAGCATCCAAACGGCTTTGTCCGTGGGTGATCCGGTAAAGAAGCGGGAAACGTCGGAGCTAAACGAATTCGTGGCGTTGACGCCAATGACGATGAGTGTGACGCCACCGGCGAGCAGGGCGAGGGAAACGATTTTATTCATATATTTTTAAAAGGTTTGTAATTCGTAAAGAGACTCATCTATGTGCTTGATTCCTTATTACACGCGCTGGCGGCCGGTAATGAAGCTGAGCAGCACCATGACCAGGGCGATCACCAACAGGACATGAATGAATCCCCCCATTGTGGTGCTGGTCACCAGACCGAGCAGCCAGAGAATCAGGAGCACTACTGCAATTGTGTATAACATATATGTATTCCTTTATTTGGCCGTTGAACCGCTGCCGGCTGGCGCGCTTCCGCGCACCCACCGGCAGCAATTGCTGGCTTGGTTAGTTGGACGCCGTGTTGGCTTCAACGGTCATGTTGTTGATCACTTTGCTCACGCCATTGATGTCGGTGGCGAGTTTGGTGACGAGACTTCTCTCGGCCGCGTTCTTGGCCACGCCGCCGACCGTAACCACGCCGTCCGTGGTATGCACGGTGGTCTTGATGGCGCTCGTCGACCAATGCGACGCCAACGCCGATTTGACCTGCGCGCTGATGGACGCGTCATCGATTTTCATGCCCAGGGTTTCCATTGCTTTGGCCTTGGTCACGGCCACTGTCATTTCGTTCTTTACCGCCTTGACGCCTTCGACGTCACGGGCGTATTCCGTGGTCAGTTCCTTTTGGGCCATGCTGGAGGCTTCGCCGTGCAGCGTGACGACGCCGTCCTTCACATCCACGTCTGTCCCGGTGGCGCTCACATTGCGATGGAACAGCAGCGCGGATTTCACTTTCGTGCTGAGCCAGCCGTCCGAATGTTCAGCGGGGCTTTCACCCTTGATTTTCAATTGATTGTCCACGCTGATGACCCCGGGCAGGTTTTCCACGGTGTCTTCTGCCAGGGACTTATGGGACGCTTCGGCCACAGTGCCGGTCAAGGTAACCGCGCCATTCTTGGATTCGGTTTTGATCGAATCATCGGCGAGGTAGGTTTTGAACACGTACGACTTTGGGGCTGCTGCTTCGATGCGTTCGTCTGTCTCGGTGGCGTGCAGCGGCGTGGCGTTGATGAACAGGGTGCCTGCCGCTGCCATCAGTGCGAGGGAGTAGTTTGATTTCATGTTTCTATTTTCTTTCTTTGGTTTGGTTTGGTTTATGAACACGGACCGCTTCAATTCCTCAATGCCCAAGCAGGAGGAACGTTTACACAAAAATCATCACTGTAAGTGCGGTCAATTTCATCTGGGCTAATAATCTCTCCTCAAGCTGAAACCGGCCAATACCTTGTTGGCATCGCGCCCATAGCCAGCGGCTATAAGCGCTGCAGCGCCGTCCAGGCTTAGTTCGCTGAAGCCTTGGGCGAGCGCAGCAACGCCTTCGCGGACTTAGGTTGCGGTGCCTGGCTCACGGGCAACGGCCGCAGGGAGGGCGGGTTCGTTGCATTCACATATTTGCGCAGCAGCCAGTGCCGTTGCATGGCTTCAATCAACCGCTCCAGTTCGCGCATGGAAGTCTGGGTTTCCCGGACCAGGCCCGGCAGATCTTTCGCTTCGTCGGCCACGGCGTCAGTGATTTCCGGCAGGCGCGCGGTTCCCTTTTGAACATTCATTACCGCCACATCCAGGTTCGTCACCACTCCTTGCAGCTCGGTCATGGTCGCGTTTGCCCGCGCCAGCAATTGCTGCGCTTCATCCGCCAAGGTGGTCTCGGCAATCAGCTTGCCCACGGTGCCCTTGCCCTGCTCGATGCCCATGGCGATTTTGTCCAGGCGCTGCTGGGTTTCGCCCAGGTCCGCCCCCAGCTTGGTCCAGGTGTCCAGGCCGGTGCTCGTTTTTTTCAACACGCCCATCGCTTCGCGGCGGACTTCTTCAATCGCGGATTCCAACGCGCTTTGAAACTGCTCGTTGCAAACGATGCCCGCGTTCTCCTCGGGCAACGGCTGGCCCTTGCCGCGCGTGATCTCAAAAAACGAATCGCCCGCCACGCCGAACTTTCTTTTGATGACCGCCGACGAATCGGCCCGCACGAATTGGAAAAAATCCCGGCGGATATGCGTCTCTGCCGTCATGTGCCCGGCCGTGTCCACATTGACCTCCGAAACCGCCCCCACCAGCGTGCCCAGGAAATAGATCTCCGAGCCTTGCCGGATGCCCGCCGCTCCGGCTTCCGGCAGCGTGATTTGCAACGCGACTTTGCTTTTGAACCAGCGCTGGCTGCGGCCCGTCCACACCACGGCCGCGATCAGCACCACCACGATGATGATGACGAACGTGCCGGTGATTTCGTTGACGCGCCGAAATTTAAATCGTGCTTCCATTAGTTTGCCTCGTTGTTCGCCGGGTGAAGGTTTAAGCGGGGTGCCGTTGGTTTCATGGTTACAAGTAGGTCAGCACCGAAACAATGGCGGAGATGATGAACAGTCCGGCGACGGAGCGGGTCAGTGCCCGTTGTGTCGCGTGCGGGATGTCCGTCACCGACTCGCCGACGCCCAGCCCGCCAATGCAACAGGAGGCGCTGGCAAACAAGGCCGGCAGGATGGTCTTGGCCAGGATATTGAGCACGTCCTTGGGCTGCACCGCGCCCGACAATGTATTCGCAAACAAAAACAGATCCCGGCTGCCTTTCCCCGTCCAGGCCGCGAACACATAACCGCTCGCAAAAGCCACGAGGATGAAAACGACCGTCAGGCAAAACGTGGACACCGCCACCCCCAGCACGCGCGGCACCACCAGTTGCAGAAATGGATCACCGCCCTGTGCTTCGAGGGCACGGACTTCGCCGTCGATCTTGAGAATGCCCAGTTCGGTCGTCATCGCGCTGCCACTGCGGACAATCACCACCAGATTGATCAGTACCGGGCCGAGCTCGCGCGCCACCACGGCCACCAACAACGGCCCAAGCAGTTGGGACTGTCCCGCTTCGCCGGCCCAGAAACTGAGTTGCACCACCACGGAAATGCCGACAAACACCGCCATCACAAAGACGAACCCGAGCGGTTCCACTCCAATGGCCAGGATCTGCCGCGCCAGCAAGTTCCGCATCGTGCGCACCCAATACCGTGGTTGCGCGCCGACGCAGATCACCGTCCCGACCACCGCTGCCCCATGCCGTAGCTCATCCCAATGCGTCCGAAAGAAGTCGCCCGCGCTCCTCACCATGGGCATACAGTGGCGATTCCACGCGCCCGCTGACGGCGGCGCTGCTTGTGGAAAGCTGTCCTGGCTCATTTGGTGAGGAGTTCGCTGACGGACGCCAGCGGCGGAACGCGGTCGCTGATGACTTTGATTGAAACCAGGATCGGCACTGACAATAGCGCCCCCGGCACGCCCCACAGCCAGGTCCAAAAGATCAATGAAACAAAAATAACCACCGGATTGAGCGTGAAGCGCCGGCCCAGCAGCACCGGGGTGATGAGGTTTGCTTCCAAAAGGTGCAGGGCCAGATACCAGGCGGGCGGCAGCAGTCCCTGCCCCAGGGTGTCAAAAGTCAGGAGCCCAACGGCGGCCAGCAGGGTGACACCGACGACCGGCCCAAAGTAGGGAACAAAATTCAGCACCGCCACGAGCATTCCCCACATGACGGCGTTGGGCACCTCCATGAAGTAGAGACCCGCGCTCACGACCGCGCCGAGGCCAATGTTAATCAGCGAAACCGAAAACAGGTAATTGGAAATGTTCTGCTGAATTTCGTGGCTGATTTCGACCGCGCGCTTTTTGTCGCTCAACGTCGGCATCACATGCACCAGCTTCTGTAGGAACAAGTCGCCCGAGGCGAGTAAGAGATAAAGCAGGATCAACGTCTCGCCCGTGCCGGCCAGGAAGGTGCCTGTCCAGTTAACCAGGGAACTGGTGCCGTGGGTGTCCTTTACCTCCACCGTGACCGCGGTCTTTTGTTCTGCTTTTTTTTCTTCCTCCGTGGCGCCGAGGTTGTTCACCGCCGCCGCCGCCTGGCTGATCCGCGGCCCGCTTGGAAAAATTTTCTGAATCCGCTGCCGCAACTGGGTTATGTGCTCGGGTGCCTCATTCATCCATGTCGCCGCCGGCCGGCCTAACTGCACAAATCCCACCACCACGGCCGTCACCAACACACTCAATACCATCGCTGCCGCGAGCGGCGGCCGAATGTGGCAGCAGGACAACCAACGGATGAGCGGTTTTAGCGTCATGGCCGCGCCGCAAGCCAGGAAAATGGGCAGGAGCACGGGACGGGCAAAATACAGGAAGGCAATCGTGCCTAGCGCAATCAAAACGATTTGGACAGGTGTCGTTTTGCTTGCCAGGGTGATAATCGGTTCTGTCGGTGGAACTTCGCCGGCGGGCGCATCTGCACTCGGAGTCATTCCTGCCGCCGGGTCACCGTTGGTTTTAATCGGCTGGATTTTCGCGTCTGTGTCCATCTTCAAAACTTTGTCCGCGCGAAGGCTGGCCGGAGGGCGCGCCCGTCACCAATGAACGCGACGCGCCCTTCCGTCCGCAATCGTTATCCTGCTCTCGAGCTGCGCAACGTCTCCCTCACGCCCGCCACGGCAACGAGAATGCCCCCGATGAGCATCCAGATGCCTTTGTCCGTCGGTGATCCGGTCAGGAACCGGGTTGCGTCAGCACTAAATGCGTTCGTGGCATTGATGCCGATGACGATGAGCAAAACCCCGCCGGCGAGCAGTGCGAGGGCAACGATATTGTTCACAGTTTAATTGACCGATTCCTTGACGGTGATGTTATTGACAACTTCTTTCACCGCCGGGACTTTCTTGGCGAGGTCCGCGGCCCGATTCTTCTGATCTCGCGAATTGACGAAGCCGCTCAACTGCACGGTGCCCTTGAACGTTTTCACGCTCACGTCGTCGTACTTATATTGCGCATCTTCTGACAGCGCAGCCTTGACGAGGGAGGAGGTGCCGTGGTCGTCAATGCGTTCGCCCGTGCTCTGTTCGTAGCGACTGTCGGTGGTGCAGCCAGTCACACCCAGGAGCAGGGGCATGGCGCTAAGGGAGAGGATGAGTCCGAGTGCTTTTACGGTTTTACCACTGTTTATGGATATTTGTTTCATGTGTTTTTAGGTTTGTTTGTTTTCCGACACTATCAGTTGTTGCGTTAAATTCTTTCTTACCACCCCAAGCGCGCCCTTGGGCGCGCCCGGGGAAAAGGAATGCTTGGATATGATCTCAAGTACCCATGATTTTTCGACCGGCCGGCCGGTTTTTAATCGGCCCTTTGCCACCGGGCCGTTTGGCGGCCCGGTTTTTGGCGGCAGTCATTCGACCGCCTCTGCTTTTCTTTGCCATTTGCATTCACCTTCTTCCATCGGCAGCATTTGCTTCTGCCGAAAGTGTGTTCGTCCCGGCCCGCTGGCGCGGACCACGGCAAAAATGTCTTGTTCGACTCAAGTTGGTTCGCAACTTTGGTCTCCTAGAATCTGTAGCTTGCGCCCACGATTCCATAGACCGTGGCGCTCTGGTTAAGTCGGGCTGAGCGACTGCCGACGGATTGTTCCAGGTCGTTCAGGCTTTGGAACTGCGCGCCCACATAGAGGCCCCAATTCTGGCTGAAATCGTAACGCAGCATGGCGCTCACGTACGGGCCGTAGAGCAGTTCGGTTTTGGTTGTGCGGCCACTCGCCGCAAACGTGCCGCCACCGCCGGCGAGCGTTGCGGTTTCCGAAAAACTGTAACTGACCACGGACGGAGCCAAAGTCAGGCCCACACTCGCGGCGAGACTCAAATTGTTAGCGAGTTGCCATTCCGCAAACGGACCCAGGCGGATAGTGTACAATTGACCACTCAATTTTTGATTGCTCGTCAGGGTGGCGGTGCCGGACGTGACGGTGCGCGTGGGAGTGTCGCCGAGCAGGGCACCGGGTCCCTGAAAGGTGCCATTGTAGCCGGCGCCCGGGGGTATTACACCATTCAGTTGAAACGCATCGGTGGTAAACGTGGCGGGGCCGGTCGCGCTGTGATTATTGCGCAGGTCAAGATCCGTGCAGGCAAAGCCGGCTTCGAATCCCCAGAGGCCGGACGATACCAGGGGCAGGTGGCCCATAACGCGCTGGTAAACAAGTTCGGCTCCGTATTGCGGATCATCGGTGACACTGTCGCTGGTAGAGGCGGCAGGGCTGCTGGACTGAAGGGCGTGGAACTCCATGGTGTTCCCCACCACCTGGCCGGCATTTTGGTAGCCCCAGTTCCAGGTAAGACCGCCCGCATCCCCGCTGCTGTCCAGACGCACGTAGCCGTCGTTGTAGTTGTGATTCGCGCCGCCGGCGGCCGGCCCGGGATTAACCGGGGCGTTATTGTGAAAGTCCCCTTTGAAGTTCATGCCAAAGCGCGGGCCCAGGCTCAGGCGGTTGGGGTTCTCGGGAAAATCCTCACCGTGAACGGCGAAAGGAGCGGCCGCGACGACTGCGAGTGTGGTGGAAAGAATAATTCGTTTCATTAGTTTTATGATGGTTGATTTTGGCTGGGCTCAGGGCATTACCATGATCCGGTAAAAACGGCTTCCATTGGTGGGTTGACTGTCGGTTTTGGGCGGGCCGTCGTCATACCACTGCACCCGGTTGGCTGGGGCGGTAATGGTGGGATTGGCGGTTTTCCAGTTCGTCATGTTGCTGCTGTATTGCACGGCGTAATGGCCGCCTGGGGTGGCGGTAAATTCGAGCAGGAATCTTCCACTGGTCAATTGCACGTTACTGTCGATCTGAATGACCGGGCCGGTTCCGATCGCGGGGAGAGCAGTGCCGTCCTGCGGTACGAACGCAGGCTGGGGAATGGTTTGGCGGCTGGAGCGATAATACTCGATCAGAAAATTGACTGCCGTGCCGGGAGCGAGGGCAAGATTGTTCTGGACAAAGGGGGTGCCGCTGATGCTGCCGCTCGCATTATAAACCTGCACGTCGGCGGGCAGAACCTGGATTAGCAGCCGGGCGGCATCGACAGTGTTGACGCTGCCGTTGGTCAAAGTGACCGTCTGCTCGAACAAGCCCGTCTGCGGATTCAGCGTTATGGGTGAGATGGCGCTAACGAACAGGTTCGTCGATGGCACGAATGGTCCGCTGCCGGGCCCGCCGACGGGTGTGGTTACAGTGAGGGCATTGCCTTGCAGAGTCACGCCGCCAATTCGGGCCAACGCTCTGCCTTGCAGCGTTGCGCCAGTCTGAATGCTAATCGACTGATCCGCCAGGATGGTTCCTTTCATGCCCGAACCGGTTCCGATGGTGGCGGAAGTGCCAACTTGCCAAAACACGTTGGCTGCCTGCGCACCGCCAATCAGGATCACCTGACGACCGGAGAACGTGACGAAAGTGCTGACCATCTGGAAAATGAAGACAGCATTGGGATCGCCCTGTCCGTCCAGCGTCAGATCGCCGGACGATATCTCCAGGGAATCGGTCGACTTATAAAGCCCCGGGGCCAAAGTTTGTCCTCCGAGATTTCCGGCCACGGACACGGGAGCCGTGGACCGTCCGGCGGCGTCATTAAACGCAATCGTCAGATCGCCCTGCGCTGCCTGTGCTGTCGGGTCGGCGATGTGCTTGGTCCCGGTCACGGTCGCGGGCGGAAAGCCGGATATCGAACTGCCCGGCCAGAGTCCCAGGTCGCCATTGACGACGGTGAAACCGGTGCTGGTGACAGTGGAGCCGGCCAGCACGCCGAAGTTGGCGGCGCTGCCCAGGTTCACGGGCAATTCCGCGGCCGTGGCGCGCTGATGCGGAATGATCAGTCCCAGCAAAAATAATGTTAGGATTCGTGCGGTTGTGTTTGGTTTAAAGAACATTGCTTAGGTTCCTCTCTGAATGTGCTGTCATCATGTTTTCTTTGTTTTTGGTGGTTAGGCATTGATTGACGCGGGGCCTTATGGCGCGATTTTATCGCTCACCCACTGGCGCGCCTGCTTGAAGCCATCGGCCAACGAGGCGTACGCCTTCTTGGTGCCGGCCTTGACACTGTCCCACGTGGACTCGGTGGCCTCCTTGGCGCTATCCAGTTGCTTGTTCAACTGCGCTTCCTGTTCGCGCAGGGCTTGCAGCTTGGGCCTGGCTTCGGCTTTGACCGCGTCGCTGGAGGCGTCAATCTTGGCCGAGAGCTTGTCCATATCCTGGTCCAGGGCGGTTAACTGGGCCTGCATGGCTTTGACGAATTCGGCCTTCTGCGCGTAGGTGTAATCCTTCATGTCCTGCGCGGCTTCCTTGGTTTCGGTTTGGACCTTGTCCAGTTGCTGGGCGGCGGTCTGCTCTTTATTGCAGCCCACCGCGAAGGCGGCGACGGAGAGGAACGTGACGGCTATTATTTTGTTTTTCATAATTGTATTTTTATTTTTTTACTGCGTGTTCATGTCCGGCAATCAACTCCGTAATCCCGCTTCTCCGGCGCGCGCCTGGCGCGGCGGAAATACAACTGCCGTGAAACAAAGAGTTGAATTCATGGTGGACATATTCTGTGTTTGAGAGAAAGCCGGCCAATACCTTGTTGGCATCGCGCCCATAGCCACCGGCTATGGAGCGCTGGCATCAGGTACAGCGGTGCACTCTGAAAAGCGCGGCCCACAAAGGAGCGGGCAGTCACCAGCACGGCCTCGCCCTGGTTGACGGAAAATTCGGGAGGAAAACAGTTAAGGTTTGCTATTTTGCCAAAGCAGGAGAAAATATGAAGTCTTGGAAAATCTTTCTGAAATCCTGAAAATCGCCTTTCTCGGCGATTACCTGCCGCGCAAATGTGGCATCGCCACGTTCACCGCTGACGTGCTTTCTGCCATCGCGGCGGAACATCCCAAAAGCCAATGCTTCGCGGTGCCGGTGAATGATCTTCCCGGCGGTTATGCGTATCCCCGGGAAGTTCGTTTTGAGATTGAGGAGCAGGACTTGCCCTCCTATCTCCGGGCGGCTGATTTTCTCAATATCAGCAACGCTGATCTCGTTTCCGTGCAGCACGAGTTTGGGATTTTCGGCGGGCCGTCCGGCAGCCATCTGCTGGCCTTGCTGCGCGAGTTGCGCATGCCCGTGGTCACCACCTTGCACACGATTCTCCGCACACCCAACCCGGAGCAGCGGCGCGTCATGCAGGAGTTGATCGCGCGTTCGACACGGTTGGTGGTTATGGCGGAACGCGGCCGCCAAATGTTGCAGGAGATTTATCAGGCGTCGCCGGCCAAAATCGATCTGATCCCGCATGGCATTCCCGACATCCCGTTCGTCGATCCAAATTTTTACAAAGACCAGTTTGGTGTGGAAGGCCGGCTGGTGCTGCTCACGTTCGGGCTGCTTTCGCCCAACAAGGGGATTGAGAATGTGCTCAACGCGTTGCCGGAGATTGTCGCGGAGTTCCCCAATATCGTTTACATCGTGCTGGGCGCGACTCACCCCAACCTGGTGCGCGAGTGCGGGGAAGCCTACCGCATGAGCCTCGAACGGCTCGCACAGAAAAACAAGGTCCAGAAACACGTCATTTTCTACAACCGCTTCGTGGATATTGAAGAACTGAAGGAATTCATCGGCGCGGCCGACCTGTACCTCACGCCCTATCTCAATGAAGCGCAGATCACTTCCGGCACACTCGCCTACGCCTTTGGCGCGGGCAAGGCCGTGGTCTCGACACCTTACTGGCACGCGCAGGAGCTGCTCGCTGACGATCGCGGGGTGCTGGTGCCCTTCGGCGACGCCAAGGCCATCGCGCGCGAAGTCATCGGCCTGCTGCGCGACGAAACGCGCCGCACCGCCATCCGCAAGAACGCCTACAAGCTCGGCCGCGAAATGGTCTGGAGCAACGTGGCGCGGCTCTATATGCGGTCCTTCGAGCTGGCGCGGTTGGAGCGCGCGGTGTTGTCGCGAAAATCATTTGCCACGAAGACGCTCGCGGAGCAGCCGCGCGCGCTGCCGGAATTGAAACTGGATCATTTGTCGCGGATGACGGACTCCACCGGCCTCTTTCAACACGCCATTTTCACCGTGCCGAATTTTTCCGAAGGCTACTGCACGGACGACAACGCCCGCGCTTTCATCCTCGCGGTGCTGCTGGACGAAATGGAGGAGGAACCGGAGAACGTGCGCACGCTCGCCACCACCTACGCCGCGTTCCTGCATCACGCGTTCGACTCCAAAACAAAACGGTTTCACAACCTGCTCAGTTTTGACCGGCGCTGGCTGGATGAGCAGGGATCCGAAGACTCTCATGGCCGGGCGATCTGGGCCTTGGGCATGGGTGTGGGCCGCTCGCCTTACCGTAGTTTTCAGGTCATGTGCGGACAGGTTTTTGCCCAGGCGCTGCCGGCCACGACGGGTTTCACCTCGCCTCGCGCCTGGGCTTTTGCCTTGTTGGGCATTCATGAGTATTTGCAGCGGTTGAGCGGCGACCGGTTCGCCCAACAGATACGGGAAACTCTCATGACCCGCCTCATGGGATTGTTTGAGCGGACAACCCGGCCCGATTGGCCCTGGTTCGAGGACGTGCTTTCCTACGACAACGCGAAGCTCGCCCACGCCTTGATTCTGAGCGGACGGGCGACGGGCCAGGCACCGGTGTATGAACGCGGCTTGCAGGCGTTACGCTGGCTGGTCCAGATGCAAACCGGCGAGACCGGCGATTTCCGGCCCATCGGCAGCAATGGGTTTTACCCGCGCGGCGGAACCCGCGCAAACTTCGATCAACAACCCATTGAGGCGCAGTCGATGGTGTCCGCCTGTCTGGAAGCCTATCGTGCCACGAATGAAGTCTGGTGGTATGAACAGGCACAGCGGGCGTTTGATTGGTTTCTGGGCTGGAACGATCTGGGCTTGGAACTGTATTCCCCCAACACCGGCGGCTGTCGCGACGCGCTGCATGTGGACCGGGTGAACCAGAACCAGGGCGCGGAATCCACGCTTGCCTTCCTGCTCGCGCTGGCGGAATTGCAGCTCATGCAAAACGCCCTCACCGTGTTCGTCCCGCCCGCTCCCTAGCCGCATTTGTTTTGAAAACCACCACTGTCCAACGCACCAATGTCATCTTGCAGCCCGATCGTACGCGCGTGCTGCTCCGCCCTTTCCTGCTCGTGAATGATGAGCGCGCCTGCAAGATTTGCGCCCAAGTTCTGGCTCTGCCCGAAAGCGAAGTCCATGCTTTGTGGGAACAGGTGCGGGCCGAATTCAGCGAACGTCACGCGAAAACCCGCGAGTTCCTCCAACGGCGGTTTGAACAGGTTCGCCATTGTTTGCCCGCGGGCAGGAAAATCTCCGAAGAACGTCAGTTGCTGTTGGGCGCGCATTTCAGTCATGAGTATTCGCTCGAAGCCGCCGCGTTGTTCAACCCCTCCATCGTCCCGCATCCCGACCAGTCGGATTTGCCGCCCGATACCCTGCGTTTCATCCTGAGCCTGCGGGCCACGGGCGAAGGCCATATTTCCTCGATCACCTTTCGCACGGGATTTCTCGATGCCGGGAACAACATCAAGATCAATGCGCCCACGCGCTACTGCCTGGAGCCCGAACAAATGCCCTGCGTGTCGTACGAAAAGGAGCTGTTCGAGCGAAAGCTCCAGGAGCTCGGGTTGGCGGGCGATTCCAGCCGGAAAGTGCTTGAGGGCCTGGGCGATTCATTCACGCTGGATGAATTGCGCGCGCACGCCGATCACGCAGCAACCCAATTCCAGGCTTGCGACCAGGCAGCCGTCGCGGTCGCCAACAATATCCTGACGTTCGCCCAATCCAATTACGAAGTCCAGTTTGCCGCCGATTCGCGTTTGTCCGAACGGGTTTTGTTTCCCACCACACCCGCGCAAAGAAACGGCATCGAAGATGCCCGGTTTGTGCTGTTTCACAACGACGATGGCACGCAGACTTATTACGCGACTTATACCGCTTACGACGGCCGAATGATCCTGCCGCAATTCATCGAGACGCCCGACTTTCTGCATTTCAAATTCATCACGCTGAACGGCCCGGCGGTGCAGAATAAAGGCATGGCGCTCTTCCCGCGAAAAATCAACGGCCAGTATGCCATGCTCGGCCGGCAGGATTACGAGAATATTTACGTGATGTTTTCTGACCATTTGCACTTCTGGCACACGGCGCAACTCCTCTTGCAGCCAAAGTTCCCCTGGGAATTTATCCAAATGGGCAACTGTGGCTCGCCGATCGAAACGGAAGCGGGCTGGCTGGTAATCAGCCATGGTGTGGGGGCGTTGCGGAAGTATTGTATCGGCGCGTTTTTGCTGGATCTGGCCGACCCCACCAAAGTGATTGGCCGCCTGCGCGAACCGCTCATCACGCCCAACGAAAACGAACGTGAAGGCTACGTGCCTAATGTTGTTTACTCCTGCGGCAGTTTCCTGCATGGCCGGCAACTCATCATCCCCTACGCCATGTCTGACTACGCCACCACGTTCGCCACGCTGCCGCTCGATGACGTGCTGGCGGCGATGGAATAGTTTTAACCGCCTGGCTTAGTGGTCGGCTTCGGCCTTCGCCCGGATATTCCGTTGCCGGTGCCGGCGGACATGCGTCCGCGTGGAGAAAATTCACTACTTCTGCCGTTTGGCATTTACTTCGGCATCGATCAATTATTCTTCTCGGGACTGCTCCCGGACCCTGGCGGTGGAACGACAACCGGTTTTTCCGGCGGTTGGGGAAATTTATTCTTCTTTTGCTGCGCTTGTTTCACCCGGTTGGTTGCGTCTTGTTCCCTTGCCATCTGCTCGCGCTGGAGGCGCGCTCCCGAAATGCCGCGAGCATTGGGCTGCGGTTCTTTGACGGGCGCTTGCGGATCCGGTCGGGCAGTCTTCGTCGTTTCCGCGGCTTTTCTTTGCGCCTCTGCTTGCGCTTTCACCTCGGCCTCCTGCGCACGCCGTTGTGATTCCAACCGGGTTTGATTTTCCAACTCTCCGGCCTTCGGTTGCGCGTCTGGCTGGGCCTTCTTTTCCAACCCTTTGCCGCGTTGTTGCGGCTCCTGTGGCGGCATTCTTACCGCTTCTCTGGCGTTTCGTTGCGTATCCGCCTGTGCCTTTGCCTCAGCCGCCGCCTTCGCGCGCTGTTGTGATTCCAGCCGGGTTTGATTTTCCAACTCTCCAGTTCTCGCTTGCGCGTCTGCCTGGGCTTTCGCCCCCGCTTCATTCGCTTGTCGCCGCGATTCCGCCTGCGTTGCCCGCTTGGCGTCCTGGGCGTTCCGCCGCATTTGCGCCTGCGCTGCGGCTTCGGCTTCCAGCGCCCTTTGTTGTTCGTTCACCTGAGCTTTTGTTTCGCGCGGTCCCGCTTCGTTGTGAACGGGAGTCTGAACCGGGCTTTCGTTTTTCTCACGACCCGGTGACGCCATCCGTTGGCGCGTGACAACTTCGGATTCCTGTTGGCGGCGCAGTTCGTGCACCGGGACGGCCCGAACCTGCTGGCCGCTGGCCTGCTCAATGACCTGGGTGCGAGGACCTTCATTGATTACGGTGTTGTTCACGACCTTGATGTTCGTGATGTTCACGGTTTGGTTGATGATGGTGGTATTATTGACGATGACAGTTGTGGGACTGACCGGTTGCAGGAAGCGCCGCGGCTCAACAAAAACAAACGCTCGCGGTGCGATGAGTGCCACATTCACGGTCACAGAACCACCGGCCGAAAATCTCGCGGCTGGCTGCAACGGCGCCCAACCGACATAGCCGCCACCTTCGTGCCAGGAAACCCAGGCCGGCGCCCATTGCGTCTGCGGCACCCAATACCAGCCCAATCGCGGGCTCAAGTCCCAGCGGCCATAATGATACGTGGCCCAAGCCCACGGTTCATCGCTCGCCCAATACCAACCGGCTTCGGTGCGCTCCCAATGACCGTTGCAATAGGGACGCCAATCACGGTCAACGCGATCAGGAATCCAACAACGTCCGTGCCCTTCAACCATTTCCCATCGCCCGTACGCGCTCAGTGGTTCGTAAAAGTCGTCTTCCGTGCGAATCACCACCTCAAGCGAGGCGGCCGGCGGCTCCACTTGTATCGTTGCGGGTGGCACATAAACGGGTGCCGGCGGCACATACACTTCGCGCGGCGGTGGTTGCACATAGACGGGTGCGGGCTGGACATAGACTTCGCGCGACTGCGGCTGCTCCACATAAGTGGTGCAGCCAGTCAGCGCCCCGCATAATACCAATCCGAGTTTACCGCCTAAGCTTTTAAAAACCCTCATAATGTCGCCCTTCTGCAACTGTGGCTCCGGCTCAACTCGCGCTCGCTATTCTTTGGGACCTTTATCGTGACCTTGGCCCGGTTCCGCTCCATTTCTTTCATTGCCGGGCGGTTTATCCTCGGCCGGTTGCTGCTCTTGCTTTTGCGATGGGGAAGCCGGCCTTTCCTGTTGCTTAACCTTCGGCTGGGCTGGTGCCCTGATCACCGGGGGATGATTCACTTCAGGTCTGGGCGCAGGCTTGAATTCGGGCGCGGCGGGAATGGCCTTGTGTGGCTCACTTTGCACTTCGTGATTTTTCGGAGCTGCTGCTGCCGGATCCGGCGTGATGACGGCGGGTTTCGCAGGCTGCAGGCGCTCGGGCGGAGCAGCGATATCCTTTGCGCGGGGTTGAACCTCGCTAGGAACCGGTGTCTGCACTTTTTTTTCGCTGATTGCGGCCGGCGTTCTTTGTTTCGCGACCACGACGGCTTCCTCCTTATGGCGCAGTTCCTGAACGGCGACCGCCTGGACCTTGTGCCCGCTTGCTTTTTCGATGACTGCGGTGGCCGGACCTTCGTTGATCACGGTGTTGTTGACAATCTTCGTGTTCGTGATGTTGACGGTCCGGCTGATGATGGTGGTATTATTGGCAACCACCATGGTCGGGCGGATGGGGTCCAGGAACCGGCCCTGCGGAACAAAAACAAACGCCCGTGGCGAGATGCGTGCCTGGTCAAAGCCCACAAAACCATTTACCGAAATCCTCACCGACGGTTGCAACGGCGCCCAGCCGACATAGCCGCCGCCTTCGTGCCAGGAAACCCAAGCCGGCGCCCATTGCGTCTGCGGCACCCAATACCAGCCATATTCATCGGTGAAATCCCAGCGACCGTAATGATACGTGGCCCAAGCCCACGGTTCATCGCTGACCCAATACCAACCGGCGTCGGTGCGCTCCCAGTTGCCGTTGCAGTAAGGGCGCCAATCACGAGCCACATGGTGCGGTCGCCAGCAGCGGCCATAGGAGCCAACCACCACCCATTCCCCTTGTGGGGCGAGCGGTTCATAAAAGTCGCTCTCGGTGCGGATCTCCACCGAGGGCAGCGGCACACTTACTCCGACCGACAGTGAGGGTTGTCCGTACGTTGAGTGCCCCAACAGCGCACAGCACAGTATGAATCCGAGATTGGCGGCGAGACGTTTGGTTTTATTCATGGAATTCTGCTCCTGTGGTTGTTGCGTTCACTGACTTGTCATTCTGGACAATTTGCGGAGAGTAATGTTGGTTCAGAGATTCACCCGCCGCGTTGGCTGAAGCCACCCGGGTAGGCGTCGGCAATTCTCCCCGACCTGGTCCGGGTAGGCCGGGCGGACCTGGCAATCCGGGCAGGCCGGGCAGGCCGGGCAGACCGCAGCCGGTCTGTGCCAGGAACAGCGCCGTGCACAACCCGAGGCCCAATTTGCCGGCCAACTGCTTGGTTATATTCGTACAATTCCATTTTGCGGCCAAGCCCTTGGCTGGACCGCCCGTTTTGAAAAAGTTTTTCTGGTTCATGGTTATTTGTCTTTCTTGTGATCTTGTTTCTGTTCCTCTTTGCGTTCTTCCTTGTTGCCATTTCCATTGCCGTGATTCCAGCCGGGCGGCGCCCAATTACGCGGATACGTTCGGACCATCGTCGCATGATGCGCCGACGGAGCGTCGTGGAAGTCCATCCTCACCGACGGCGAGGCAAACAAAACGTCAACCGACACGCGGGGCGGCGTTGGCCGCGATACCCAGGCACTTCCTTCCAGATACACGTATTGGCGCCGGCTGCCGCTGTAATAGACCTGGTAACCGGGGTAATACACGTAGTCATCCTGCACCACGACGTCGTTTTGCACGTACACCGCCGGGGGCTGTACATACACTCCCGAGTGACGCGGTCCGTCCACGTAGCCGACGCATCCGGTCAGCGCGCTTAAAAGCGCCGCGCCGAATACGAATCCGATTTTCGAGTGTTTTGTTTTGTTCATGGAATTCTCGTTTGGTGGTTAGGGATTGATGGACGCGGGGCCTTAAGGCGCGATTTTATCGCTCACCCACTGGCGCGCCTGCTTGAAGCCATCGGCCAACGAGGCGTACGCCTTCTTGGTGCCGGCCTTGACACTGTCCCAGGTGGACTCGGTGGCGTCCTTGGCGCTGTCCAGTTGCTTGTTCAACTGGGCTTCCTGTTCGCGCAGGGCTTGCAGCTTGGGCTTGGCTTCGGCTTTGACCGCGTCGCTGGAGGCGTCAATCTTGGCTGAGAGCTTGTCCATGTCCTGGTCCAAGGCGGTCAACTGGGCCTGCATGGCTTTGACGAATTCGGCCTTCTGCGCGTAGGTATATTCCTTCATGTCCTGCGCGGCTTCCTTGGTTTCGGTTTGGACCTTGTCCAGTTGCTGGGAGGCGGTCGGCTCCTTGGAGCAGCCCACCGCGAAGGCGGCGACGGAGAGGAACGTGACGGCTAATATTTTGTTTTTCATAATGGTTTATTCAGTTGTGTTTCGTTTTTATGGTTGCGTTTACCGATTTGACGGAACTATGCCGTCAGGAGATTTGTAAATTGTTGGCGGATGTCTTCCGGCGACTGACCCGCGCCGGTGCGGGCAGGGTTCAAACCAGCCAGCGCCCAACACCGCAGCCCCAGACCGGAGCGGGAGTTGCAAGCGGCGGTCATGGCGAAGGCCTCCGGATACAAAATGGCCAGCGAGGCCAGGGTGTTCCTTTTGTTCTGTGTTTCTGACTTTATCATGGCGAGCCGAGCTGATGTTTGGGCCGGCCCTCATCACCGGGGGATCTCCCCGGTGATGATTAAAGGCGCGGTGATTGGAACTTTAATTAAAAAGTGAACCGCATGCCGAATCGGGCGACACCGTAATACTTCGTTTCGTTTGGCAGGACCCAGCGGCCGTCCACGAAGATACCCACGTTATGGGTGAAACGGAATTCCAGCCCGCCGCCAGCCTGGCCGAACCACACTCTGGCCAGATCGAACTGGTGACCGCCGCCCGCAAAGGCGTAGGGAGCGAATCCGCTTTGACCGAGCGGGAGCCGCAGAATCAAATTGCCCGAAAGGCTATCGACAAAGGCTCCGCTGAGGTTTTCCGAATAGGCATCGGCGCCAATGCCGATGTTGCGGGTCAGGAAATAACTGAGCCCCAGTCCGGCGCCCATTCGGGTGTTATGCCGGACGCGCGCATTGGACAAATGATCAATCGTGTATTTCCCGATTGAAGCAGTCCCGAACACGTCCGCGGACAGTTCGTTGGCCTGGTAATAGCCGCCCTGGTTGTTATCCGTGTTATCCGTGTTTTCCGCTCCCAAGGCTGACATTGCGGCCAGCATCAGGACGGTTCCTCCGATTAGTATTTTGTTTTTCATCATTTTAGTTTTCATTTCTCCGATTGTTTGTATCCGGCATTCAACTCCGCCATCCGCGATCCTGTTTCTCCGGCGCGCCCCGGGCGGGACGGAGATTCAGTCACCGTGGGATGAAGAGTCGAATTCATGGTGGACATATTCCGTGATGGAGAGAAAGCCGGCCAATACCTTGTTGGCATCGCGCTCATAGCTGCCAGCTATGAGGCCGCTGCGCCGGACACAAGTTCCCCAAAAACAGGCGCGTCATTCGACGCGAAGGATAATCTCAAGCCAGGAAGCGGGGAGAAGGGGTGAGCGACTGCGTGGAGGAAAATGCACTGGCTCCTTGAATCTCAGTGCGGATTGCCGAATCACTTTCCGAGATACTTGGATGGATTGCGAATTCGGTCGAGCCTTTCGGCTTCGGCTTCCGCCCAAACCTGCCGTTGTCGGCGCCGACGAACAGCGATGGCGGCGACCTGCGGAAGCTGGCACACCTGCCGGGTGAGTCTGACGATCTTCTGGTAGATGAGCGAGAGTAAGGGCATCGGCTCTTTCGATACTTAATATTGGCGGCAGCTGTTCAGGCTGTCCTGGACAAGTCGGCGCGAAAAGCGGCGGCGCCTTCGCCGCCGCTGTTCCTGCGCCTTCAAATACGGGCGTTAGGATGGTTTACCCAGCCGGTTCAAATTCTGCCCATTAAAAGCAGGATGACCAGAATGACGACCACCAGGCCCAGGCCGCCGCTCGGATAATAGCCCCAACCTTTGCTGTGGGGCCAGGTGGGGAATGCGCCGATCAACATCAGAATGAGCAGGATTAATAATATAGTTCCAACAGACATATTTACCTTTCGACTATTTTATACGGATTGGTTAAGGACAGTTTTCTATTGAACGTGTGGCACTTGGATGTCTCCGGTGTGGCCGAGGACGCCGAAGGCGGACAGCAGCCACAGAACAACCGCGATGACCACGACGATGTTGATGATCTTTTTGATTTTACCGTCCATCGGGATGTAAGTATTGATCAACCAGAGCAACACTCCGACGACAATCAGGGTTATTACGACAGATACTAGCGACATGGGTTGCCTTCGATTTTGGAATGGTTGTTGTTTTTGCTTTTCATAAATATAATTTTCGTTTGTTTGGCTGCGCGCCCGTGTCCGGCATCAGCTCACCAGGACCAAGTCAGCTGCCTGGTAGCAGGCTGGGTGAAAACTGGTGCGATCGTCCGCTTCGAGCCAATCAAAGGTGGTGGTGTCTTCAGGCTCAAACCCCAGTCGCTGGCAACCCTTGAAAAAGGCATCCCGCCATTCTGAACTTTTCATGGGATTGCTGGCCTCAATGCTGTCCGACCACGCCTTGATTTCGTCCGGTGATTTTGGCGTGCCATTGGCCAGCAGCCAGGCGCCGACCTCCTCGTAAGTTTTTGCGGTGGCCACGGCAATTTGAAACGCTGACGCGGTGATGCCCTTGAAATTAAAGAGCATGTGGTCCAGCCTGGAATTATAATGATATTCCCCCAGCGTTCCCGCCATGCAGGCGCGGCATTTGTCCACGGCCCGGGCCGCAATGACAAATCCGCCGATGCGCTCCCGCGGGCTGTGCGGTGCTTGCCGGGTCAGGTCTCTGGAATAAATGTTGACGTTCATAATCTCCTTATTTTCCGTATTTATCAGGTTACGGTTCAAACAGACCCGGTTCCGGCACCAGCTTCCAGTTGTTGTCGGGATTATATTGCGTCATTCGGGCGGCAATCCGGGTGGTTTTTTCGCCGAGATCCTGCTGATAAATCTTGCCCTCCTGGTTCACGATAAAGGTCATGATCCCCGATTTCCCGCTTTGCTCGGGATAGGCCACCAGGGCGAATCCGGCAGTGAGGTTGCCCTGGACCAGGTAATTGGATTTTCCACCGGGCGCAGCGTCCCCCTGGCTGGTAAGAATTCTGAAAAGATAGCCGTGAAATGCTTGCGGTCCCCCTTTTTGATTAAACCCGTAACCTTCAGCGTGGGCTTCCGCCACGAGCGCGCTGAGCGGACTCGGTCCATTGGTTGGACTCCAGTAAAGGCCATCCGCTTTGCCCGGGGAGCTCTTGAACTTGAGCGCGTACTTCAGTACTCCGCTGCCATCACGGTCTTTGCCGTAGTACGCCTGTTGCGCAACCACGTAAGCGCGACAGGCACCGATGGCATTGAGTTCATCGCGGCCGATGTGGCGGTTGATGATTTCTTCCCGTCCGGCAGCCGTGTCGAAAAACCAATGCCCCTCCTTTTTCACCAGTGGAATTGGAAACGGCCAGTTATTGGTGCCGATATTAAGCATGACCCGGTCATTGCCTTCCGGCACCTGCACGCACGCGGCCGCGAGGGCGCGGGAAAAGCCTTCGAAATTAGCCTTATCCTGCGCCTCATCCCCGGTGAGCAGGTCTTGGACCTCCGGCCCGAAGATTTCATGCATCGCGGGTTTGTCTGCGGCTTGGGCGGCGGCCAGCAAGGTTTTGGTGGCCTCGTCAGGCGAGACAAACAGCTTTTGCGGCGCGGCGGCTTTCGATTCCTTGGCGTGAAGTTGCGCCGCCAGGATGACTGTGGTCAGGCTGACCAGCGCTGTGGCGAGCAGGCGGGTGTGATGTTGGAACGGGTGGTAGTGTTTCATAAGTTTTATTCGTGTAATGATAAAGGGGAGGGGTTTAACGGCGATCGTGATCGTGGTACCGGCTTTCGTAGCCGCGGCGGCCGGCGTCGTGATCATAACCGCCCCGCTCGAATCCGCCGAAAACAACCACTTCCGGCACCGGCACATATGCGTGAACATGGCCCGGGCCGACGACGCCGATGCAGCCAGTCAGGGTCAGGAGCACGACGCCGAGCGTGAATCTGATTTGGTGGGTTAAAAAATTGGTTTTATTCATGGTGTTAATCTTCAATCTGAGGTTTTGCCGCGGTTAAGGCGGCGTGTTTATGTTTTTTGCGTGGCAACTTTGCCGGCTTGCAGCATTTGATCATGTTCCGCCTCCGCGATGCCTTGCTCGACGAGCTTTTCATTATCACTGCGTCCTTCGTCGTCTTCGTCATCGCTGGGAGCGGTTGGCGCTTTGTGTCCGGTTGAGCCCGGCAACGGATCCCAGCGTTCAGCTTCGGGCGCGGCTTCCAGCAACGCGGTCTTGGGATCAATCTCTGCCTCGCCGGTCAATTCCCGTTTGGCCTGTTCCCAATCAGATTTCGACACGTCCTGCGCGGAGCGGCCGTTGATGACCGCCAGTTCCACCGCCCGCTCCCGTACCATCTGCCGGGTCACCGTGCCAATGCCGGTGGCTTTCTCCGTTAGGATCCCTTGCTTCTGTGGATTCGTATTCATGGCTTGCTCCTCATCGCCCGTGCGGCAATGTTTGCGGGTTGTGCGAGGTTTTCATTTTGCGTGAACCACGATCCTCGCGCGTGTCGCGGGATTGGGAAAAAGTGTTGTCCCGTTTTTTTGACGGTGGTGTTGGGGTGGCTGGCTTGCGGTTCACTCTCCGTTTGAAATTCGAGTTTTTAGGGGCGGGAGTTTTGATCATGGCAGGTGAGTTAGTTTTATTTGCGATGGTGAGCCTCGTGCGTGCGGGTTTGATTACGCTCCTTGAGCAAGCGCGCTTCCGCGTCCAGCCAATGTTGCACTTCGCGTCCCTGCGGAGAGCCCTCATTGCGGTAGATAAAATACGCCTTTCTGGCCACCTCCTCCGCGCAGGGCGCGAAATCATGCTCGGTTTGGTTTGCGTCGCCGTTCGGCGCCGGTGGTGCGGCCGCCAGAGTTTCGGGTTGTGGGAATCTTTTGTGTTTCATAATTGTATTTTGTGGTCTTGCGTCTATTTCGGTGCCTGGGAGTGGGCTTCGACGAACCACAACCATTTATCAATACCGCGTGAAATTTCGGTGAACAGGTCCGCCGTGTCGGCGTCATCCAACTCGCCGGCCTGTTCAATCGTGTTGCGCGCCTCATGTCCAAAAGTGGACAGCGCCTTCGCCACTGCTTCGACGTGCGCCAGGCCATCCGCAATCGTGAGCGGATATTCCTCCAGCCGCGTGCGGGCCGCCGCCACGCGCACGGTGCCTTCGGCGATGCCGCCCAGTTGCACGATGCGTTCGGCGATCATATCCACGTAGGTCTCCACCGCCTCGTCCACCTTGTCGAAAAGTTCGTGCAAACCGATGAAGCTCGGCCCCTTCACGTTCCAATGCGCCTGTTTCAGCTGCATTTGCAAATCCACGGCGTCGGCCAGGCGCTGGTTCATCAGCACATTGAGTTCCGTCCGTCGCTGGGGTGAAATATCATTTTCGGTTTCGTACATTTGGGGCGGCGCCACGCGTTCATCGGTCAAGGTTTTCATGAGTTATTTTTTTGTTTTGTTTTTGTCAAATCCTGCCCAGCAACAAGAGCACCACCAAAATGACCGCCACCAAGCCCAGCCCGCCGCTTGGGTAATAGCCCCAATTCTTGCTATGGGGCCAGGCGGGGAATGCGCCGATAAACATCAGGACGAGCAAAATGAGTAATAGCGTTCCTATGGACACATTTTCCCTTCGCTGAGGCGGAAACCCGCTGCCTTGAGTTGAAGAGTCGAATTCATGGCCACATCCTCATTCGCAGAGTGGAAACTGGCCAATACCTTGTTGGCATCGCGCCCATAGCCACCGGCTATGGAACGGTTGCGACGGGTACACAATTGCCAGTCAAAGAGGACTGGTTACACAGCGGGGGAGGGGAGTCTCGTTCGGAGCTATGGTAGCCCGGCAATCCACACTCGGAGTCGCTTGCGTCGCGGATGCCGCGTCGAAAGCCTTAGTGAGCCGGCGGCAGGGTGTTTTGTACCAGCCAGAAACCCCGGACTAATTTGGCCATCTCCAGCAATTGGCCCGGGTCTGAAGGCTTTACCAGGTACGCATTGGCCCCCAGTTTATAAGCCGCCGAAATATCATGTTTGTTTTTTGATGAGCTTAGAATGATCACGGGGACGTCCAGCCCCGCTTCGCTCCGCATCCATTTCAACACTTCCAGCCCCGGCAACTGTGGCAATTTCAAATCCAACAACACCAGCGCGGGCAGTGGAAAGGCCTCCCGGTCGTGGAATTTTCCGGACCCCTTGAAATAATCAATGGCCATCTGCCCATCGCTCGCCACCGACAGCAAGCAGCCTGGCTCAACCTTATCCATCGCGTGTCGCAACAGAAACACGTCGTCTTCATCATCCTCCACCTGTAAAATTGTTTTCGCCATAGACTAGCCTTTTTCAAATTGAATCCAGAATGTGCTGCCTTTGCCCGGCTCCGAGTCAAAGCCAATCTCCCCGCCCATCCGCTCCATCGCTTTGCGCGCGATGGTCAGCCCAATCCCGGTGCCCTCGTACTCCGATGCCGGATGAATCCGCTCGAACATGCGGAAGACGCGGGCGTGTTTATCCGGCGCTATGCCGATGCCATTATCCCGGATGCAAAGCCGTATCTGGTTGTTATTGGGTTCGGCCCAAATGTTTATGTGCGCGACCGTGCCTCGCGGAACAAATTTCACCGCGTTGCTCAGCAGGTTCGAGATGCATTGGGTGAGGAAGGCTTCGTTGCCCAGAATCCTGGGCAGGGTCCCCTCAATCTGAATCTCCGCTTTGGGCGGCTGCCAGTCCGGGTAGGTGTCCAGGATGTCCCGCAGCAATCGGTCCAAATCCACCGGTTCGTTTGTCACCTGCCCGCGCAGGATCTTGGTATAGTCCAACACATCCTGAATCAGCCGGTCCAGCCGGTTTGACGACCGCGCAATCCGTCCTAGATAATCATGTGCTTTGGCGTCCAGTGCGCCGGCGTATTCGTCCAGCAGCATCTGCGCGAAAGCCCGCATGCTGCGCAGCGGGGCGCGCATGTCATGGGCCACGCTGTAGGAAAAGGTCTCCAGTTCGCCCACCGTCTCCTGCAAGGACGTGGTCCGCTCGACCACCATTTTTTCCAGGCTGGCGGCGTGTTCTTGCAACTCCGCCTGCACTTTTTGCAACGTTTCTTCCGCCCGTTTGCGCGCCGTGATGTCGGTGGTGGTCGTGAGTATCCCGGCCGGATTGCCCTCATTATCCAGATCCAGGGCTAGGCGGCACTGCGCGCTAATGCGGCGTCCATCGCGCGTGACTTGGACCACCTCGCAGGTGAGGCGATTTTCCCGGCGCAGTCGCGCCACCAATTGCTCGAACGGAAGTTCAAACTCCGTCTTCAAAAAAACATCGAGGTCCATACCCAGGGCCTCCTCCCGCGTCCAGCCATAAAGCTCCTCCGCGCCGCGGTTCCAATAGGTGATTCGGTTTTGGACGTCGCGGACGATCACGGCGTCATTACTCAGGTCCAGGAGCCGGGCCTGTTCGGCCAGGGTGCGCTCTGTGGCTTTGCGGTCGGTGATGTCCCGGATGTTGCATTGAATGATTTTCAGGCCGTCTTCATCGTAGAGGTTGCTGATAAACTCCACTTCGCGGCGTTTGCCCGCCTTGGTTTCCAACGGCAAATCTTCGTAGCGGATGAAGCCGCTCTCCTGCAATTCGCGAAACGCATCCTGGCTGGCTTGCTCGTCCTTGAGCAGGCCGATTTGCCACAGTTCTTTTCCCAACAGCTCCGCGCGCGAGTAGCCCAGCAACTGCGTCATGAACGGATTGGTGTCCGTGATTTTGCGGTTGACCGGGTCGAGGATGATGATCCCGTCCTTCGCCGCCTCGAACAAGCCGCGGTAACGAATCTCCGAACGTTTCATGATCGCGCGTGACTCCAGCCGCTCGGTCACGTCCTCAATCGAAAGCAGAATCAGTTGGCTGGCATGCTCGGTTTCCAGCCGCCGGGAATTGACCAGCATGGTGCGCCGGCCGATGGCCGGGAAGTCATGCACGATCTCGAAATCGTCGAAGAAACTGTTGCGGGGCAGGATATCTTCCAGCAGTTGGCGCAGACGCGGAATTTGCCACTGGCCGTTGCCCAATTCATAAATCAAGCGGCCTTCCGTCTGCGCGGGAGTGGCCTGAAAAGTCTTATAGAAGGCCTCGTTGGCCGTCTTCACGCGCAGGTCGGCATGCAGAATGAGGAGCGGGTCCCGCGCCGTGCGCAGGGTCGCTTCGGCGTAATCGCGCGCGGCCTTGATTTCCTGTTCGCTGCGCTTGAGGGCATCAATGTCCATGAGCAGCAGCACCGCCCCTTCAACCTGGTTGTCCAGCGTCAAGTAGGGACGAACGCGCAGCAGAAACCAGCTGCCCTGGTTGTCCTGCACCTCGCGCTCGCGGACACTCACGGTGTCGATGACTTCGCGCAGGAGGTTTTCAAGTCCGGTGAATGCCAGATTGTGTTTGATACCGCTGAACGGCCGGCCGACATCGCCCGCCATCAGGTTGAAGATTTTTTCGGCCAGCGGGGTAAAGCGCCGGATGGTCAGGTCGCGGTCCAGCAGCAGGATGGCCATGTTGACGCTCACATGCAGGTTATTGAGGTCGTTATTGAGGCGGCTCAACTCGGTGTTGCGATTGAGCACCTCCTCATTGACCGTGGTCATCTCCTCGTTGGTGGACTCCAGTTCTTCCTTGGAGGTCTCGAGTTCCTCGTTGAGGCTCTGCAACTCCTCATTGGCGGACTGCACCTCTTCGTTGGCCGTCTGGAGTTCCTCGTTGGCGGCTTCGTGGTGCTCCTGCAGCGACTGGGCGTAGTCGCGGCTCTCGGCCAACTCGCGCGTCAAATTGGCGTTCCGGCGGGCGGCCAACCCCGGAGCCAGGGTGCGAGTTTGAGCTTTTGACTCTGCCCGCGCACCGTTCTTGGGCTGGGACGTTTTCTGTTCCGGCTCCATTACTGTTTCAAAGAAAATTAAAAAGCAGCGCGCCTTCAAGTTCTTGAGCGGGACGACTTGCAGGTTCACGGTCCGGATGTCACCGTTCTGGCCGACGCGCACATTGGCCTTGCAGATGGTTTTATCTTCTCTGCCGGCCTGGTTAATGGCGGCGCGCAATGGCAGCAGCAGCCCTTCCTTGGCCATCTTCAGGACGTTGAGGCTGGCCTTGCCGATGGACGGCTCAAGATACTCGCGGGTTGATCCGCGAAACTGAAGAATCTCCATCTCCGCGTTGATAAGAACGCTGGGCGGGGCGAAGGCATTCACAGCAATGCGATCAGCCTCATGCTGCGCGTTGAGTTCACCGCGCAAACCTTTGGGCACCGCTTCGGGCTCGGGCGATGGGAGGGGCGTTCTCGCGGGTGCACGACTCGCGGCCAGCGGCAGCCGGTAGCCGGGCGTCGAACCCGGTCGCCGCGCAAAGATTTTTTGCTTTTTATCCAGCGGTTTGAACAGGGCCGTGAAGTTGCCAATCGATTCCGAAGCGCCCAGAAAGAGAACGCCCTCGGGTTTGAGCGCAAAGTGGAATGCCGGCAAAAACTTTTTTTGCAAGTCCGGTTCCAGGTAAATCATCAGGTTGCGGCAACTGACCAAGTCCATCTTCGAAAAAGGCGGGTCGGTTAAAAGGTTTTGCCGGGCAAACACGATACTCTCGCGCAACGAATCCTTGACCCGGTAGCCCCCGGCCTCCTCGATAAAAAACCGTTCCAAGCGCCCGGGCGATATGTTCGCCAGGAGGCTTTTCGGGTAGAGTCCCTGACGTCCCCGGTTTAACGCGGACTCATTCAAATCCGTCGCAAAGATTTGGAGTTTCGGCGCGCGGACGCTCTGGGCGGAAGCTTCCGCGTACACCATCGCGATGGAATAGGCTTCCTGGCCGGTGGAACAGCCCAGCACCCAGGCGCGGATTGGCTCGTCGCGCCGTCCGCGGGCCAAAAGATCAGGAAAAACCTTCCGCTTCAGCATTTCAAAGGCTTCCGGGTTGCGAAAAAAACTGGTGACGCCGATGAGCAAGTCGGAGTACAGGGCGTCGAGTTCCTTGGGCGTGTGCTTAAGAAAAGTGGCGTATTGGTGGAGCGTTTTCTGCCGGCTCAAGACTGTCCGCCGCTCGACGCGCCGCTGGAGGGTGCCGGGTTTGTACGGGGAAAAATCCACGCCGAAACGGCCGCGCAACATGAGAAAAATCTTCTGGAAACTGTTTTGCTCCTCCGTCCCGCCGGACTTTCGCGACGCCGCCAGGGCAGGGGAATGAGCCGGCGGCAGGTCCTGGCCGGCGGCGTATGTATGTCGGGGATGCCGGGCAATGCGGGCCAGTTCTTTGGCGATATTCTCCGGCGAAAGCACAAAATCCACGCAACCGGCCGCGATAGCACTGCGCGGCATGGAGTCGTATTTGGCGGATTCATTCTGGGCGAGGGTAATCCCGCCCTCCGCTTTGATCGCCTCCAATCCCAACGTGCCGTCCGAAGCGTTGCCGGACAGAATCACGCCCACGGCTCGCTCGCGCTGGTCCTTCGCCAGCGACGTGAAAAAGGAGTTGATGGCTCGATAGGCTCCGCCGCTTGGCGGACGGGGCGAAAGTTTCAATCGGCCGTCACTTATCGCCAGCAGCGCATTGGGCGGAATGACATAAATATGGTTGGGCTTGACCGGTAGATTATGCGTGACTTCCTGGACTCGCAGCGAAGTGGCCCGGGCCAGCAACTGCGTCAAGGCGCTTTCGTGTGCGGGGTCCAGGTGCTGCACCAGCACAAAGCCCATGCCGGTGTCCATGGGCAAATGTTTCAGCAGTTGCGTGAATGCCTCCAGACCGCCCGCCGACGCGCCAATGCCGACAATGGGGAAGGACTGGCTTGGAGGTTCTCCAGCTTTCCGCTGCGCGGGTTGGGTTTTTAAAGTCTTCAGCTTGCTCATGTCTGGATTTTTTCAGAATCGGCCCCGGCGAATTTGGCCGCTCAAAGAGCAAAGGTCGCAAAAGCCCGAAAAACCCGCCGGCGCTGAGGGGCAGTATATATTCCAATCAACGAGCCTATACCCCACCACCGGGACTACAAACTATATATGAGAAATTATTTGGCTTATGAGTAATTTGCTTAAATCGGAAGTTGGTGTTGTCGCACACGGTCAATTCAGCGCAATGGAGCTGGGGGAACTTTCCAATTCGATTTCTGAAATGTTTAACTGGAGCCAATATTTAAGGATGATCCGGGCGGCATTCATGAATTCCTGCGGGACCGCGGTTTTTAGCAGATAGGAGGTGACGCCCAGCGCGTAAGCCTGATGTATATGGGCAGGGTCACTGGAACTGGTGAGCATGATGACGGGTATGTTCACGAACTCGGGCCGGCAGCGAATCCATTCCAACACCTCCATGCCGCTGCGGTTGGGCAGCAGCACGTCCAAAAAAATGAGGCTGGGCAGGGGATGGATAACGCGATCCGCATAAACACCGGTTCCCGCAAGGTAATCCACCGCCGCATCGCCATCGGTGACCAATTTCAGAAGATGCGGTATGCCGGAGCGTTCGCACGCCAGCTTCGTCAGGAAGGCATCGTCATCATTATCTTCCACCAGCAGCACTGTTTTCATGGGTGTTTGGCTAAATGCCCCGGCGGAAGTTGTTTCAGATTCTTCATTTATAATTCCGGTGCTGGCAACCAGCGGATAGTCTACGCGAAAACCATCACCGCAATCATGGTCCCACTTAAGAATGAAACCGGCCAATACCTTGTTGGCATGGCATCCATAGCCGCCAGCTATGGGGTTGGACCTGTTGCGCGAGTTGCCGGAAAACGGGGCCAGACGCCGCTCAGCGAGAACCACCCGGCGCGCCGGCCCCGGCAACTTCAGCGGGCGGAATGTTTTGCGTCAGCCAGTAGTCCTTAATGGCCTTGGCCATGTCCTGGAATTTGCCCGCCTCAGCCGGCTTGACGAGAAACCCATTGGCGCCCAAATGGTAGGCGGCGGCGATGTCGGTCTTCTGTCCGGATGCGCTGAGGATGATTACAATTCTTGGAGTTCCGGGTTGTTGCCGTATCCATTTAAGCACCTCCAGGCCCATCACGTAGGGCAGCTTTAAATCCAGCAGCACCAGGCCCGGCAGGGGATAAGCTTTGCGGTCGGCGAATTTGCCGACGCCCGCCAAATAGTCAAGGGCCTCCTGTCCATCGCCCGCGACCTGAACGGGGTCGTTCACGCCCACCTTGATCAGGGCGTATTGGAGAAGGAAGACATCATTCGGGTCATCTTCGACTTGCAGGATGGTGTTTTTCATGTTCAACCCTTCTTCAATTCAATCCAAAAGCTGCTGCCGTGGCCCAACTGTGATTCGAAGCCGGCCTGTCCGCCCATTCGCTCGGCCGCTTTGCGAACGATGGTCAGGCCAATGCCGGTTCCTTCGTATTCCGTGGCTGGATAAATCCGCTCGAACATCCGGAAAATGCGCTTGTGGTTTTCGGGTGCAATGCCCAGGCCGTTGTCTTTGAACCACACTCGAATCAAAGCCGGCTCCCGCTCTTCCGCCCAAACCTCCAGCAGCGGTACAGTTCCTGCCGGAACAAATTTTACGCCGTTGCTCAGCAGGTTTGAAACGCACTGGGTTAACATCGCTTCGTTGCCCATGACTTCCGGCAGCGTGCCCTTGATTTGGATCTGCGGTGGGATCGGCCGCTCATTCGGGAAGGTTTCAATGATCTCGCGCACGAGGCGGTCCAGATTCACCCGCTCGACCGGCAGGCGCGCGTGGAGGATGTTGGTATAGCTCATGACGCTCTGAATGAGGCGGTCGAGGCGGACGGCCGAGCGTTTGATCTGTTGCAGATATTTGACTCCCTGCTCATCCAACTGGCTGCCGTATTCATCCAAAAGATAATGAGCGTAGCTTTGCATGGCCCGCAGCGGTGCGCGCATATCATGCGAGACGCTGTAGGAAAACCCTTCCAGTTCGCCGACGGTTTCGCGCAACTTCTCGGTGCGCTCCGTCACCAGGCGCTCCAATTCCCCGGCCCGGTCGGCCAGCCGGTCTTTGGCCTCGTGCAAGGCGGTTTCCGCCAGTTTGCGCTCGGTGATTTCTTTCTGCAATTGCGCGTTCAACTGCTCCGCTGCTTCCGTGAGTTCATGCTGGCGCAATCCCGCGATCAACAATGCCTCGTTGATCGCGGTGACGTTTCGACGAAAATCGACGGTTTTCGTCAATTGGATGATGACTCCCACCGGACGTTCGTTCGCATCCAGTGCCGGCCACATGGCATACAACCAGTAGGCGGGGTTGGGTTCGGAGTGGTCCGGCTGGGCATGGGTTGCGGCCGCTCCCGTTTCGTAAACCTCGTCCAAAATCGGCACGCATTCGTTCCCGCCCGGCACAATGGCGGCGAAGGGATTTCCGAGCAGTTCCTCTCTGGTTTTCCCCAGCAGGCTGCAAAAGGCGGCATTCACATAGGACACCATGTGCGTGCTGCCTTGCACCTCGACGATGGGCAGGGGCGCGCGCTCGATGATCGGCGCGGATTGACTTTGCAAGGCGGGCGTCGGGCCCTTTTTGCCGGGTGTCAGTTTCGCATTCATAAAAGTCACTTTCCTCCCGTGGCTTTTGGCTCCGGCGCCACCTCTTCGAGCGGGCCGATTCGCTCCGGCAGCCCGCTGGTCAACCGGGCATAGTCCGTGTGGCGCGGGCCGATAATGATCACGCCCTTGTTGGTGATGACATATTCGCGGATGTCCTTGCTGTGGTTGCCGCCGCGCATTTTGACCACCACGATGATTTTGCGAAGCTGGCCATCAATCTCCACGTAGCGCATCCGGATAATGTCATCGGTGAGGAATGATATCGCATAGTGGCTGAGCTCCAACGCGGTAAATTTGTCCTCGATCTCGACCGTGGTGAGAATGGTCACCCCCGCTCCGGTCAACGCCGCAATCATGCGGTAGAGCGATTCACGAAAATCAATCCGGAAACCGGGCGCCAGCGCCATCTCAAAGCCCGCCAGCGAATCTATCACCAGCCGCTTGGCGTTGATCCTTTTCACCGCATCCAGGATTTCCTGCATCGTTTCATCCACCGAGAGGTCCAGCGGCCGCAGATAAAGCATTTCGAGCGTTCCATTTTTTTGCGGCTTATCCAGGTCCAAGCCAAAAGCGCGGGCCCGTGCCGCGTAGCCTTGCGGGCGTTCCTCGAAGATCGCCGCAATGCCCGCCTCCCCGCAGCGCAGGCCTTCGGCCAGAAATTGCGTCGCCAGCGCTGATTTTCCCGTGCCCGAAGGCCCGGAGACCAGCACGCTATCGCCCTCGAGAACGCCCCCGCCCAGCATCTTATCCAGTTCGGGAATGCCGATGGAAAGCCGCCGCCGTTTGGTCGGCACCACTTTTTTCCTGACCAGTCCCAGCGTGCGCGAGAAGGCTTGCAGCCCGCCATCGTTAATGCGGATGGTGTGCAAGCCCGGCACTGAGCCCTGCCCGCGCAGTTTCATGATTTGCAATTTTCGCACCACGGAATTGCGCTCCACATTTTGAGTGAGCCAGAAGAGGCCGTCGGCCACGGTGAACACGGGATTGTCGCGCATCTCCCCCTCGGAATATTCGCCGATCAGAAAAGTGGTGGCTTGCCAGCTGGCCAACAACAGGGCCAGGCGCTGGATGAAGCCCTGGAGTTCCATTTCGCTGTTTCCGCTCAGCGCTTTGCGCGCCACGCTGCGGAAGGAGTCCACCACGACCAGGCTGGGATTGGACGCCTGCACTTCCCGGGTGATCTCCTCCAGCACCCCGCCCAAATCCTTCTCCAATACCACCTGGCTCAGATTGATAAAACGGATCGCCTTGCCCAGCTTGGCCGGGTCAAAGAAGGAATATTGTTGCTGGTAACGCAACATCTTCAGGGCCGGTTCACCGAGGACGGTGAAATAAAGCGCGGGTTTCTGCGGGGTCGCGTTGGCAAAGATGATTTGGTGCGCCAGCGTGGTCTTGCCGCAACCCGGCGCGCCCGCGAGAATGTTGAAGGAGAATTCCGGCAGTCCGCCGCCCAGGATGTCATCGAGGCCGCGCACGCCGGTCCGCAGTTGGCGGATTTTCACTTTCTCCGGCGGGTTCGCTTTTTTCGGTGACTTGGGTGCCGGAATTTTATTTTTTTTCATAACGTTTCTCCAATTCAAAAATTTAAATCGTCCAACTTCGGCCAGATATCCTGCAATAATCGCAGCGTTAATGCCGGACCGATGAAGGTTGTCAGCAGCCCGAGCAAATACGCCACGAGGACGATTTCGCCGGCGGCGGTGGCGCGCGCGTCCAGTTTTGCCTCACATTTGTCGAGTCCTCCCAAAGCGCCGTCCGCCTTGACTTGCAGTTCCCTCAACCAGGGGATTTCCGCGCCGGCCAGCGTCAGCGCGCGGGACAGGAGCATGCGAAAACCGCCGACGCCCATCAATTTGCCGAGCGGCTCGCGCATTTTTTCACAGACGCGGAACGCCGCCGATTCGCCGCCGCCGGCGCTGGTGCCGGTCGCGGCCTCGTAAACCAACAGTCGTCGGGCAAATTCCTTCAGCTTGGGTGTGGCGCTGTTTGACATGCGTTAAAAACAAAAAGGGTTATCCGGCACGAAGCCCATGCCCGTGTTGGCGGGTAAATGTTTGACCATTGCGCGCAGGTTGCCAGACCACCCGCTGATGCGCAGTGGCCACTGAGGACGGGCTGGGCTATGGAAACTCTTGGACATGCTCATACATGGATTTTTGCAGAAACGGCTCTTGGAAACCCAAAGGTTGCAAAAGGCCTGAAAAACCCTCGTTCGTCGGGACATACTTTAAAGCCAGCCGGTGGGACTGCAAAGAATATATATTAGGGAATTTTAGTTCGCGAATGAATATTGTAAATCGGAGGTTTGCGCCATGTTCAACAGGATCCAATATTTAAGGATGAGGCGCACGGCATTCTTGAACTCCTCCGCGTCGGCGGTTTTAAGCAGATAGGAAGTGACGCCCAGCTTATAGGCCTGATGGATGTCGGCGGGGTCACTGGAATTGGTGAGCATGATGATGGGTATATTCGCGAGTTTGGGCCGGCCACGAATCCATTCCAGCACTTCCATACCGCTGCGCTTCGGCAATTTTACGTCCAGAAAGATCAGGTCGGGCAGGAAATGGTGAGTGCAATCGGCATAAATGCCGGTTCGAGTGAGGTAATCCACCGCCGCGTATCCATCGGTAACTATGTCGAGGCGATGTGGTATGCCGGAGCGTTCGCACGCCAGTTTCGTCAGCAGAATATCGTCTTCATTGTCTTCCACCAGCAGCACTGTTTTCATAAGTGATTAGTAAATGTCTCCGCCGCCAGAACTTGTTCCACCACACCACCGTGAGGTACGGGCGGGCGGAACGGAAGTTGTGGGGAGGAGGGAATGATGAGGTGCTGGTCGTGCCGGAATTTTTTACGGGCAAAACCAACGTTTGGCGTTCCATCAATGTGTCATACCACTGCCGGTGCCGAGGCCAAATGGATTGCCGGCACCAACTGAACCATTCGGGCCGGAAGCCGCAGTTTTTTGGCTGTCATTCCCCATGGATCCGGTTCCAGGGCTTGTGGCGCAACCCGCCAACAAAACAGCGCTGCCGGCCAACACCAATAATTTTTTGAGAATGCTGAGTAGCATAGGTTTTTGTGTTTGGTTTGAATTCATTGCCGACATTCTTCTTCGCGGGGACGAAACCGGCCAATACCTTGTTGGCATCGCGCCCATAGCCACCGGCTATGGAACGATGACGGCGGGCTTGCACTACCTCAAGAAGGGCAACCCCAAGTGCCAAAGCTGGAAGCTGGAATGCGAAAGAGAGTGTGGGAAATGCGGAGGAACTTAATCAGCGGCTCATGGCTTCATCGGTCCCGCCGTCGCCAGGAATACTGTGTTCTGCCGTTGCTGCCTGTCGTCGGGCGCCGCTTTGTACGTCTGGCCGCTGACCAGGGTGAGCTCCGGATTATCCGCCGTGCGGAATTTTACCGGGAGACTTACCCGCTCGGCTCCATTTCTGACCTTGAAAACCGCGAAGTGCAGGTGCGGACCGTTGGCGTAACCGGTTTTGCCGGACAATCCAATCAGGTCGCCCGTTGATACGCGTTCGCCCACTTTCACTTTATTGCCGCCCTGTTTGAGATGCCCATAAATACCCACCGTGCCGTCGGGATGTTGGATCAGGATGCGGTTGGCGCAGTTCTGATATATGGGCCACGGTCCGCCGCGGTTTGAGTCATCCTTGGATTCGACGACCAGCCCCTCGCGCGCGGCATAAACCGGCGTGCCCACCGGCATTTTCCAATCAATCGCATATTCGTCCGGCCCCGTATGGCTGAACGTGCCGTGATAACCCTGGCTGACAAGGAAGGAACTGCCCGGCGCGTAGGGCAGGGCATAAACCCAGGTGTCATCCGGCACCGCATCAGCACTGCCGATGGTGGTGGAATTAATGTAACTGTAATTGTATTCCAGCTCGTGGTTCAGCGGCGCGAGCGTGAAGAGTTCCACCGTTTGCGTTCCCGCCAGCGTGGTGGTGAACGGAAAATGGGTGCTGCCGGTCATGTTCGTCAACTGCATGTCAAAGGTTGTGGTGACGGCCGCAACCTGGAGATTTTGCGCGTAAAAATGTAACTGCTCCCCTTTGTAGCAAGTGAACACGTTCAACATTTTTTCCGGCTCATTCTGTCCTTGGGCCGCGTGGCTGCTCCCGCCGCACAGCAACAAGAGCAGCAGGCACCATCGCCAGTTATTGAGCCGAATCATTTCAAATTCATAAGCAGGATGGTATCCATGCGGCGGCAGGTGCTGCAGGGGGTCTTCAACCCATGGCAGCAATTAGCGCCGACTTGGACTTTGGGGGTTTTTTGAGTAAATATGTTTTGGAGCCTCACTTCCAACTCATTCCCCCGCAGAGAGATGCGCTAAACTTCAATTATGAAGGGGGAGCTAATAGCGACAAGCAGCGGGCTTTTGGCGGGAGGGCAGGCTGACAGTGACAAAACAGGCCTGACGTGAAAAAGAAATTTCAATCCTCATTAATTCCAAACCAAGTGTCCTGATTCTGGAATTGTTGCCGATGGCCCTTGGAGCTTCGCCCGGGCGTTTGCGCGGCGGCGTCCGCCTATTTTTTCTTATCGTGAATCGCTTGCGGCCCGGTTTGCTGAGATGTGTCTGCGTTCTCCCGCACGGCATCCACCACTTCCTGCATTCCTTCCATGATTTCGCCAACTTGAGGATGGACTTCCTTGATCAGATCGTGCTCGGCCCGGGAGAGGGCTTCAATGCGCCGTCCCTGGGCTTTGAGTTGCGCCAACAATGTATCCTGCCGGGACGAAATGCGGTGCATCCACCAGAAGCAAATGCCCCAGCAGGCCAGATTAATCCCGGCAAGCCAATAATTGATGGAGTCAGTGTGCATGGTTCTTGAATCAATGAAAGGATACTTCACAACCGGATTTGCGCCACTGCTCGGGAGGACCAAAAACAAAGCAACGTCCAGGCTACACGGATTTTTTTACCAGACCGATCATTTTGGCAATATCCAGCAATTGACTCGGATCGGAAGGTTTCACCAGGTACGCATTGGCCCCCAGTTTATAAGCGGTGGCGACATCCTCGTCGTTTTTCGATGAGCTCAGAATGACCACCGGGACGTCCGAGCCGGCCTCGGTCCGAATCCATTTCAAAACGTCCAGTCCCGGCACCTGTGGCAATTTTAAATCCAGCAGCACCAGTGACGGCAGCGGAAAGGCTTCCCGGTTCTTGAATTTCCCGGTCCCCTTGAAATAATCAATCGCCATCTGCCCATCGCTCACGACTTGCATCACGCTGCCCGGCTCCGCCTTCGCCATCGCGTGTTGAAACAGAAACACGGCGTCGTCATCATCTTCCACCAGCAAAATTACTTTTACCATAGCTTATCCATTTATTGACTGAGTGGTCAGTGTCAAACCGGCACCGTTTTCTTTATGATTTCGATATATTGGCTGAGTGCCTTGGAGCGGTTGTCCCCGTTCCAGGCAATCCAGTAGTCGGCTTTCGCCGTCGTCGTCGCCAGCGGACGAAAAACGACGCCGTGATGCGGCAGATTCTTGATCTGCTCGCGCGCCAGCGTCACCCCCAGCCCTTCCGCGACGAAGGTCATAATCCCGGACTCAAGCTCCACGTCCTGCAAGATCCGGGGCGCAAAGCCCGCCTCCTGGCAGATGCTGGTCAGCCAGTGGCGCGAGCCGGGATGCGTCTCCTCGGACAGCGCCACAAAGAAGAGCAGTTTAAGATCCGACAGGTAGATTTTACTCTTTTTCGCCAACGGATGAAAGGCCGGCAAAACGACCACGACATCATGGCGGGCGACGCATTCCCAGGAGAGCGCGGCCAGGTTCCCATTGGACTCTGGCGGCCGCAAGCCCACAAAGGCCAGATCAATCTTTTTGGCGTCGAGGGCGCGCAATTGTTCGGACGGGGACATGTCGAAGAGGTTTACCGCGATCTCGGGACATTTATTATAGAACGTCGTCAGCGTGGTCGGCAGCAGTTCGAAATTGAATTTGAACAGGTAGCCCAGGTTCAGTTGGCCGGTCTCACCCCGGCTGAAGCGCTGAACGGCCGTTACGCTTTCCACGCTTAACGCCACGAGCCGCCGCGCATTGACCAAAAAACTTGTTCCTTCTTCCGTCAACGAAACCTGGTTTTTGGTCCGGTCCAGCAGTCGAACGCCCAACTCCTCCTCCAGATTGTGAATCTGTCGGGTCAGCGACGGTTGTGCCAGCCGCAGTTTTTCCGCTGCCCGGGTGAAGTTCAGTTCTTCAGCGACGGCTACGAAATATCGCAAATGACGCAGTTCCATAATCGGTACCAGCCTAGTGATTTACTTATCAGGCCACAACAAAGAAACGGCACTCGGAAAAGCCTGTAGGACAAAGGATGGAGGGAAACTGTTTCCAGAATGACCAGACCATGAGTTGTGGCAGGCGGGCGGATAACCGCGCGTGCCAGTGCTTCCGATTGCCGGACGGTCACGCCATTCAGTGTAATAGCTAAAAAGCATTACCAACCAAGAAACAAAGTATTGGTTCATTTTTGTGGCGCAGCCGAAAGTGCCGCCATGAATTTGATTGTTCGGAAAGCTTCGGTCCGCTGGAAAGGCGGCACTCGCGCGCTGCAGCGGTCCAAATTCTTTCTGAGCCGCCCGTTCAAGAGCAACGTTAACACTGATCCCGCTGAATGGATTGCCGCCGCCCATGCGAAAAGTTTTTTGCTGGCGCTCGCAGGCGAACTGGGATTGAAGCGGTTCTCGAAGGGCGAGATCCTCGCCACGGCGACCGTGACCCGGGAATTTCTGGCCACCGGATGGACAATCTTAAAAATCCATCTGGATGTCGTCGCCAGGCTGTCCCGCGTGACACAAGGCCGGTTCATTGATGCCACCGTCCGCGCCAAAACAAACTGTCTGATTTCGAGGTTGCTGCGCGCCAATATCTCGATGAACGCCAAACTGGTGAAAGCGGTTTTGCCATGACTGCCACTACCACCAATCAATCCCTGAAACCTAATTAATACATGAAACCTCCCGTCATGACACTGACTGAACTACCTGAAACGTACGCAATCCAAACCGACTTCTCGAAAAATCGACGGACGGAACTGAAGCACCCGGAACCAATCTCCCCGCTGAGCGCCAGCGACGCTCCCTGCACACTGTGCATCCAACAATTATTCGAGGCCGAGGCCGACCTCCGGCCTGATAAGGTCGCGCTCGTTTTTGAAGAGCAGCGGCTCACCTACCGGGAGTTAAACCAAAAAGCAAACCTGTTGGCCCATCAATTGCGCAAGCAGGGCGTGGGACCCGAATCCCTGGTCGCAATTTTCTCCGAACGCTCGGTGGAAATGGTGGTTGGCCTGCTGGCCATCCTGAAGGCCGGAGGCGCCTATGTGCCGCTGGACGTGAATTATCCGGCGGAACGACTGGCCTTTATGTTGCGGGACTCCCGGGCCGAAGTGCTGTTGGTCCAGCAACGCCTCGCGCCGAAATTGCCACCGCATCAAGGCACGATTATTTTCCTCGACTCCCCGCTGACAGAGCCCGGCGATAGTTTATCTCAGTTGGTGAACCCCGTTTCCGGCACCACTGCCGAAAATCTGGCGTACGTTATGTACACCTCCGGTTCCACCGGCGAGCCCAAGGGTGTCGCCATTCCTCATCGTGGCGTTACCCGCCTGGTGAAGAAAACAAATTATGCGAGCCTGGGGTCGGACGAGGTATTTCTCCAATTTGCGCCCATCTCTTTTGACGCCTCCACGTTTGAAATCTGGGGGCCGCTGCTGAATGGTGGTCGCTTGGTGATCATGTCGCCGGGCACGCCCTCGCTGGAAACCCTTGGCCGCGTGATTCGGGAACAACAAGTCACCACCTTGTGGCTGACGGCCGGGCTGTTTCGGGTGATGGTGGAGGAACGCATTGCTGATTTGAAAATGGTCCGCCAGTTGCTGGCCGGCGGTGACGTGCTGCCGATGGCGTCGGTGCAAAAGGTGCTCAAGGAATTGCCCGGTTGCCGCTTGATCAACGGTTATGGTCCCACGGAAAACACCACGTTCACCTGTTGTCACACGATTTCAGAAAGCGATTTGCAGGAGAAATCCGTGCCCATTGGCCGGCCCATTGCCCATACCTGGGTATATATTCTGGGCGCGGATCTGCAACCGGTATTAGCCGGCACGCCCGGTGAACTCTGTGTTGGTGGCGATGGCCTGGCCCGCGGTTACTTGAACCAGCCGGAGCTCACGGCGCAAAAATTTGTCCCCAATCCGTTCGCCGCAAGTTCCGGGGAGCGTCTCTATAGGAGCGGAGATCTCTGCCGCAGCCTGCCGGATGGACGCATCGAATTTCTCGGGCGCATCGACGGACAGGTCAAAATCTGCGGTTTCCGTATTGAGTTGGGGGAAATTGAAACCGTCCTCGGGCAACATCCCCTGGTTCGGGAAACCGTGGTCGTGGCGCGGGAAGACCGGCCGGGCGAAAAATTTCTGGCGGCCTATTTCGTGGCGCGCACGGCGAACGAACTTACCGCCGATGATTTGCGCGCTTATCTGAAAACGAAATTGCCCGGTTACATGATGCCCACCGCGTTCGTGGCCATGGAAGCATTGCCGTTGACGCCCAATGGCAAGGTGGACAAACGGTCCTTGCCCAGTCCGGCCCGGATACAATCCTCACACCCGGACCGTCATACGCCTCCCCGCACTCCCATCGAGGAGGTGCTGGTAAATATTTGGCAGGAATTGCTCCAGCTCGACAAGGTGGGAGTTCACGACAATTTCTTCGAATTGGGCGGCAACTCCCTGCTGGTCGTGCAAACGCTTGAGCGGGTCAAAAAGGCCGGGCTTGATATTGCCCCGGCACAAATGTTGCAGCACCGGACGATTGCGGAATTGGCCGCCGTCGTGACCACCAGCCAGACGGGCGACATCCCGGAAGCCGCCGGGTCCTCGCTGGTTACCTTGCAGGCCAACGGCGATTTGCCGCCTCTTTTCTTTGTTCACACCTGTCCCGGCGATGTGTTGGGCTACATGAAACTGGTGCATTGCCTGGGTACTGACCGTCCGTGTTACGGCTTTCAATCCCGCGGACTGCAAGGCAAGGAGCATTGCCATACTTCACTGGAACAAATGGCCGCGTACTATGTGACCCTGTTGCGCCATTTCCAACCCGAAGGTCCCTACCATCTGCTTGGCTGGTGCTTTGGCGGAAATGTTGCCTGGGAGATGGCCCACCAACTCAAGGCGCAGGGACAGCAGGTTGCCCTGCTAGCACTCCTGGAAACGTCGGCGCTGCCTCCTCGATTGACCCATTACAAATATTATGTTCACCGGCTCTTTTGCCTGCTGCGAGCCGGCCCGGTTGCCGTGGCCCGCTACCTGCATCGAAAGCTGAAACGCAAATTTAAGCCGGTGGCTCAATCCCCTCAAACGCAGGATGATTTTGCCTTTGACGCCACGGCGCAGGGACCGTTCCAAAACCGGGAACATGTTTACAGCATCAATCTGGCGGCAACGAGAAAGCACAAGTCCCGGCCGTATGCCGGAACCATCACGCTCTTCAATGGCACTGGCTATGAATCCGAGGGAATTATTCCGCCCCACTCAGGATTCACCACCCTGGCCGGCAAGCTGGAGCTCCATCTGGTCCCGGGCGATCATCGGTCTGTCCTCAAGGAACCGAATGTTCGCATCCTGGCCGGGAAAATAAATGCCTGTCTGGGCCGGGCGCACGCGGCGACAGAAAAAAATCCGCCGCTCACCCGCTCCTCGCCGCTGCCGTGGCGGACCCTGTTCTCACCCGTGCCGACCACGCAGGCTTGTTTGCAATTGATCAAATTCGGTTGCCGTTCCCTGGACGCACTCAGCGAAACCACACCTGCCAATCCTGACCTCCGCGACATGGCCTTTACCCAATAATCCTATGAATAATCAGAACACACTATTTGCCGAATCATCGACCCGCATTCACGATTACGATTACGATTTCGATTTCGAGCAGCCATCCTCCGGCGCTCCCTATCAAATCATAAAGCGCCATTTTGATGTCCTCGCCAGCCTGCTGGCATTGGTTTTACTCAGTCCGCTGCTGGCCGTGATCAGTCTTTTGATAAAATGGGAGGATGGCGGGCCGGTGCGCTTCTGCCAAACGCGCGTCGGCAAGGACGGCCGGGAATTCAGGATGTTCAAGTTTCGCTCCATGTCGATAGATGCCGAGGCGCGGCTGGCAGACTTGCTCGCGCAAAACCGCCACGGCTCGGGCATTACCTTTAAGATCAAGGATGATCCGCGCATCACCCGGGTCGGCCGCTGGCTGAGGAAACTTTCCCTCGACGAATTGCCCCAGCTCTTCAATGTGCTGATCGGCGACATGTCGCTCGTGGGACCGCGTCCGCCGCTCCCAAGGGAAGTGAAGCTTTACACACCCGGCGATTATCGCCGCCTTGCGGTCACGCCGGGCATCACCTGTTACTGGCAGATCAGCGGACGGAGTGAGATTGATTTTGCCGGCCAGGTGAAGCTCGATGTGGCCTACATCGAAATGCAATCGTTCCGGACGGACATCACAATATTGGTGAAGACCCTCCCGGCGGTCATCTCCGGCAGAGGAGCATGTTGAACGCGAGCTGCCAGATGCGCGCTGAAACGGGATAAACTCTCCCCGGCAGCGCATTTAAAAAACTCTTTGCCTGAGCGGTGATTAAAACTTCAACCGGTAGTAACCATTCCCATTGGTCGTCCCCAGCGTAACCACATTAACGGGTGGCGTGGCCAGGACGTTGGTCCGCAGCACGGTTGTAAAACCATTCGCCAGATTCGTCGTGTATTCGATGGCAAAATATTCGCCCTCAGCGCTGCTCCAACTCAGGTCCACCGCTCCCGGCTGCGCGCCCGCCTGGACATTTAACGGCAGCGCCACCCGCGCGCCCATGCCAGTGACCGGTGCGGGGCGATAGACATCGTTGGTGGTGCCCACGCCGCATTGGCCCTGGTCATTTGCCCCCCACATCCAAACCGAACCATCGGCCTTGAGGGCGAGGTTATGGTAATCCCGGTTGGCTATTTTCACCACGTTGCTGAAGCCGGCGCCGAACACGTCCGTGGTCACTTGCACTGCCAGCGGATGAGGAGTGGCGTCGGCGCCGCCAATGCCCAATTCCCCGACATCGTTCAAGCCCCATTTCCAGACCGTGCCATCGGCCCGGAGCGCCACCGAGTTGTAATCGCCGCCAGACACCGCCACAATATTGCTCACGTTCAAAACCTGCACCGCGTTGGACTGGTTGATCGTTGTGCCATCGCCCAGTTCACCGCTCAGATTCTTGCCCCATGCCCAAACGGTGCCATCGGATTTCAATGCCAGGGTGTGTTTCCAACCCGAGGAGGTGGCGATCACGTTCGACAGTCCGGTGACCTGCACGGGAGTGTAGCTGTGACCGGTCGTCCCATTGCCCAGTTCGCCATTGCCACCAGTGCCCCAGGTCCAGACCGTGCCGTTGGTCAGCAGGGCTACGCCATAAGTATAACCACAGGAAACTTGTAATGGATTATTGACCACACCGCCGGGTTGCGAGTTGCTGACCATGACGGGCGTGAGCACTGAATTGCTGATCGTCCCGTTGCCCATCTGGCCCGACGAATTCATGCCCCACGCCCACATCGAGCCGTCCGATTTGACCGCGAGATTCCAATAAGTCCGGCCGCCGAGTTTGGTGACCGTGGTGAGTGGTGGAACGGAGCCCAAACCAACCTGCACCGGCAGCGCTGCGTTATTCGTTGTGCCATCCCCCAACATGCCCAGGAAATTCTGCCCCCATGACCAGACGGTGCCGTCGGATCTCAGGGCCACGTTATGCGCCTCACCGCCCATGATGGCCGAAATGGAATTCAAATAATCAACGCCGCCGATGCCATGCACCTCCACGGGCGTGAGCACCCGATTCGTGGTGGGATCACCAATCCCCAATTTGCCACCGACATTTGATCCCCAAGTCCAGACGGTGCCGTCGGACTTTAATATGATGGTTCCTCGGGCTCCGCCCCACATGGATACGACGTCGGCGCCCGACGCCCAAGAGACCAACAGCAAAATCATCAAGCCGATGGCGGCTGGCATTTTGTATTTCATAAGTTCGAATTTCATTTCCCTATGTGCGAATTCCCGGAGAGGTTTTGACACTGCCGAAACCATTATTCCCAGACAATGAGTAGCAGGTAACGTTCCGCAATTTAATTGCGAAACGGCAAGGTGGGAAACTGGGGAAAAATAGCCTCCTCCCCGTCTTAAGTTGCTTGAGTTGAGCGTGGTGGAGGCGGGAGGGCCGGAATCGAACACCATCTGCGTTCAAGGCTCCGAATTCGCCTCTTGGAAATTAACGGCTTACAGCATTGATTTACCCAAAAACAGCAGGGCGAAAACGCGAAATCAAGAGCTACTTTCTCTAACTCAAACCTATCGCTTCAGTACGCACTCAGTACTCAGTCTGCTGACGTTTTTGCTGACATTCCTGCTGACGTTTCCGCCGAGCGCGTCGGCACCCTTCTCGAAATTGTAAACGGCATTTTTTGCCAGTTTTAGCTTTGGCTGAAAATCATTGCTTACAGTTTGATCAACAGAATGGACATCATTCACCTTGTCCACCGCGGATAAAAGCACTCCCCGGCATTTCGCCGCAAGAGGAATCATGAGCGACTTATCCGATCGGGATGTGGACTGACCAGAGCTTGCTTTTGACTGACCAGTCACTCTGTAGTAGCATTTATCACGAGAGAGGATCATGAGCAACTCATCGTCAAAGGGCACAGCCCTCAAGATCGTTCGCTTTCATCAACTCGGTGGACCGGAGGTAGCTTCCAGTTGATTGGACTGGCCAACATAAAGGAGAACAAATGGCAAGATTTGTCTTGGTGCATGGAGGATTCTCCGGCGCATGGATTTGGTTGCCACTGATGGACCGTCTAAAGGCGGCTGGCCATTTAGTGGAGGCCTTCGACCTGCCGGGGATGGGCGACGACCACACGTCTCCGAGCGAGGTCAGCTTGGATAGCTACGCACGCCGTGTGTGTGAGGTGCTGGCGGCCAATTCCGAACCAGCCGTCGTGGTCGGCCACAGCATGGGCGGCATTGTCGCAACGCAAGGAGCGGCACGATGTCCCGAACGTGTCGCGGCGCTCGTATACGTGGCGGCTTTCTTGCCAAAGGACGGGCAGAGTCTTCTCGACTTGACGAAGCTTCCGGAGGGAGACGGTGAGCAGGTGCTAGCCAATGTGGTCGTCGAAGGAGAGCCTCCGGTCGCCGTCATGCCGGCAGCAGCTTCGCGTCACGTGTTATACGGGGCTTGCGCGGAGGACGTTGCGGCGTGGGCGATCGCACGGCAGTGCCCGCAACCAGTCTCACCGTTGCGGGTGGCAGTATCCATCCCGCCCGGAGCCCTCAACGGCATCAACCGGTATTACGTGTTGTGCACGCGTGATCGGGCTATCCCGCCGCCATTGCAGCGGCGGATGGTCGCCGAGAACCACGTCGCTGACGTCATTGAGCTTGACACAGATCACACGCCCCAGCTGTCGATGACTAACGAACTGGCCAAGGCTCTCCACCGATTCGCGACGCACGCATCTGCAGGCGCCGGAAGGCTCGCAGATCGGAAAGTACTGTTATGAAAATAGATCCTGGTGAGGAAAAAGGAGAACAACTATGAATGCAAAGTGCCGCGTGTTGTGGATTTCACTTTTTGTTATCGCCCTGTTCGCAGGGCTGAGTGTGACCCAAGCGCAAACCGGGGCCAAAGCTGACGTCGTAACGGCTATCTCTAATTTGGAAAATGATGCCGTCAAAGCCGATTTGGCCGGCGACCCAGCCTTTTACCAAAAGGTTCTTGCTGAGGATTGGACCCGGGGCGATAGCGATGGAACCTACTACACCAAAGCCGAACTCTTGAAACTGATGGCCGACACAAAGAACTTTAAGACAAACAGCGAGAAACTCTCTGAACTCAAGGTGCGCGTGTACGGCAATACGGCTGTGGCAACCTACAAGGACACTTATGACATTCTGATTAGGGGTGAACATCGCGCGCACACCATCATCGCCACGGACACTTTCGTCAAAATGGGCAGCGCATGGAAGCAGGTCGCGAGTCACGGGTCAGAGGCGAAGTAGCCGCTTGTAAGCCAGCCTATCGCAGGAGTTCCCGGAAGCCTTGCAAACCTAACCAAGGCAGGCTTGGAGTCCGTCACACGAGCCCTGGCGATTGAATTTGCGGCCGAGGGTATCTATCAGGGTTTTAGAGTTGGAGGCGGGAGGGCCGGAATCGAACCGGCGAAAAACTGAAGCTAGAGCGGTTTAAGAAATAGTGTGGCCATTCGGTGGGAGCTGAAAAGGAAGCGGTCTTTTTGGGTTTTGGCTTCGTTTCGGCTCAGTCACAGGCCACTGCGGGCATGCTCCTTCGCCAAAG
>JAQGPA010000191.1 GCA_028293325.1 Pedosphaera sp. | reverse complement strand
TCGAATAGGCTTCGCCCTACAAGCGTCAGTTTAAGCCCTTCACGGCGCACTATGAAGACAACCGGCTCCCCTCGGCAATTCTGGCACTGGTAAGGAAAATTGAAAATCTGCAAGAATGATTCAGACGCATCTTCCCCTTTTGGATTGTATGTGGGGATTTCAGCCCAAGTTTCAAGGCAACCCGAAACATGAGCGGGCAAAATGCCTTTGCAATGGTTGCAGGTAATTTTAATCAATGGCAGAACCGTTACATGCACTGAGCTGCTTTGCCGCACCGATTCCCTCCGAGCTATCGCGTCGGATGGATTCACGCAGGTCTCGACCTCAAATTTCCACGCGTTCGTCAAGAGCATATCTGTTACCCGATTGGATAGCTCCAACGAAGCAGCCTTTCGTTCTTCTAGGGATTCAGTGGTATCGCTGCCTTCCCATTCCAATTCTTCTTTCGTGGCCCATCGTTTGCTTTGTTCGATTTCCTGCACCTTCTGGTTGAGTGCCTCCCGGTCGAGTGAGACGGATTGGTAAAGGTGTTTACGTTCGAGCAACTCCGTTATTTTTGATAAAATCTCCTTCTGAACCCAATACTCAATTTGATTTTCCTCGAACATTTGCACCCGTTTTAACTTACTAAGAACAGCAAAGCAAGGTGCAGTGTGGGCGACCTGTTCAAAGGGACAAACGAAAAGGCCCACGCCAGATGGATCGACGTGGGCCGTCTCCAAGCAATCAGCGATTATATTAAATCGCCTTGCTCCGTTCTGGCCGACTTAACCAGCGTTTTGACTGCGGCCTCGGCGTAAGGATCGGCAACCTGGTCGTTTTCATTCTCAATCTTGGCCGCTTCATCAAAGAAGTGTTTGAAGCCGCGCCCCATCGCCCGCCCGCGCTTCGTGTGTTTGTCGAGCGCGACATCTAGAACCTCCCGCTTGGGACGGGTGCCCGCGTAAAAAACCACGCAAGCATTATCCACCGTCAGCGCCTCAGCGCCCGCGCCAACAGCATGACCGCGTGAACCAAGAACAGCCGCTCGGGGCAATGCCCGCCTGAGGATTTGATTTCGCTGAATGTATCATTTGATTCTGGCCTTTCGTTTTGTGGTTTACTGACTCCACAATTCTGGGCGGCAACGAACTGCCAGTAATTTCAAATGATTCAACGGGATTCCAAATAAGGCGGGTTTCTAAAGCGGGATCATTCCATAAGATTTTGAACTGGTCTGATGGCTGACAAGTGCTTGACAGGTTGGTGGAAAAAACCATTGTTGAACCGTGATTCCAAGAAGGAGCATCCTCGCATGATTCAGATACCCACATTCGGTGACGAACGCCAACTGGCGGCTTGCGCATTCTGCGGTGGAAACACCGGAACACGGGATCACTGTCCATCCCGTGTTCTTCTCGACGAGCCTTACCCGGACAATCTCCCGGTTGTGCCAGCCTGCGCCGTTTGCAATGCCGGATTTTCTGCCGATGAGGAGTATCTCGCCTGCCTCCTTGCCTGCGTTCTCGCTGGTTCCACCGATCCATCGAAGATTGCTCGTCCGAAGATTTGTCGCATCCTGACCGACTCACCCGCCCTTCGGGCGCGGTTGGAGCGAGCTAAAGTCGAGTCGCCTGATGGGATTTTATTTGTCCCTGAGGATCAGCGCGTCTCAACTGTTGTCACCAAATTGGCTAAGGGACATGCCCTCTTCGAGTTGCATGAACCCTGCCCTGAGCCACCAGACCTGATTCGGTTTGCTCCTATCACGCTGATGTCCGAATCCGAACGCAATGCTTTCGAGTGTCTAACATCGCCAACCCCCTGTTTCGGGGGGTGGCCAGAGGTCGGCAGCCGTGCGATGCAGCGACTCTTGGCCGGGGATGAGCCTTGGCTCGTCGTTCAAAACGGCCTTTATCGTTTCCGCGCATCGAATGATTCCCGAGCCTCAATTCGCATCGTCATCAATGAGTATCTCGCCTGCCATGTTCGTTGGGATTGAAGAAACACCGCAGGCATTTTATGGGACAGTTCTAAATTTGCTCCGGCTGCACGAACTCCGGGATGTCGGTGAACCCCCGGCCTTTTTCGTCCTGCTAAAAGATTCCTTACTGCTTCTGAAAGCTCGCGCTGGCTCGCTGGCGGGGGCTGGGATCGCTCGACGTTGCCTTGAGAGCAACTTTGGCGCATTCCTGGGGTGTGGGTGGTGGAGCCGTCAATAGACCGAGGCCGCTCTTTTGGGAAAGTAGAACTTAATTTCATGGGCACATTGCATTGAAAATGTGCTGAAAAGTGAATCCCTCTCGCAAGGCGGTGGAAAAGGTGGGGTGGCCAACGGGATTCGAACCCGCAACAACAAGCTCCACAAGCTTGGACTCTACCATTGAGCTATGGCCACCATACCGGGTGTTAAATTAAATTTCCCAGCGGCATCCGTCAAGCGCTACCTCAGGGCCGGTCCAGAGCCAAAAGGCATCTGTTTCCTTTACGGAAAGGCTTTTTGGCTTAAACTTCGTGCGTGGTTGCGCTGGAGTCATGTCGGTTGTTTCGCCCGCTGAATGCGGGTGAGTTGGAGATATTGCGGCAAGCCGCCCAGGAACGGAGTTTTGGCGCGAACGAGGAGATTTTTAAGGAAGGCGACACCGGGGATGGTGTTTATGTGGTAAAAGATGGGGCGGTGATGATTTCGGGCCTGGTAGGCCCAAACGTGCGGCATGTCTTTTCCACGGTCGCGCCGGGCGAGATTTTCGGTGAAATGGCGGTGCTGGAGAACAAACCCCGGTCAGCCAGCGCGGTGGCGGACAAGCCCACGACGGTCTATTTTATTCCCCGGGACGCGATGCTTCAATTGGTGGAAAGCTCGCCGCAGCTTTCGCTGGGGTTGTTGCGGGAAATCAGCAGCCGGCTCCGGGAGTTCAACCGGCAATACATCCAGGAAGTGCTCCAAACGGAGCGGTTGGCATTGGTCGGGCGTTTTGCGCGGTCGATCGTGCATGATTTGAAGAATCCGCTGAACATCATCAGCATCACGGCGGAAATGGGCGGGATGGAGAACAGCACGCCGGAGTTGCGGCGCCTGACCAAGATGCGCATCGGGAAGCAGGTGGACCGTATCAGCGAACTGGTCAACGAAATCCTGGAGTTTACCCAGGGATCGCAAGCCGCCTTTGTCCTGGCGCCGACGAATTACGAAACGTTCGTCCATCAATTGGTCGATGAAATTCGACCGGAGATCGATTTGAAATCAACGACCATCGAGCTGGAGAACCAGCCGCCGGCGGTCAATTTGCTGTTGAATCCGAAGCGCCTGCGCCGGGTATTTTACAATCTGATCCACAATGCGACCGATGCGATGCCGAGCGGCGGTAAAATTGTGCTGCGCTTTCGCCGGGAACAAAATGAGGTGGTGACAGAAATTGAAGACGGCGGGTCGGGCATTGCGCCGGAGATTGCCGACCAGTTGTTTGACGCATTCGTCACTTTTGGCAAGGCGCATGGCACGGGGTTGGGATTATCCATCTGTAAAAAAATTGTGGAAGATCATCAGGGACGAATTTCCGCGCGCAATGAGCCGGGACGGGGAGCGGTGTTTTCCTTTGTGCTCCCGGTGCATAGTAATGCGTAACGCATGCCGGGCTTGCCGCACGACTGCGGCGAACCGCTGAGCCTGCCAGTTTGCAAAATGAATCGCATCCGATTACTACCCGAACAAGTCGCGAACCAGATCGCCGCCGGCGAAGTGGTGGAGCGCCCGGCGAGTGTGGTCAAGGAACTCGTGGAGAATTCCCTGGATGCGGGCGCGACGCGCATCACGGTGGAAATTCAGGCGGGGGGACGCAGCCTGGTGCGGGTGACGGATGACGGCACCGGGATGAGCCGGGATGACGCCTTGCTCTGCCTGGAGCGGCATGCGACCAGCAAGATTGAACGGGCGGAGGATTTAAGCGCCATTGCGACGATGGGTTTTCGTGGTGAAGCGCTGCCGAGTATTGCGAGCGTGAGCCGGTTCGTGCTGACCTCGCGCGAACGCGACGGCGGTTCCGCGGAGGCGACGCAAATCATCATCCAGGGCGGCAAAATTGTGGAGGTGAAGGCGGCGGGCAGCGCGCCGGGAACGAGCGTGGAAGTGCGGCAAATATTTTTCAATCTGCCGGCGCGGAGGAAATTCCTCCGGAGCGAGGAGACGGAGTCGGTCCATATCCAGCATTACCTGACGCTGGCGGCGCTGGCGCATCCTGAGGTGGCGTTCACTTTTTCCAAGGATGGGCGGTTGCTTTGGCAATTGCCCGCGGTGCTGGCCGACGGCGATGGCACGGCGGCGCGGCTGGCGGCATTGCGGGAGCGGATGCGGGCGATTCGGGGCGGCGAACAGAAAATGCTCGCGGTGGATTATTCCGTCGAATTGTTGGAGCCACCGCCGATGGATGAAGCGGAGATGGCGTCCACATTGCGCGAAACTCCGTCGGTGGCGAACTTTCGCGTGTGGGGATTTATCGGCGCGCCCGGCGTCTCGCGCTCGACGCGCGAGGACCAACATTTGTTTGTGAACCGGCGTCCGGTGGAAAATCGGGGGTTAAACTTTGCTTTGATGGAAGGTTATCACACCGCGCTGATGAAAGGGCGCTTCCCGGTTTGCTGTTTATTTTTGGAGATCAATCCGGCGGCCGTGGATGTGAACATTCATCCGGCGAAGCGGGAGGTGAAGTTTCATCAGGAGGCCCAGGTACGGCGTCATGTGGCCCAGGCGGTGCGCCAAACCCTGCTTAAATTTCATACCGGAACGGGTGTGCCGCAAACGGCCAAGGCTCCGGAATTTGCAGCGGAGGTGGAGAGCAGACAGCAGAAGATGGGCTCGGGTGTCACGCCCGGGACACCAACGGGCCCGATCACCGAGGACTTGCCGCAACTGGCTGCTGCGCCACCGGCGGCACGCGCCGTTGTGCCCGGCCGGGAAATCCCTGCCTGGCCGGTGCGTCCTGCTGCTGAACCGGGTCGCCCAGCCATGCTGGCCGCCATGCCAACTCCGTCCAGTTCTGCGGCGCCGGTGCCGCTGTTGAATGTGCCGCTGCGGTTGGTGGGAGTGGTGGGGCGGTTATATGTCGTCCTGGAATCGGATCGCGGTCTGGTATTGCTGGATCAGCATGCGGCGCACGAGCGGATATTGTTTGAGCAGATGTTGAACCGGTTGGAAGGGCAGGGCAGCGCCTCCTCGCAAAAGCTTTTATTGCCGGAGACGGTGGAATTGTCCGTGCGCGACGCGCATTTTCTGCGGGAGCAATTGCCGATGTTGACGCGCATGGGCGTTGGCTTGAGCGAGTTTGGCGAGCGGACTTTCCTGCTCGACGCACTGCCGCCGTTCGTGAAGGTTTCCGACGCGCGCCGGTTTGTTTTGGAATTGGTGGATGAACTCAAAGCGGCCGGCCAGGAGGTGAACAGCCTGCGGTTGGGTGAACATACCATTGCCAAGACGGTTTGCCGCCATGCGGTGAAGGCAAACGACCCGTTGGCGGGTAAGGAACTGGAAAACCTGGTCAACGACCTGCGCCAATGCGCCATGCCTTACACCTGCCCGCATGGCCGGCCAACATTGATTGAGATGAACTATCGCGAATTGGAGAAAAAGTTCGGGCGGACGCAGTGATGCGCACTGCGTCCGTGCCGCTCAACCCTCCGCCTCCAGCTTAAGCCGGAGTTGCCGCTTCCGGCGCCACGTCTTCGATCTTGGCGCTCGACTGCAAAAGTTCGAGAACTTTATCACTGGCGATCTGGTCGTAGATTTCGACAATGCCGTTGCGCTTCTGCAAATCCTTGACGAACTGATCCGGCGGGATTTGATACATGCCCGCGAGACTTTGAATGCGGGCGGCCACTTCCTCCTGCGAAACCTTGATGCCTTCCTTCTCCGCGATCTTTTGCAACAGGAAGTTTGCTTTTACGCGATTCTTCGCGGTGCCGCTGGCGGCGGAGTAAATGGCGTCCTTTTGCTGCTCGATGAGTTCCTTGGCCACGCCCCGCTGCTGGTTTTCGTGGACGATGTTGTAAACAATATTGCGCGTCTCCTGCACCACGGTGGATTCGGGCAACTCAAAGGAAACCCGCTTCAGCAACTCCTCAACGAGTTGATTGCGAACGCTCCGGTCCTTTTTGTAGGTCAATTCGTTTTCCAGGTCGGTGCGAACTCCGGCCCGTAATTTTTCGAGGCTCTCCGCGCCGTAGTTTTTGGCAAAGGCATCGTCCAGCGGCGGCAAAACCTTTTCCTTCACTTCCACCACTTCGACTTCATAGACACCCTTTTGATTGGCGAGTTGCGGGGTCACAAAATCAGCCGGGAAATCGACGTTGACCGTCCGCTTTTCGCCGGCCTTGGCGCCGATGAGTTGGTCCGCGAAGCCGGGGATGAAAGACGTGGGTTCGATATTGATCCAGAAATTCTTCTGTTCGGTCAGGCCCTTGGCCGTGGGGGCGATATCAGTAATCGGCTTGCCATCGGAGGTGCCGGTAAAATTGGCCACCGCCACATCGCCCTTTTGGGCGGGACGATCAACCGTCTGGAAATTGGTCTGGCGTTCGCGCAGGAGCGTGATGGCTTTTTCCACGTCCTCATCCGTCGTCTGGGTGGTTTCGCGCTTGACGGGCAGCTCTTTGTATTCGGGCAGTTCAAATTCCGGCGCGGTCTCGACCGTGGCGGCAAATTGCAGCGCCTGGCCCTTGGCGAACTGGATTTCTTCGATGTCCGGGTAGCCGATGACGTCCAACTTTTGCTCGTTGACGGCTTTGCGGTAGGCGTCAGGGATGAGTTTCTTTTTGACCTCGTCCTGGATGTCCTTTTCGTAACGTTTGAGGACCATGTCACGCGGGGCCTTGCCCGGACGAAAACCCGGGAGGGCCGCCGAGCGCTGGAAATCCTTGGTCATCGTTTCAAATGCCGCATCGACCTCTTTCGTGTCGAGTTCCACCCGCATCAATTTTTTACAAGGGGCCAAATTTTCAACTGTCACGTTCACAAGCAAACCTTTCCGTTATTCGCCGGCACAGCCGGTGTCCCAATATAAGGGTGATTCCGCCGTCCAGCGAGTCGGGGAAGGTAGGCAATCCGCAGAGAAGCGTCAAGTGCGCTATCAGTCGGGGCGGTAGGCTTGGGGCAGGATAACGAGACTGGTCTCCGAATTTATTAAAACAGCGGTGTTTTCAAGAATACGCCTATCTGCATGTCACGGCGTCGGTTCGGTTACGGGACTCCGACGGGTGCCACTGCCTATATGGCCAAAGCCATGGTTCGGTTGCAGCGGTTTTACGGACGATTTCGGATGGGCATTAAGCCAAAATGCAGGATCAGCCAGATGGGCACGGCGAAGCAGGCGATGGCGATCAGCCGGTCCCACGTCCAGGTCAGGTAATGGGCCTGAATCGGGAAGATGGTGATCATGAAATAATTGCTGAAGCGTGTGTAGCCGAGAAAGGCGAAATAACGTGGATAGCGATGGCGCAGGCCGCTGAAGAGGGCAATTGCGCCGAGGCCGAGCACGAGAAAGGTGACGAGCAGATTGATGGGGAGCATGGCATGGAAGTCCACGGTGGGTCCATCCGGCCCGTGGGCTTTGAAGTAGGGGTAAAGCCACTGCGCGGCGGCCCAAAGAAAACTAAAACCCGTTTGAATGGCGGTGCGATAGTTTGCCCGGGCGGAGGTCAGTTCATTTAGCAGCAGCGCGAAGTAAAGCGGCACAATGCCCCAGACCAGCGTCAGATGCTGGAAGGGCGTCACGATCAACTCAACAAACGTGGTCCAGTAGTGGCTCATGTACGGCCTACACCAACAACTTTGCGGTTATGGCCGCCGTTCTTTGATCGCCTGCACGATGTCGGCCACCACGTCCGCCTTGGGCTTCGCGCCTTGGGGGCCTTTGCCGTGGAGGCGAACGGAGACGTTGCCGGCCTCCATGTCGCGGCCACCGATGACCAGCATGGTGTGGACCTTGGATTGCTCGGCTTCGGCGATCTTGGCTTTGATCGGGTCGGTGCGGAAATCGGTTTCGACGCGCACGAAGTTTCCGCGCAGTTCGTTGGCGATGGCTTTGGCGTAATTCACCAGCGGTTCTTCGTCGCCGATGGTGAGAATGCGAACCTGCTCGGGCGCGAGCCAGAGCGGGAAATTGCCGGCGTAATGCTCGATGAGGAAACCAATAAAACGCTCGTGCGTGCCCAGCGGGGCTCGGTGAATGCAGAGCGGTGTTTTGTCGGTGTTGTCGCGGTCGCGATAGGTGAGGCCGAATTTGGCGGGGACGGCAAAATCCACCTGGTTCGTCGCAATCGTGAATTCGCGGCCGATGGCGCTCCACACCTGCACGTCGATCTTCGGCCCATAGAACGCCGCTTCATTGGCAACTTCGACGTAATTGATGCCGCTTTCAATAAGGACGCGGCGAACCATGTCCTCAGTCTTGAGCCAGAGTTCCGGTTCATTGACGTATTTTTTACCCAGTCCTTCCTTGGAATGGGTGCTGAAGCGCATCTGATATTTTTCCAGCCCGAAGATTTTGAAATACTTCAGATACATCTCGTTCACCGCGCGGAACTCATCCGCAAATTGCTCCTCGGTGCAATAAATATGCGCATCGTTCATGTTCAGCGAGCGGACGCGCATGAGGCCGAAGAGTTCGCCGGACTGCTCATAGCGATAGCAAGTCCCATACTCCGCCAACCGCAACGGCAAATCCCGGTAACTATGCGGCTCCGCCGCAAAAATCCGGTGATGATGCGGACAGTTCATGGCTTTGAGATAATAAAGGTCCGTCTCAGAGCCCTTTTCTCCTTTGTCTTTTCCTTCGAGCGATAGCTGCATCGGCGGAAACATCGACTCCGCGTAATAAGGTAAATGTCCGGAAGTTAAATACATTTTCTCCTTGGCGATATGTGGCGTCTTCACGCGAACATAGCCAGCGGCGAATTCAGTTTCCTTGGCCAGTTTTTCCAGTTCCTCGACGAGGGCGGTGCCTTTTGGGAGCCAGAGCGGCAGGCCGGGGCCGACGTATTCGGTATCGATGGCGAACAAGCCCATTTCCTGGCCGATTTTGCGGTGATCGCGCTTCTTGGCCTCTTCCAGCATGTTGAAATAGGCCTCCATCTCAGTCTTGTTCTTGAACGCCGTGCCGTAAATGCGCTGGAGTTGCGGATTCTTTTCGTCGCCTTTGTAGTAGGCGCTTGCAACATGGGTGAGCTTGAACGCGCCGATGTTGCCGGTACGCATCACATGCGGGCCGGCACACAGGTCGATGAAGTCGCCGTTTTTGAAATAGGAAATGGGTTCGTTCTCGGGAATGTTCTGAACGATGTCCAATTTAAATTTTGAGGGAGCGCTGCGTTCGCCTAATGCGGCGAGACGGCCGCTTTGAGCGTCCTTGATGGCCTGATCGCGGGTGACCACAACTTTTTCGAAGACGTTGTTGGCCTTGGTCTCCTTCTTCATCTCGGCTTCGATTTTCTCGAAGTCCTCGGGGGAAATGCGGTGGCTCAGCTCCACGTCATAATAGAAGCCGTTTTCAACCGGCGGACCGGCGGCGAACTGGGCATCGGGCCAGAGGCGGAGAATGGCGGTGGCCAGCACATGGGCGCAGGAATGCCGGGTGCGCTCCAGATCAGTCATTTTCTGGCGGTCATCCAATGTTTTGCGTTCGTTCGGTTGCTTCTCGTCTTCAGGCATAAGTCAAATTGAACTATAAAGCGGCACAGGCGCAAAGAAATATAAGTCAGGCAGGCTGGCGGGCAACGGAGAAATTATTTGGGCCGGGGGCGGTTTTTGTATTTCTCGTAGAGGCGGGTGTGGCGGCTTTCGAGGCTGACTTCATGGCCGGCGATCCACATCCGTTTCACGTTGACGCGCAGATCCAGGATGTCGCCATCGGCGACGAAAAAGGTCGCTTCCTTGCCGGGTTCGATGGAGCCGAGTCGATCGGCCACGCCGAGCAGTTGCGCGGGATAGAGGGTGAGCCCCTTGAGGGCTTCGCTTTCCGGCAAACCAAAGGCGACGGCTTGGGCGGCGGCGTATGGGAGATTTTTGGCCATGGCGGCATCGAAGCTGCCGGAACCGTTGCCGAATACGACTTTTACCCCGGCTTTGCGCAAAAGTTCGGGCGCCCGGAAGTGGACGTCGTAAGCTTCGTGGTCGTGTTGGGGCAGGGTCCAAGTGGATTCATAGATGACCGGGATTTGTCGCGCGGCGAGTAGGTCGGCGACCTGCCAGGCGTCCCGTCCGCCGGCAAGGATGATTTTGTAGTCATTGGTCTGGGCCCATTTGACTGCGGCCTTGATTTCACGAACATCGTGGGCATGCACCATGATGGGAATTTGGCCGCGAGCGACGGGGAGCATCGCTTCCCAAGGAGGATTGATATCGGAGTTGCCAGCAGTACGGGCACGGGCATAGGCGCGGGCTTCGAGGAAGAAATCATCAAGGGCTTTGAATTTAGCCTTACGTTCTTTGGCCTGATCTTCGAGCGATTTATATTTTGATTCGTCCTTAAACTTCTCCTTGGGCGTGGTGTTGAGTTCCATGCTGGGCCAATAGAGGTGCAGCGCAACGGGATGTTTGATGGTCATCTGCTCGGTGGTCCAACCATCGAGCGCGATGAGTGCGGAGAGGCCACCAACTACGCCGCCTTGGGGCGCCGGTTCGGCATGGGTGATGCCGTTGGCGCGGGTGACCGGGATTAATTCGGAATCCGGATTCACGGCGATCCAGGACTGAACATCCGGCCGGTAATCACCCACCTCAGTGGTATCTTGCGTGGCGCGAACGGCATCGATTTCGCCCAAGCCCAGCGCGCTGTTCAGGGCGATTATGCCCGGATAAAGATGCTGGCCTTGGAGATCAACGAGGGTGGCGTCCGCGGGATAAGTAATACGAGTGGGCTGGGTCTCATCAAATACGCCAACAATTTTCCCGCTTTGAATCAGCACCGAGCCGTGCGGGAGGGTCTCGCCCGAAACTGTGTGAACAATGGCATGCTGCAAAAGCACCGATTCCGCAGAGGCGGTGGTGACAGCGGTGAACAAGAACAAAAGGAGAAATAGCCCAAATAATGGAGAAAGGCGCCGGGCAATGACTTTGGGACGCGCCAGGTGGCTGGCGCTGCTCAAGCATGGGGCGCGATCGATGTTTGAATTATTCTTCATCATCCCGGCAATGACGGATGTGCCCGTCATATTGATGTTCAAGCGAAAGGTTGAAAAACGAGTTGTCGTCAGAGCTGCTGTCACTGCCGCCATCGCCGTTGGACAAGGCGTTCAACTTTTTTGCTTTCGCCAACAAGTCGTCTCGCTCCCGCGCCAGCGCAGCGGTCCGCGCCGGAGCCAACGAAAGGTCGAAATATTTTTTTCCGTCAATCCAGGTTTGTTGGCAGACCGTTTGAAAATCGAGCGGCGATTTGGACCAGATTGCGAAATCGGCATCCTTGCCGGGTTCCAGGGAGCCGACACGATGATCGATATGGAGTTGTTTCGCGGGGTTGAGCGTCACAAATTTGAGCGCTTCCTCCTCGGGCGTGCCGCCGTATTTTACTGCCTTGGCTGCTTCCAGGTAGAGTCGGCGGGCGAGGTCGTCGGAATCAGAATTAAAGGAGACGAGGACGCCGCGGTCGCGCATGAGACTGCCATTCTGGGGAATCGCATCGTACACTTCGAATTTATACGCCCACCAGTCGGCGAACGTGGAACCGCCGGCGCCGTGTTGCGCGATTTCGTCGGCCACCTTGTAACCTTCGAGCACATGCTGGAAGGTGCCGATCTTGACGTTGAATTGTTCCATCAAGCGGATCAACATGAGGATCTCGTCCTGGCGATAGGAATGGCAATGGATCAGGCGGGTGCCATCGAGGATTTCGCCGATGGCTTCCAGTTCGAGGTCGCGGCGCGGGGGCGGGCCGCCGGACTTTTTGAAATCGGCCCAAGTCTTCAAGTATTGTCGCGCGGCAATGAAGCGGTTGGCGAAGAAAGTCTGGACACCCATGCGGGTTTGCGGGAAGCGGGTGACGATTTTATCGCCCCAGTTGGATTGTTTCACGTTTTCGCCGAGGGCAAATTTGATGCCTTGGGGCGCCTCGATAAACTTGAGACCTTGCGGTGTTTCGCCATCGCGCAATTTGACGACGCAATTTTGTCCGCCGATGGGATTCGCCGAGCCGTGCAATAAATTGGCGACGGTCAGGCCGCCGGCCAATTGGTCGTAAATATTGGGGGTTTCGGAATTCACCACATCGCCAATGCGCACCATGGCAGTGGAGGTGAGGGTGGATTCGTTCACGTCGCCAAGGATCATGCTGTGGCTGTGACAATCAATGAGGCCGGGGGTGATATTCAGGCCGGTGCCGTCCATTTCCAGAGACCCGGCGGGAATGCGCGGGCTGGTTTTCGACGCGTCCTTTTCCTGCCAGACAGCGGCAATTTTGTTGCTGATAATCAGTAAATTGGCGTTTTCCAATCGTCCCGTGGGACCGCAGGTCCATACGGTGGCGTTGCGAATCAGCACGCCGGGAGGACTGGCCAGCACGCCGCGGCCTTCCAGCGGCGAGTGAGCCACGCGCTGTTGCAGAACCTTCATCTTCGCCAGCTTCTGTTCCTTCTCCGCCTGCTTTTTGTCTTCCTTGGATTTTTCTTCCTTCGCCGTCGTCGTGACTTTTCCCTTTTCTTCAGGCTTCACTCGATTCGGATCGCCCTCTTCCGGTGTGACAGGTTTCGCCACTGCCTCTTTCTTTTCCTCAACCTTGGCAACCTTCTCTTCCTTGCTCTCCTTTTCTTCATCGGACGGAATGCGATAAAATCGTCCGTCAATCCAAACCGATTGAACCTTCGCCTCTGGATCAAAATACCCCTTGCCCTCCACCACGGTTAGGTTCGCCTGTTTGCCGAATTCGATGGTGCCGAGCATATTCTCTGCCCCGCAAAGCCGGGCGGGGACCGTGGTCAACGCTGCGAGGGCGTCATTTTCCGCCAGCCCGCGATCCACCGCCAGGCGCAGGTTTTTGCGAAAATCCTTTTTGTCCGTCAGCCCGTAGGTGGTGACGGCAATTTCCAATCCCTGCTTGCGCAACACGGCGGGATTCTCCGGCGCCCAATCCCACGCACGCAATTGATCAAGGGTGACCTGCTGCCAGTCGTCTGGCTGCGGCATTTTGGGGAGCACTGGAAAATTGAGCGGCACAATAAAAGGCACGGCGGCGGCCTTCGCCAAATCCGGGCGGCGCCACTCCTGCCCGCTGGAAACCATGAAATAATCCAGGTTCAACTCATGCGCCATGCGGGTGGCACGATCAACCAGCAACGCGTCCCGCGGCTCGAACACGACGGTCATTTTCTTTTCCGTGGCGGGGATGAGAGCTTCGAGTCCGGGGTTGAATTCCGGACGGGCGCGGCCAAAGGGACGCTTGTGGAAATCGGCCTGGTCCAGGATGTAGTGTTGGGCATCAAAGAAACTTTGGCGGACCACGGCCACCACGCCCATCAGTGATTCGGGATACACATCCTCCTTGCGGTTCTCCAGGTCAAAGGCAATGTGCTGAAAGACATCCGGCTTGATGATGGCGCGGTTGGGTTCCACGTCCGACAAGGCAACCAAGGCACTCGTGCCACGGATGATGCCTTTTTCCGGCGTCACGTTGGCCGCGGTAAAACCGAGTTCGCGGAGTTGTGCCAACGATTTGGCATCCGGGGAAAAAGTTTGGGCGGCGCGCCGTTCCGGAGTGATGCGCGCGACTTCGTAACCCGGACCTTCGGTGCCAGCATCACGTTCCTGCGGATTGACACCGAGGAATTTGACGCCGGCGGTGAGGTCCAATTGTTTTTTGGCCGGGGCACTTTTGCTTTTTGCGCCGAGTGTGAGATACGGGTCGATGAACCCGGCGTAAATGGTCAGACCTTTCATGTCCCAGACCCGCGCATCGGGCGGGGGCGTGAGGTTTTTGCCGACCTTTTCGATGTAGCCGTCGCGGATGAGGATGGTGGCGGAGTCGAGGACTTCACCCGGTTTCACCACGACTGTGGCGCCGACCAAGGCATGCACGCCGGGCGGCACGGGCCGGAATCCTGAAGGTAACAATTCTGCCGGTGCGGCCGGGAGCAGGCAGGGGCAGACCAGGAGCAGCAAAGCGAAAATGCCCAGGAGAAAGCCGCGATTAAATTGAGTGGGCTTGGTTATCAATTCCGGTTCATTATGCAAAGGACAGCGCGGCATACAAGCGAAGGTTTAGTAAGAGAATGGTGAGAAGCGTTCAATATTGATAAAGCAAAACCGGTTGCCTGACGGGAAGGTGAACGGTATTCTTTTGACGGATAACTCGTATTTTCCAGCCATTGTTTGATGAGAACACTATTAATTGGGATCGATAGCGGCACGCAATCAACCAAAGTCCTGATCGTGGATGCGCAAAGCGGCAAAGTTTTGGCCTCTGCGGCGCAGGCTTACGATTTGATTCCCCACCTGCCGCCGGGCGCAAAGGAACAGCATCCGCAGACGTGGCGCGAAGCGACGGCGAGCGCGATTCGCCAGGCATTGCGCGCCGCCAAGGCGGTGGCGGCGGAGGTAAAGGCCATCGGTGTCAGCGGCCAGCAGCACGGGTTCGTGCCGCTGGATAACAAAGGCGAAGTGATACGCCCGGCAAAACTTTGGAATGACACTTCCACGATGGCAGAGTGCGATGAAATCACGGAGAAACTGGGCGGACTCAAGCCGACCATTCGCGCGCTGGGCAATCCAGTGTTGCCCGGATACACCGCGCCAAAAATACTCTGGCTCAAAAAACATGAGCCGAAGAACTATGAACGATTGGCGACCGTGCTCCTGCCGCATGATTACCTGAATTTCTGGCTGACTGGAGAAAAGGTGATGGAGTATGGGGATGCCAGCGGCACCGCGTTGCTGGACGTGCGCAAACGGAAATGGTCCCAAGAGGCACTGGATGCCATCGGCCCGGAGCTGGCGGGCAAGTTGCCGTTGCTGATTGGGAGCGATCAACCAGCCGGGAAGTTGCACCTAGGCGCGGCGCGGTTGTTGGATTTGAACACCGACGTGCTCGTGAGCGCCGGCGGCGGCGACAACATGATGGGAGCCATTGGCACTGGCAATGTAAGGGCGGGCGTCATCACGGCCAGTTTTGGCACGAGCGGAACCATTTATGCCTGTTCAGAAAAACCGGTGGTGGATCCGAAGGGGGAGATCGCGGCGTTTTGCGATTCAACCAATCGCTGGTTGCCGTTGCTTTGCACGATGAACGTCACTACCGCGACCGAGTTGGTGCGGAATAGCCTGGGTTGGACGCATGAAAAGTTTTCCGCAACGGTCGCGCGGGTTCCGGCGGGGTCGGGCGGTTTGATATTGCTGCCTTACCTGGAGGGTGAGCGAACGCCCAATGTGCCGGCCGGCACCGGCGTGTGGCTGGGGGTGAACCAAAAAAATTATTCGGCGGATTACCAGGCGCGCGCGGCCATGGAAGGGGTGACGCTCGGCATGAACTACGGCTTGCAGCGATTGGTGCAACTGGGGGTCGCGCCCACGCAAATTCGCGTCACGGGCGGCGGGTCCCGGTCCAAAACGTGGCGGCAGATCATGGCGGACGTGTTTAATGTGGAAGTCGTGACGTTGAAGGTGACCGAAGGGGCGGCGTACGGGGCGGCCTTGCAAGCGCTTTGGTGCTGGCGACGGCAGCAGGGGGAGAAAATCACCATCCAGGAAATAACGGACCGTTTTGTAGAGACAAACCAGGAAGAGACGGCGCAACCGGAGAAGAAGAACGTGGAGACTTATCGTGAGTTACAGGCATTGCAGGACGAGATGTCGGCGAGCTTGCGCGATGTATTTTTGAAGCATCGGGAATTTATTTTACGCGAGAAGTAAGCGGTGGTTCTGGCTTGGTGTGGCGGTTGCCGGGTGGTTTAATACTAATATGAGTTTTGTGGGTGAATTCAATGCGTTGCCGCTGGAGGCGCTGGTCAGGCGTTCGGTGGCGGCCACGACGACTGCCGTGCGCGAGAGCGCAGGGAAGACGCAGCTGACGCTGGACGATTTTGCGCGGCTGATTTCACCGGCGGGCGGGGAGTTGTTGGAACCTCTTTGCCAGCGGTCGCAGGCGATGACGCAGCAGCGATTTGGGAAAGTCATCCGGCTGTTCGCGCCGCTCTATCTTTCCAACGAGTGCATTAACAACTGCAAATATTGCGGGTTCTCGCGCGACAATCCGATCCTGCGCGTGACGTTGTCTGTGGAGGAGGTATTGCGCGAGGCGCGCGCGCTCAAGGAGCAGGGGTTTCGCAACATTTTGCTGGTGGCGGGTGAGCATCCCAAGTTTGTTTCCAACGGCTACATGGCGGATTGCGTGCGGGCGTTGCATGAAGAGGTTCCCAGCATCTCGCTGGAAGTCGGGCCGATGGAAGTGGCGGAGTACCAGCCCATCGTGCAGGCAGGGGCGGATGGTTTGGTGGTGTACCAGGAGACATATGACCGCGCGATTTATGCGGAGCTGCACACGGCGGGGCCGAAACGGAATTTTGACTGGCGGCTGGAAACACCCGAGCGGGCGTATGCGGCGGGGTTCCGGCGACTGGGCATCGGCGCGTTGTATGGCTTGAGCGACTGGCGCAAGGAAGCGCTGGCGGTGGCGGCACAGGCGGATTATCTGCTGCGCAATTGTTGGAAGGCACAACTGACGATTTCCCTGCCGCGACTGCGTCCCTGCGCGGGAGAGTTTGAGCCGCTCACGCAGATGAGCGACCGGGAGCTGACGCAACTGGTTTGCGCTTTTCGATTGTTTTTGCCGGATGTGGGATTGGTGCTGTCCACGCGCGAGCCGGCGAAGTTGCGCGACGGATTGATTCCGCTGGGGGTTACGATGATCAGCGCGGGGAGCCACACGGAACCGGGCGGCTATACCGGTGCGGGGCGGGAAAAGATCCATCACACCGAGCGCGGACGCATTGTGGAACTGGCCTCCGGGGCGAGCGAGTGGGCGGCGTCGGCGGATAAGGCGACCAATGCGACGGGCCAATTTGACATTGCGGATGAACGTTCGCCGGAGGAGATGGCGGAGTTAATCCGCCGCCTCGGTTACGAACCGGTCTGGAAGGATTGGGATGCCGCGTTGATGGCATAACCGCGTAACACAACAAGTGAGCAAGAGCGGAAAAATTAAAATCGTTTTAGGGTTGGCGCTGCTGGTGGCAGTCGTATTAGGTGCGTTTCTGCCTGTCTTTACACGCGCCTCTAACTGTGGTGGTAACAGTGCCGCAATATCCGTCTGCCGCGATTGTGTTTTATCGATTCAGATCACTGCCGATGACCAGGGTGGGAGATTTAACATTGGTGCCTTTTCAGAATCAGAGAAGGCGGAGCTTGCCAGAAATGGGCAAAATTCATGGATCAGCGATGCGCACTTTTTCATCAGAACAAATATTGCTTTGGACACAACCAACAAAAGCATCCTGGTGGTTTGTGATTATCCTTATGATAACATTCCGCAACCCACCTTTTGGAACGGATACCGAAAAAATCCTGCGCATGCGGTGGGATATTCCGATGGCAGTGTTGGGTTAATTGCTCCCGCCCAGTTCAAAGCGATGGACCTTTCGGGTTTTATTGATGCCGCGCAGTTGCAAATCAACGCTTCTCCCTTAACAAATGGAGTCCAGCGGCTATGAAATTGCTCCAAAGCAAGGGATCGGACTTTTACCTGTAACCGACCATGGAACAAAGTTTCATCACAGCGAACGGACAACCGGTGAATTTAAACCTTCCCTGCACGCTCGAGGAATTCCTCGTGGCGCAAAAATTATTGCCCCGCAGCGTGGTGGTCGAGCACAACGGCGACGCCGTGGCGCCCTCTGAATTTGCGCGCCGGGCGCTGGCGCTGGGCGACCGGTTGGAAATTGTCAAGATTGTGGCGGGCGGGTAGGCCTCGCTTTAACTCCTAACTGACGACGGTAAATGCGGAGAAAGGTTGTCTGAAACAATGGAATTCCTTTATAAAATCAGGCGTTATGAAGTTAAAATTCAAACCTCTTTTTAACGGGTTTTTGGTTTTTTTATTGCTGGTGCTTTTCTGGTCGGTCTGGACAACCGTGGCGCAGGAAACCAATTCATCCGCCAGCCGGCTCCCTGCGGGCCTGAGTCAAACCCATGCGACCAACGCATTGTCCGCCGCCGAGGCCGACGTGATGTCCGACTGGGTGGAGGACCTGGCCAGGGATTTTCCGTTCCTGAAACATGTTTGGTGGGGCAACGAGGTTTGGAAATACCTGGCTTCCCTCATCTACATCTTCCTCGCCTTCTATGTTTCCAAGTTTCTCGACTATCTCACGCGGGTCTGGCTGAAGCGCTGGACGGAAAAAACCGAGACCAAACTGGACGATCTCCTGCTCGAATTGCTCAACGGCCCGATCAAGATCGTGGTCTTTGTGATCTTTCTCCATATCGGCCTCAACGTGTTTCGCTGGCCCGACAAGGTTCATGAAATTTTGTCCAAGGGATTTAAAGTGGTGGTGGCCTTCACGCTGACCTACATGGTGCTGAAGCTGGTTGATTTGCTGCTCGGTTATTGGCGGCAACGGGCGGCGACGGAGGGTGACCGCACTTTTGATGAGCAACTATTCCCCATTATTCGCAAGAGTTTGAAGTTGTTTGTAGTGGTGGTGGCGGTATTGGTGACCGCGCAAAACCTCGATATCAACGTAACGGCGGCGATTACTTCGCTCTCTATTGGAGGTTTGGCGGTCGGTTTGGCGGCGCAGGACACACTGGCCAATCTGTTCGGCGCGGTCGCGGTCCTGATGGACAAACCGTTTCGCATCGGCGATCGCATTCGTCTGGACGTGGTGGAAGGTACCGTCGAAAGCATCGGCCTGCGCAGCACGCGCGTCCGCACTGGCAGGGGCGATTTGGTGGCCATCCCGAATAAAACCGTGGGCAACGCCACTATTACCAACATTTCCCGGCAATCCAATATTCCGGCCGAGCTGAACCTCGGCCTCTCCTATGATACCTCCGCGGAGAAATTGCGGCGGGCGCTGGCCATTTTGCAGGAGGTTTACGAGGCGCAGCCCATGATTCAGAACCTGATGATCAGCTTCAACAAGTTCCAGGATTCATCGCTGAACATCCAACTGACTTTCTTGTGGCAGGATTTGAATCAAATTCGATATGTGGCCGGCATGCAGGAATTGAACCTGACCGTCAAACAACGTTTCGACGCCGAAGGAATTAATTTTGCGTTCCCCACCCGCACGACTGTCGTCAAGCAAGGATAGAATAAATTTGAACCCAGGCTGCCGGCGGCTCCAGCACAAGCAACCGTTAAGCACCGCGTTCCAGGTTGCCCAGGCGATATTTCATGAACACGTCCAAATCCTCAGGTGTACCCAAGCTGTGCATGGTGCCGTCCGGCAGATGGTGAGTGCGGATGTTTTTGCCGGCGAGGATCAGTTCGTTGTAAACGGGGCAGACGAAAAACTGGCCGCTGGTGGTGAGACCCTTGAGGATCATTTTTTCCGAAGCTTCGATCAAATCACGAGCGCGGCGGAAATAATAAAGGCCCACGGTGGCCTGCTTGCTGATGGGCCGTTTTTCGGCCACGGCCGTCACCTTGCCCGTGCTGTCCGTCTTGGCAAAGGACCAGCGCGGATGCGTGGCGGTAAAGGTGAGAATACAGCCATCGAGGCCTGGTTCGCGGCAGGCCGCGTAAAATGGAGCCAGGCTCGTGGTGATGAATTGATCGCCATTGGCGATGAGAATTTCGCCATCGAGTTGGAGTTGATCCACTGCGAGAAGCACCGAGCAGAGAGCGCCGGCGGTTTCGTTTTCGAGGGCAAGGACGCGGCAACCGGGCGCGAGCAGGCGGAGCATGTCGCCGAGATAAAATTGCGAAAGGTGTTCCTTGCGGCAGATGAAGGTGTATTCGACGGGTCCCGGCGGAGCGAGATTCTCCAGCACCACTTCGATCATCGAGCGGTTGCCGATCTCGAACAGCGGTTTGGGAAAGGTGTGGCCCCGTTCCTGGAAGCGGGTGGCTTTGCCGGCGAGAGGGATGACGACTTGGAGCATAAATTTATCCAGCGCTGTCGAGGGAACGTTTCACCCGCGCGTAATCCACTTCATTGAATCCGGTGACCTGGCACAGCACGCCACCACTGCGGCGGGCCGCTTCAATGCCATGGGGAGCGTCCTCGACGATGACGGTTTCCTGCGGTTGGACGCCGAGCTTGCGGCAGGCGGCCAGATAAATTTCCGGGTCCGGCTTGGCCTGGGCGACATCCTCGTTGCTGAGCACGCAATCAAACAATTCAAAGATGCCGCTGCCGCGCAGCATTAATTCCACGCTCTCGCGGATGGAGTTGGAGCAGACGGCGAGTTTGTAGCCTTCGCGCTTGAGCTGGTGCACCATGAATTCCTTTTCAAAAACCGGGGTGCAACTCCGCAGGATTTCCTCGCGGGTATATTTCTGTTTGATCTTGTTCACCAGCGAATGGAGGCCGCGCGGAAAACCTTTCTCGACGGAAAGCATTTCCAGCTTCTTGCGGGTGGGCAGGCCGTTATAGGTGGTCAGGTGCTCGTAGCGCGCGATGTTGTAGCCGAAGAGGCCGAGCGCGCGATTCAGGGCTTCATAATGCCATTCGGTGGCATCGACCAGCACGCCATCCAAATCAAATAAGACAGCTTTGATCTTCATGCTGAGGGAGTGGCAGAGGGATATTTGTCCCCGCTAACGCAGGGGAGTTTAACGACGACCGTGGTGGTGTCCGTCAACGGCATAAAATCAGTGGCCTGACCCGGCTCGATTTTCACAATTTCACCCGCGCCCACTTCCTCGCCGCTCATGCGCACGCGGCCGGAGACAATCAGCGTCAGTTCCGTGGCGACCTTGTGAAAATGCGCGCTTTCAGCTTCGCCGGCGCGATAATGTTTCACCGCGACCTCGACGGCATCCGTGGCCAGGAGCGTCGGGGAAAAATTCCCGACGAACCAGCCCTTGGTAAAATCATCCAGTTTGTAACGCTTTAACATCTTAGTTTTTTTGACTGCCGCACCGGTTGCCGCGTTTAAATGGCTGGCGGGAAACAAATCGAGACACCCGCTCAAGCGCCAAAGATTTCTTTGGCTTCCAATGGGTAGTCTGTGCATATCCCATCCACTTTCCAAGATTTAAAATCCTGCCAGCGGCGCTTCCGGGCTTGGTGGTCAAAGCCGTGCAGTTCCGGTGAAATGACGTAAAAAAGGCGTCCGGCCGCCTGCACCTGGCGCACATCATCGGCGGTCAGCCACAGCGAATCGAATTCATCGGCCCAAACGATGGACCCGGGAATGCTCAGGCATTGGGCCAGCGGCTCCTGACGATCGCTCAGGCGGGAGGCGAGCCGGATGCGGCTGCTATCCGGGAGGGATTTAATTTTCCGCTGGGCGGCGCCGGGGGTTTTGGGTTCGAGCAATTCAAAGTCGAAGTAGAAACTTTTTTGGCCGAGGCGACCCGAGTTCATCAATTCGATCAAGGCCGGTTCATAGCCGAGCTCCTTGACATTGATGGCGAGTTCAGCGGCAGGATGCTGGCGGAACAGTTCGGTGAAGGCTTCGAGACTGTTCGCCGCCGAGCGCGGATGGGGATCATGGCTGATGTAGAATCGACCGGCAGGCTCACGGCGCAGGTCGGTTTCCAGGCCGAAGCCGGCTTCCAAGGCACCCTTGCAGGCGGCCAGGGAATTCTCCACTACGGAGTGCGGGCCGGTCAGATTTGCGCGGTGCGCCAGGATCATGGTCATGGAATAGAAATGGTGAGGGGAGAGTCGCCAAAGCAAGGTCGAAGCTCAAGCGGATTTAATCGTTCCGGCCACCCGGCAACGACTTCCCGACCGGGGCAGCATTTCAATTGACACAGTCCTGACAGCCCCTTCAAATGGATTTTTCTAATATTGCATGCACTGTGTTGTTGGATCCGGTCCCTCAGGAATCGCCTGCGCCCAAGCGTTGCTGGCACGCGGCTTGACTGTGCGGATGCTGGACGTGGGGCTGACACTGGAGAAAGAGCGGGCGCGGGCAGTGGAGCAATTGAGTGCGTCTGCTCCCGCCGGTTGGGACCCGCAATTAGTCGCCTTGCTAAAAGGAAAGCTGACTTCCGGCGCGAAAGGAATGCCCGACAAACTGGTGTATGGCTCGGATTTTCCCTACCGTGAAGTTGAAACGCAGGTTCCGGGTGCTTTTGACGGCGTGGGCCTGAAGCCATCGCTGGCCTTGGGCGGTCTGAGCAATGTTTGGGGGGCGGCGATGATGCCGTACATCGACGCCGATTTGACGGACTGGCCGATTGGGACGGCGGAGTTGAGCGAGCATTATGCCGCGGCGCTGAAGCTGACCGGACTCGCCGCGCGCCGCGATGATTTGGCGTCGATTTTTCCGTTGCATGTGGAGGAGCCGGGGCGGTTGGAATTGAACAGCCAACTGCGCGCGATATGGGGCAGCCTGGAAAGGAACAAGGCGACGCTGACACGACAGGGAATTCATTATGGCGCGGCACGAGTGGCGATCAGAGCACAGGTTTCGAAGGAACGGCCAGGGTGCAATTATTGCGGGATGTGCATGTATGGCTGTCCGTATGGGTACATTTACAATAGCGCCACGACAGTAAAGGAATTGCAAAAGCACGAGCGGTTTACCTACCAACCGGATGTGGTGGTGACGTCGTGCTCCGAAACGCGGGAGGGAGTCACCATTTTTGCGCGCGACCGGAAAACCGGTCAGGAAATGAAGTTTGAGGCGGAACGGCTTTACCTGGCGGCCGGGACAATTCCAACCACCAAGCTGTTGCTGGAATCCCGGCAATGTTACGACCAGACGCTGGAGATGAAGGACAGCCAATACTTCTTGGTGCCAATGCTGCTGGGCAAGCGCGTGCCTTATTTTCGCACGGAAGCGCTTTACACGTTAAGCCAGCTATTCCTGGAAATCTTCGATGCCGAAATCAGCCCACACTCCATTCACCTGCAGCTTTATCCTGCCAGCGAGCTTATTTCCGATGCCGTGCGAAAGGCGCTCGGCAAGTTTGGCTTGAACTTCAATTTTCTCGCGACGCAATTGGAGCAGCGGTTGGTGGTGGCGCAGGGATTTTTGCACTCGAAGGAGTCGTCAACCATCGCGACCACACTTCGTCGAACCGGCACCGGCGCCGAATTGTCGTTGCAGGCGCAAATCAATCCGCAAACCCGGTCCCGCGTGCGCAAGGTGGCGGGAAAACTTATGCGCAACATGCGGAATCTGGGCGCTGCGGCCGTTTTGCCGATGGTGGAAATTGCGGAGCCGGGCCGCAGTTTTCACAGCGGTGGGACATTCCCGATGCGAAAACAGCCTGGCCCATTTGAGACGGACATTTTGGGACGACCATTTGGCTGGCAGCGGATTCATGCGGTGGATGCCACCATTCTGCCGTCCATTCCCGCCACTACGATCACGTTGTCAGTGATGGCCAATGCGCATCGGATTGCGTGGGAATCCGCCAAGCTTACCTAAACGAATCATCGACATGGATAAACCTTCCCGCCAACGAACCTGCCTGATCACTGGGGCGCGGGGTTATCTGGGGAGCTGCGTACGGGATAAATTTATGGCGGAAGGCTGGAACGTGGTGGCCATGGTGCGCCATCCGTCGCCGGAGGAAGTACGAGCGAAACGGGCGATTGAGTTCCGGTTGGGCGGGGATATTTCCCCCGAACAACTGGCAGGGGCTGACGCGCTGGTACATTGCGCCTATGACTTCGCGCCACGAGATGAGAAGAGCATCCAGGCAATCAATGTGGTTGGCTCGGAAAAACTTTTTCGGGCGGCGCATGAAGCCGGAGTCAAAAAGCGGGTGTTCATTTCGAGCATGAGTGCATTTGCGGGCTGCCAGTCACTTTATGGGCAGGCGAAGCTGGAGATTGAGCGAGTGGTGTTGCCGTTGGGCGCGCTCGTGCTACGGCCCGGGCTGATTTATGGAGACGAGCCGCGCGGCATTTTTGGGAAGCTTGTCCAGCGGGTGGCGAATTCCAGAATCGTGCCCTTGTTCGGGGACGGATCTCAAATCCAATATTTGTCACATCAGGAGGATTTGGGTCGGGTAATTTATGAATATGCGGATGGACGGATGGGGTGGTTCGATCAACCGATGACGGCGGCGCATGAGCGGGGCTGGACGTTCCGCGAAATATTGGAGGAGCTGGGCAAGGCGCAGGGGAAGCAGTTGCGATTTGTGAAACTGCCGTGGTGGCTGGTCTGGCTGGGGATCAAGAGTCTGGAGCTGCTTCGTCTGCCACTGGAATTCAGAAGTGACAGTTTGATTGGGTTGATTTATTCCAATCCGCGGCCGTCCTTCGGGTTAACCCGGCGAGCTGCGCTTGGGTTTCGGCCTTTTGAGGCGGGCAATTTAAAGCTTTAATTCCCGGGTCGGGATTATTGCCGGGAGTCGGTGTGGGAATTCCATTTCTGGATGAGTTTTTCCACTTCGAGGAGCCTGAGATTGATGCTGTTCAGAATCAAACCGAGCGCAAAGCTGGCAAAGGAGAGAATGACAAGCGAGGAGGCGAGAATGGCGCTGGGCACAGCGTGGACATAACGTTCGGCGGCAAATTCAAGGATGGGCCGGGCGCCGACGAGCAGTCCCAGCAACATGAACAATATACTAAAGATGCCGAAGAAGGTGAGCGGCTTATAAGACTTGAGCATCAAAAACAATTTGAGCATGACCAACAGCCCATCGGGACCGGTCTTTAATTTGGAAAAGCTGCCTTCCGGCCGGGTGCCGTAGGCGGCTTCGATTTCCTTGATGACCAGTCCGCGATAGAGCGCTTGGAGCGTGAGCTCGGTTTCCACATCAAAACCAACGGCGGTGATCGGTATCAGTTTGGCTGCCTGCCGGGTAAAGGCACGATAGCCGGAAAAAATATCATGGATGTCCGAGCGAAACATCCAGTTAATGATGGCGCAGACCATTTTATTGCCGAGAATGTGAAAGTTGCGGAATGATTTGTCGGAGAAAACGTGGAGACGGCCGGCCACGGTGATGTCGGCATCACCCTTGAATATGGGCTCCAGCAAATGCTGGACCGCCTTGGCATCGTAGGTGTCATCGCCGTCCACCATGACGTAAATATCGGCTTCCACCAGTTCGAACATGGAGGCGACCACGTAACCTTTGCCCTGTCTTTTCTCGCGGCGGACAATGGCCCCCGCTTCGCGGGCGATGGCGGCGGTGCGGTCAGTGCAATTGTTGTCGAAAACATAAATATCGGCCTGCGGCAGGGCCTGCCGAAAATCCTTGATGACTTTGCCGATGGTCTTTTCCTCCTGGTAACAGGGGATCAACACCGCGATTTTTTGTTCGGTATTCAAATTGTTCGACATAGCGAAAAATTGCGTATTTCACCAGTGATGCCGTCAGTATAGCGGCAGGATTGCTTCCGGCCAGCTTTTACATGCTGCCGGTTCCGGCCGGAGGCACTCTGACCAGAGGCCAGGGGACGGCTCCGGCGGACGCTCTCAAATTCAGCGGCACCATTTGGATGATGTCCAGATGATTTTTTTCGACCCACTGATCGAGGGTCAATCCGGAACGTTCTTCCAAGGTGGCCGTATTAACGAGCACGTATTGGATGCCGCGTTGCCGGAGGTCCGCCGCGGAATCTGTCCCCCGCACATGAACAATCCGACGGTGACCGAACGGCCGCCAGAGGGAAGTCTCGGGATCGTCAAAAGTAATGAGTCCCAGGGGGGAGGCATCGTCGGGCAGATGTTCGCGGACGGGAGCGAAGGCATCCGAACGCGCGGCATAAACTGTGTAAACCGTGAGCAACCGCTTCACCAAGGGACTGGATTCCGGATGGAGTTTTGAAAGAATTGTGCGGGCGGGCCAAAGCGGGCGGGCCGGGGAGATGATGACCAACAACCCCGCCAGTAAAAAGACCACGGCAGCGGAGCGATGCCACCATTTGTGGCTGCGGGTCCAATCACCGGACTGATTGAGGAAGAAAATGGGAACCATCAGCGCGTAGTAAGGGGTGAGATACCGGGCAGCAGTCGAAGCACCGGAAACGGACATGAACGGAACGGCCGAGAGCCAGACGGCGCCGAGAATGGCAACCCGCAGAAGTCTCCGGCTTCGGGGGGGAAGCTGGCTGCCCGCCGGTCGTTTTAAAAATAGAGTGGCGGCAAAGGTGGCGAGGATGAGCAGAGAGATGCCAAAACCGAGTCCGGAGTTTTCCTCGGTTTGAACTTCCGACATTTTAAGATGAGCGGCGGAAGGTTCAAAAATATTTTCCAGTCGCCGTTGAATCGAGGGCGAAATCTTTTCCAGCATGGTCTGATTCCAGGCGTTGGCCAGAGGCCATACCGGGGGAGTGAGATTCTGGAGGAGCGACAAGGTGGCGTTGTGAGTGATATGGAGCAGGGGTTGAATTTTTTTGAAATAGGCCTGTTCCGCGGCTTGTCCCGACCAGTCCCCGCAATAGTAAATATTGATCGCCGCCACCGGAAGGAATGAGCAGCCAATGGCGACAACACCCACCGCAAGCGTCGGCACCCACCGCCGCCAGAGAATGGGCAGGCAGGGGAAAATGGCAATCGACCAAGGCAGCAGGAACGGCAGGTTGCTCGCCTTGCTGCCGGTGAGCAGTGCCACGGCCAGGCAGGAGAGCCAGAATTGGCCGGGGTTTTGGGACTGGCGCGCGCGCAGCGCCAGATCCAGCGCGGCCAGGGCAAACACCGCGCCGAACAAATCATTGGCAATGCTCCCAGATTGGAGCAGGAAACAATAGCCGGTGGGCAACAACCACATCCAATACCAGGCGGTGCGCCGTTGAATGCCCAACCGGGTGAACGTGCTGAAGACAAGGCCAGGGAGCAGCAGCAATGAAACGATGTTGATCAGGAACAAAAGCCGATCGGTTTTGGTGAAGACCAACAGCGGGGCGGTGACCCATTCGTAGCCGCAGGCACGGACGTTGAGGCGGTGAAAATCCGTATAAATCCAATGCCAATGTCCCTCCGCCAACCAGTGCAGCACGCGCGGTTCGCGATAGGCAAGACCGTCGTAATTGGAGGGCGGATGCAGCAGTCCGCCCAAAAATGCGAGCGTCGCCAAAGTCAAAAATGCGACGGGAAAAGGGCGGGCGAAGCGGCGTCGGAATTGCCTTGGCCGGATGGGGGGCAATGCCGGAAGAATCCGCCTTTGCCGGAGCAACAGGAGCGTGGCTGCCGCCAGCAGGAAGCAGATGGCGTAACCCGTGGCATTCAACTGATGCAGGGCGGAAAGAACCCAGCCGACGCAACTCAGAAAAGCGCAGAGTAACAACCAACTGACGAGCGGCCATGCCGTTTTCGCAGAATAACGTGGCATCAAAAGTAAGAAAATCAGTCAGTGATAGAGACGGTCCGGATGGCTGCAGGCCAGTGGGGAGTCGTCCGGTATGGCCGCAATGGCGTTGCTGGAATACCTGAATGCATTGAAGCCAATCTAGCCAGCAGAATTTGCGCGGTCAATGGAATTGCCATTCATTGCCGCAAGCGGGCGGTTTTACCCAAAGCGAATGCCGCCATTTTTCTCATCGCGCTTGACCCTTAAGGCGGGAAACACTTTACTCCCGCAGATGCCGCCGCTGAATTGCCGCCGCAGTTCACGAACCGCTCGGATTGGCCGTGATTGTATGCTTAAAAGTCTGAAAGAAACCTCGCTCGCGAATTATAAGGTTGGTTCGCGGGAATATTTTACCGCGCAGAAACAATTGATCCTGAGCCGCCCGTTGCTCAAGTGGTGTTACGACCAATGGTATGAGCATCTGCTGGCGGATGCGCGCTCGGTCCCGCGCCAAGGCACCCTGCTGGAACTGGGGAGTGGCGGCAGTTACCTCAAGGACTTGAAACCGTCCGTGATCACGTCGGACGTGGTGGCGGGCGTGGCGGATCAAGTGGTGGATGGGCGTTCACTTCCTTTTCCGGATGGCTCGGTCCAGGCGCTTTTTCTGACGCATGTGTTTCACCACATTCCGGATGTCGGCGAATTTCTCCGGGAAGCGCAACGCGCGTTGGTGCCCGGCGGGGTGATTTCGATGATTGAGGTGGCGCACACGCCGTTTGCCCGTTTCTTTTTTCGCAACTTCCACCCCGAGCCGTATCGTGATGACCCGGCGGAGTGGCCCTTTGCACAACAGGATTCAATGATGGATTCAAACCAGGCGCTGTCATGGATGGTGTTTGTGCGGGACCGCCGGAAATTTGAGCAACTTTATCCCGGGCTAAAAATCGAGACGCTCGGCTTTCTGCCGTGGTTTAGCTACCTGCTCGCCGGGGGAGTGACTGGACGCTGCCTGGTGCCCCGATCCCTGACCGGCCTGGTCCGTTTCGCGGAACCAGTGATGCGCCTGTGCGCCCCGATTTTTTCGCTCCATTGGCATATCCGTGTCCGCAAGGTCGCAACTTCGTAAGCGGTTCCCGTCGCGAAATCCGGCTTTTCTTTTGCGCGAATGGGCTTATTTTAAGGGATGCCTTCATTTGACATTGTTTCGGAAGTGAACTCGATGGAAATCGAGAACGCCGTCAATCAAGCCAACAAGGAATTGGCGAATCGTTTTGACTTTAAGGGGAGCAACGCGCAAATCGTGCTCGAAAAAAGCGAGATCAAACTCAGCGCGGAGGACAACTTCCGCGTCAAGACGCTGGTGGAAATGGTCATGGGCAAGCTGGCGAAACGCCAGATCAGTCTCAAGAGCGTGGACAAGGGCGAGCCGGATATTTCCCCGCTCGGCCATGCGCGGCAGGTGATCAAGATCAAGCAGGGGATCGAGACCACCGTGGCCAAGCAGGTCACCAGCTTTATCCGCGACACCAAGCTCAAGGTCACCACGCAAATCCAGGGGGACGCCATCCGCGTCACCGGCAAAAGCCGGGACGATTTGCAGACGGTGATTGCCGCCGTGCAAGGCCATGAATTTCCAGTGTCCTTGCAGTTCCAAAATTTCCGCGATTAAACGATCCGCCTTCGCCGCACGCATACTGCGCCGTATCAGGCATTGCTTATGCTTGCATCAAGGGAATAAAGGCTCCTTTTATGCGAAGCGAAGAACTGGTCAAGCTTATCGAAGAGATGGTCGATTTAAAAGTCCGGCACCATGCGGCGGTGGCGGCTTGCGCGTCACGGGCCGCGCCACACCTGGCCAAAATAATCAGCCAGACCAACGTTGCCGATCAACACCGGTTGGTGCAAATTCGAAGTGAACTCGCGCGGGTTTTGGAGGGGTAAGCGGGTATTCTTTCCGGGCGGAACTCCACTCTCCACTCACTGCAAGTTGTGTCACCGCAGGTTACTGCGGAAAGGAGATGAACGCGCCGGGCGCATTGGTTCCCAAACCGATGCCCGGCGGCAACGCCGCACCGGCCAGAGTGCCAATCGGGTTGGGTACATAATTTTCATTGATCACCGTGTTGAGCGTGCCATACCGGATATAATTGGAAACAATGGTGACACTGGGCACAGCCGCGCCGGTGACCTGGTGAGTTTCCAGCGCCCACTGTTCCTTGGCATCCTCGAGGATGCGAATGTTGCTATAAATTGTGTTCAAGCGTGAGTTATCACGCGACTTGATATAATTCGGAATCGCGATGGCGCCCAACAGGCCGATGATCGTTACCACGATCATAATTTCAACCAGCGTGAACCCGGATTTGGATTGTAGTGTTATTTTCATTGCTGTGCCACGAGTTATAAACTCATTAATTGGAGCAGTTCACAGGCCAAGGCGCCCAAGCCCCCGGTGCTCCAGTTGGTTAACACCCACGTCTGAATGGTTCAAAACCGAAGTTTCTCATGGTAAAGAAGATGCGATGCCAACGGATTTGGTGCCGGCCTCAGATGGGCGTATTTACCCCCGGTCTCCGTCAAAGCCTGCCTCAAAACAGGACGTTTGATGGCCATTTCAGGACAGGCCTTGCCGACTCGGCTTGCAGTGGGTGCGCTGTCGTTCTACTGAGCGATGATGGCGGTTTATTGCAGGCTGCTGATGAACGCCCCGGGCGCATAAATACCCAGACCGACTCCTATCGGCAGCGACGCCCCGGCGCGAGTGCCAACCGCATTGGGCACATAGAATTCATTGACCACACTTTGGATGGTCCCACCCTTGATATAATTGGCGAGCACACTCATGTCGTTTACTGCCGCGCCGGTGGCCTGGTGCGTTTCGATGGCCCATTCGTCCTTGGCATCTTCCAGGATGCGCAGGTTTTCGTAGATGGTGTTCAACCGCGCTGATTCGCGCGCCTTGACGTAGTTGGGAATCGCAATCGCCGACAACAGACCGATGATCGATACCACGATCATGATCTCGACGAGAGTAAAACCGGATCTACGCGTAATTTTCATGACTGTCTTTGCTTTAAGCCTGTCAAAGGTTCGAAAGCAAATTGTAGGCCAGCGTCCGACACCGCGCTCGAATTGCGCTCGCGGGGAGCAATCCCAGCCGATTTCCGGTGCGGAGTTGGCCTACACTGAGACACTTCTGTCTGCCTTGCCGTCTATGTCAAAGAACAAGAAATCATCCGCGTACGGAGTTCAAGCTTTAGCTTGTCCGATCCCCAAATCCCCGGTCCTGCACGACCCGCTCCAACGCCGCCTCACCCCGTCTCCGTCCCTCCGCGATGAAACGCCCATGGTCATGATCAAAAAAAATTAAGGCTCAAATTACCTTGTCCAAGCTCAAGGCCACCTTGCTTCTCCCATCGTCCTCGCTTGCCCGCCGACTCGTCCGCCCAGCCATGTAGTGGTAGGCGTCCCACCCCCCGGCTCCCCTGCGGAACAAATCCCAGCACCTTGACTTACCTTGTCTCATAAAAAACTACCTTGAGATTCTCAGTTATTGCTTTTTAAAAAATGTGCTGTGTAAAAACACCGCTGGGATGGAGCGGTGGTTCAGACTCTGGACGAATCAAATATTTCTTTCAGCATGGTTTATAGTGCAGACAGATGTGCATGCAAATTTAACTGTATGACTCCGGGCCATGGTGCGCGATTTGGATTCCGGGCAACCGGACTGAGGAACAGCCCCAGGCTCGGCAGGTTCTGGTCTCATACTTATTTATCGGAAAGGCGATGCAATCTTGCTCGCCTTCGCGCATCGGTCTAATCCTTTCCAAGTCATCCAGTCATTAAGGTGGTCGGGCGCAGGCACCGGTTACGTCATCTTGAACTGCATTCGCCGCAAAAAACCGTCCGCATTGAACTTTGAACGCATTTTCAGAGTCAGGGTCAATAAGAAGTGCATTTCCCTGGGCGATACCGGTTATCGCGGCAGCGGTCTGCATCCGTAGCAGGTGTTTGACAGGTTTTGCGGATACTAAGTCGTACAATGTAAAACTAATTGAAGCAGAGCGGTTTTCGAGCAGTTTTAGGCTGAAAAAAAGATGAAGATTTGTTTGACAGCATTGGAGTTTCTCCGGTAAAACTCTGAGGCTTTTACTGTTGGAACTACCTCTTCGGGTAAATGTTTATATATATAACTGACTTATGAAAAAAGTGATGGCTTCCGCCGGCCTGCTCGCGCTGGGCGCTCTTGGAGTGCAAACTGCTCATGCTCAATTGAGCGGCGGCTCTGACAAGCCATGGAGCCTCGCGGCCACTTTGCGCGGCTTTTACGACGACAATTACAACACCCAGCCGGATGGTCCCAATCGGGTGGACAGTTTTGGTTTTGAAGTCCGCCCTTCGGCCGCGCTCGACCTTGCGCTCGACCAAACCACTCTCAAGCTCAGCTACACCTACTCGATGAAGTATTATGATGACCGGCCCAGCAACAAGGCCGATCACAGCCATGACTTCGAGGCGCTTGTGAATCATAATTTCAGTCCCCGTTATTCGCTGGATGCGTCGGAAAGCTTCGTCATTGCCCAGGAACCGGAAGTGTTGGATCGCACCTTGAGCTTCCCCTTGCGCAATAACGGTAACAATATCCGCAACAACGGCTCGATTAATTTCCATGCTCAAATCACCGAACTGTTCGGCGTTGTGCTCGGTTACGCGAACACTTTTTACGATTACCAACAAAGCGGACCCAATTCCCTGTCGGCCAGCCTGGATCGCATGGAGCACCTGGTCACTTTAAACGGACGCTGGCAATTTGAGCCGGAAACCACCGGTATTTTGGGCTATCAATTCGGGGCGGTGGACCATACCAGCAGCGACGTGCTGATACTGAATAACACATTCCCGCCGATCGTTGCCCCCGCTTCCGTGCGCAACAACTATTCCCATTACTTTTATGTGGGAGCGGAGCACAAGTTCCGCCGTGATTTGAGCGCTTCCGCCCGCGTCGGGTTGCAATATACGGATTATTATAACGATCCCACCACCTCATCCGCCGTTGGGCCTTACGCCGACTTGAGCTTGAGCTACAACTACATTGATACCGGAACGGCCACATTTGGTTTTCGCCATTCGCGCAATCAGACCGACGTGACGGGGGGAACTACTGGCACCAGCACTTCTTTCACGCAGGATCAGGAATCTTCGACTCTGTATGGTTCCATTGTTCAAAAGCTAACACCTAAAATGACTGGTACGCTGACGGGCCAATATCAGAATTCGGTCTACAACGGCGGCTCGGTAAACGGCTCGGCGGACAACTTCTACCTGGTGGGCCTGAATCTGGCTTATCAGTTCATGCCTAACCTCTCGGCGGAATTGGGTTATAACTACGATCTGTTGAAGTCGGGACTGCCGAACCGTGGTTATGACCGCAATCGGGTTTATTTGGGAGTCACGGCCAGTTATTAACCGTTAACCATTTAAGTGTTTTGGGTTGGGCTAGCTTGACTAGCCCCCTCTTTTTTTGACGTATGGATCCTTTAAAGACATCGGTAGCGCCGGAAGCCAAGCTCCATTTCCTGGATTATTGGCGCATCATCCGCATTCGTAAAACCGTCATTCTGGCGGTCTTTCTGCTCGTGGTCATCACCGCGACCATCGTCACTTTCATCCTGCCCAAAACCTATTCCAGCTTCGCCAGTATCAAGGTGGAACGGGACGTCACGGATGTTCCCGGCGTTAGCTCAATGCAAACCGGTGCGGGTGGCTACGATCCTTATTTCATCCAGACCGAATTTGAAGTCATCAAGTCCGAAGTCATCCTGGACAAGGTCGTGGACAATCTGGGATTGAATAAAGCCTGGGCCAAAAAATATAATCAGGACGCACCGCTCAAGACCACGGAAAGCCGGGGCATGCTCCAGCGGTTGCTCGAGTTGCGGCCGGTGCGCAATACTGAGCTGATTGAAATCCGGGTTTATAGCGATGATAAAAAGGAAGCGGCGGACATCGCCAACGCCGTGGCGGAATCCTACAAGAAATACCGGCAGGACCTGCGGCGCGAATTGACGGCTGGCGGCATCAATATTTTCAAGCAGCAACTCGACGTGCAGGATCGCGAGATCGAGCGCCTTGAGAAAAAGGTCGATGAACTCCGCAAGACCTTGAACATCGTCGATACCGATCCGCAAAACAGTTCCGGGCCCAGCCAGACACTCGGGCCGGTGAACGTGTTGCATTACAATTCCCTGAAAATTGAAAACGAAGCGCTCTACATCAAGGAAGAAAAGCTGCTGACCCAGCTGAAGAAACTGAGCCCGGAGGAACTCCGGCAGGCCCTGCCCACCGCCGCCCCCGACTCCATTTTGCTCCAGTTGCTCCAGGACAAGATTTCGGCGGAAAGCAAGCTGGTCGCCTTGCGCAACGATTTGGGTGATGCGAATCCGGAAGTGCTGCGCAATATCAAGCTCGTAAATCAGTTGGACACCAACATTCAGGAGCGGGTCAACGGCATCATCGTCGGCATGGAAGCGCGTGTGGCCTCCTTGCTGGCGGTCGTAAATAATTCCCAATACAAGGTTGATGAGGCCAAGACTAATGACATGGTTATTGCCGAGGAAAGCCGGCCCTATTTCCTCGCCAAGCAGGACCTGGACCGGCAGAAAAGATTTCGTGATGTCCTCGCGTTGCGGACCGAGCAGGAAGGGATCGAAAACGCCCTGCCTAAATCCACCATGGTGGAAATCATCGGTCACGCCATTCCCGCTGACCGGGCCTCTCGCCCGAATGTGCCGTTCAACATGGCCCTGGGCATTATCATCGGTCTGGTGGTTGGTGTTGGCCTGGCCTTCTTCATCGAATATTTGGATACCAGCGTGAAGACCATTGACGACGTGGAGCGCACCTTGCAGTCACCGGTGCTGGGCGTCATTCCGCAGAACGTCGGCTATCTGATCGAGGAAGGCGCGGAGAGCCCGCACGCGGAAGCCTATCGCGTGCTGCGCACGAACCTCCTGTTCTCCCGCAAGGATGACAAGCTCAATACCGTGGCCGTAGTCAGCGCCGGCGCGGGCGAAGGCAAATCCACCACCGTCTTCAACCTGGCCACGGTGTTCGCCCAGAGCGGACAGCGGGTGCTGATCGTCGATTCCGACCTGCGCCGCCCCACGCTGCATAAGCTCTTGAAAGTGGCCAACACCCTGGGGTTGACCAATTATCTGTTGAAGCAAAACACCCTCGAGGAAGTGATTCAGACCACGCCGCTCGCCAGCCTGGATTTTCTCTCCAGCGGCAAGCTCCCGAGCAGTTCGCTGGGCATCCTCAGCTCGGCGCAAATGAAGGATTTGATCAGCGAATTGAAGCAGCGTTACGACTTTGTCTTCTTTGATTCCCCGCCGATCATGGGCGTGAGCGATGCCTCCATTCTGGCCAGCGAAGTGGATATGACCATGCAGGTCATTCAATACCGCCGCTATCCGCAGCCGATGAACATCCGCGCCAAGCAGTTGATCGAAAAGGTCGGCGGCAACCTGATCGGCATCGTGCTCAACAATATCAATATGTCGCAGGACGAGAGCTATTATTACTATAGCGGCTACTACAACGATTATTATTCGAAAAATGAGGACGACGATGCCGCACCGCAGGTGAACGGGACTCCCGGCGAGAAGCCGCGGGTGGACATCAAACCGAAATATTAAACCGTCACCAATTCAATTCTGATTTGATTAGCAAGCATGGACCTTATGAAATTTTACGGACGTTGTCTAAAGTGGGTTGCAGCGATGTGCGCCGGCAGCCTTCTGGTTGGATGTCACTCTGCTTCCTCAGGTTTTGCCTTTGATCCGTTGGCGGCGGATGCGCCGACCATGGCTGGCGCGGGAGCCGCGAGCACCGCACCGGTACGGATTGTCGATCCCAACGGCTCCCCCATTCTTCATATCGGGGATCTCGTCACCATTACTTTTCAGGATTTAGTCATTCCGCTTGCGCCCATCGAGACGCAGGTCAAGGACGATGGCACGATCACCCTGATCTATAATCAGCAATTTCAAGCCGAAGGAAAAACCGCGGGTCAGTTGGAGAAGGAGATCTATAAGACCTATGTGCCCGCGTATTTCAAGAACCTGACACCCATCGTCAAGACCGCCGACCATTTCTTTACGGTGGGTGGCGAGGTAAAGAGTCCCGGTCGCCAGGTTTACAGCGGGCGGATGACCGTTTTGGGGGCCATCGATACTGCGGGTGGATTCACTGACTTTGCCTGGAAGAGCCACATCGTAATTACCCGCGCGGGCAAGAAACAGGAAAAGGTTAACGCCTCCAAAGCGCTGGATCATCCCGAGTTAAATGTGGAAATCTTCCCCGGGGACCAGGTCTTTGTGCGGAAGCGGATATTATAAATGGTCCAACTTAAAGTTCTTTCCGGAAAAATGGCGGGTACCAAATGGGTTGCCCGCCATTTTCCTTTTCACATCGGACGTTCCGCGTCAGCGGATCTTTGCTCGGAGGAGGCCGGGGTTTGGGACCAGCATCTGGAACTCGCCCTTGATTCCGAAAACGGCTTCGTTTTAACTGCGCAACCTCATGCCATCGCCGCCATCAACGGCCAACCCTTCCAGCAGGCTGTCCTGCGCAATGGCGACTGCATTGAGATCGGCGCCTTGAAGATTCGCTTTTGGCTGGATGAAACGCGCCAGTCCAGCCTGCGCCTGCGCGAATGGCTCACCTGGGCGGCTTTGGTGGTGATTACCGCCGGCCAACTGGCCTTGATCTACCGCATGATTCGTTAGTGACGGAAGTGGCGCACGCCCGTGAACGCCATGGCCAGGTTCCGCTCGTCCGCCGCGGCAATGACCTCGGCATCGCGCACGGAGCCGCCCGGTTGAATCGCCGCCGTTGCACCCGCCTCAGCCGCTGCAATCAACCCATCCGGGAACGGAAAGAACGCGTCGCTGCACACCACGCTCCCTTTGAGGGAAAGCCCCGCTTCGCCCGCCTTCCAGACCGCAATGCGGCTGGAATCAACGCGGCTCATCTGGCCGGCGCCGATGCCCACGGTGCGGTCGGCATTGGCGTAGAGGATGGCGTTGGATTTAATGTGCTTCACCACCCGCCAGCCAAAGAGCATGGCCTGCAATTCGGCCGGGGTCGGTTGACGCCGGGTCACCACTTTCAAATCTCCCACCGTGGTGATCTTCAAATCGCGTTCCTGCAGCAGAAATGAGTCTGCGCCCACACTCCGCACGTCCCACGGCCTGGCCGCGAGCGGATTCTTCAGCACTTTCAACAAGCGCAGGTTCTTTTTCTTTTGCAACAGGGCCAGGGCATCCGGCTGAAAATCCGGCGCCACGATGACCTCGCTAAAAATCTCAACAATCGCCTCGGCGCAGGCAAGGTCGAGCGGTTGATTCACGGCGATAATACCGCCGAACGGGGCTTGCTTGTCAGTGGCATACGCTTTGTCCCAGGCCTCGCGCAGGTTCGCGCCCTGGCCAACGCCGCACGGATTCGTGTGCTTGAGGATGGCGAGGGTCGGACCGTCGGCGGCGAACTCCGTAATCAAACTGGCCGCTGCGGTCAGGTCCAAAATATTATTAAACGACAGCTCCTTGCCGTGCAGTTGTTGGAAGTATTCGTGAAAACGACCATATAACGCCGCCGCCTGGTGCGGATTTTCACCGTAACGCAACGTCTGGGCCAGCGGCGCCTGAAGGGCAAGGGAGGACGGCAGCACAGCGGTCGCAGTCGGCGCAAAAGCTTTGCCCAAATGCGCGGCAATCGCACCATCATATTCGGCCGTGCGCGCGAAAACCTTGGCGGCGAGTTTGCGCCGCAACTCCAGTGTTGTGCCGCCAGTTTCAGCAATTTGCCGGGCTACCTCCGCATAATCCGCCGGGTCCACCACCACCGTGACGCTCTCGTGATTCTTCGCCGCGCTCCGCAACATCGATGGGCCGCCGATGTCGATGTTTTCGATTGCCTCGTGCAGCGTGACATTCTGCCTGGCGACCGTTTGTTCAAAGGGATAGAGATTTACGACCACCAGGTCGATGGGCTGGATCTCATGGGTGCGGGCGGCGGCTTCATGCGTGGCGTTGCCGCGGATATAAAGCAAGCCGCCGTGGATCTTGGGATGCAGCGTCTTGACGCGGCCATCCATCATCTCGGGGAAGCCGGTATAGGCGCTGAGATCCATCACCTCGAGCCCCGCGTCGCGCAAGGCCTTGGCGGTGCCGCCGGTGGAGATTAGCGCCACGCCGGCTTGCAGGAGGGCTTGGGCGAGGGGAATCAGCCCGGTTTTGTCCGAGACCGAAAGGAGAGCACGCTGAATTTTTGCCATAGATCGCGACTAAAATCTTCCAAACCGGCAACCAGAGTCAACCGGCAAATGCGGAAAGGGAGCGAAATATCCGTGGCGCAGGCCAGGGACACCTCATCCAGCTCGTCAAAATCGTAAAGCACCTCCCACTGGTCAAACCGCACCATGACCTCCCGCTCCACCAGATCAATTTTTACAATCTGCCCAATGTCGCCATTGAACACGTCCTTGTCGTAATTGTTCCCGGTCTGGATCACTTTGTCCCGAAGTCGGAACTGCCAGCCGAATTTTTCGACGACTTGTCGTTGGCTCAACGAGTGTTTTCGCGTTAAGGTTGCGGGAGTTTTAACTGGTGGATATGAACATGAAAAATCCAAAAGCGAACGCGCGAAACCGGAGTTGCCCTAGACTTCTTTCTGGGTCATTGGCCCTGGCCATTGCGCTGCTGGCCGGCGGTTGCGCGCAGCCGGATCGGCGCGAGAACAAGGCCTCGGCAAGCGGAGAGGAATTTCTACCCCAGCCTCCGGTCTTTCTTACCGGTCCGGCCGGCGTGATGCTGATGAACTCGGTCGGGTTCAGCGCCCGGGTGAGGGCATCCGGCCCTTCCGGCCCCCTGAGCTCGGGATCAGGCCAATTGGTCGCACAGGGAGGCAAGTTTTTCTTCGAACCGACCGAGGGGACGGGCAAACACGCTCGGGCTGGTGGGTACAGCTTTATTTGGGATGCGACCAACAACCGGGGATACATTCTGAGTGAAGCCCTTCAAGCCTATGCGCCAATTGCCTCCTCTGTTCAGTACACCAATCAGGCTTTTAAAAGCGCACCAAACACGGTGGAAAAAATTGAAGGCCATCCCATCGAACAGGCAACCTTGGTTGTGGACGGCAGCGATGGCAAACAGTCGAGGCTCGGGGTTTCGCGTGCCCGTGACCTGGCCGGGTTGCCAGTCCGCATCGCCTCGACCGAGGAGCCAGCGCCCTATACCATCACATTCTCACAAATCCGGATGGAGATGTCTCCGGCAAAGTTGTTTCTCCCGCCGGATGGGTTCATCGAGTATCCGAGTGAGGAAGCCATGATGAACGAGTTGGCAGCCCGACAGCACAGTGGCCGCCGGGGAGGCCCAGCTGGTGCTGGAGAAGTCGGGCATTCCGGCAGTGGGCGAAGTCGCCATTCAAAAGGGGGTCCGGAGACCGGGCTGTGAAATCACCTTTTTTGGGTTTGAGTCCGGCATCGAGAACCAATCACGTTAGCGTTGCCATTTCATTCCGCGAAATGGGTCTCCTCCGTGTGCAAGCCGGCATGGCAGCCGGCGAACAGGATGAACCTCATTTCCACACTCGGGCATTCGCTGATGAGCGCGTCCACTTGTTCCCGCCGGCAAAAATGCCTTCGCGGTGCCGCCAGTGGCGATAAGCGCCACGCCGGCTTGCAGGAGGGCCTGGGCGAGGGGAATTAGCCCGGTTTTATCCGAGACCGAAAGGAGAGCGCGCTGAATTTCAGCCATAAATCGCGGCTAAAATCTTCCAAACCGGCAACCGGAATCAACCGGCAAATACGGGAAAGGAGCGAATTATCTGTGGCGCAGGCGTGGCTGGCGCTGGTGGCCAAAATTACTGGCGAATTCAGGCTTGCCAATTTACCTTGGGGTTTGTCAGAGTATCCGCCCGTTTTGGAGTTGCGCGGTTAGCTCAGTGGTAGAGCATTACCTTGACACGGTAGGGGTCACAGGTTCGAACCCTGTATCGCGCACCATTTTTTATTGGCAGGGAGTTTGCGGGCCTTTGCGGCCTGACTAACAACCGAGACAAGGAAGTTGGCTAGGTTCTTGGCGTCCGGACGTTTTAGCGGAGAAAATCCCCAGGCTTCCAGCGATTAAAACGCGAGGGGTGCTTTCAGTTGATACCCAGATGCCTTACGCCAACACTCTCTGCTCACGCCCGAACACGATTGGACTTCCGCCGGCGACTGTTGCTTTCGTTAAGATACATTCCCATCAAGTGATGACGATTCGTGGAATTTCTGCGAAAAGCAAAAACGCTGCGGATAAAGGGCAACAGCCAACGCATGGTCATGTGGTAAATTCGCCCGGACAAACATCACGTCGCCCAGGCGGTAGCCAGAATAAATTTCCTGTCGGTGTTGTCGAGCCTAATCCAGGCAGAATAGTTTATCTTTTTACCAGGCACCCATTTGCTGCTGAAGCTCCCTGATTGTCCGATTTGCCATTGAAGGTGTGGACTGAACTGTTACGGTTAAAGCGATAATAAATGAACCAGGATTTTGTCATTTTTGACTTGGAGACCACCGGTCTTTCACCCGCTCAGCACGATATAATCCAAATCGCCGGTGTGAGAGTCGTGGCGGGGAAGATTCGGGAGTCAGATTTATTTTTCTCCTACGTCAATCCCGGTGGTCCCATTCCCGCCTTCATTTCCAGTTATACCGGCATCACCAACGCGGATGTTCGGGGTGCTCCCGGACTGGGGCAGGTGTTGCAGGACTTTTCCCGTTATGTTGGGGCCGCCACGCTCATTGCTCACAACGGGCATCGGTTTGACATGAAGTTTTTAAAGGAAAGCTGTGCCCGGCACGGTTTGCCCACGCGGAAGATCAATTATCAGGACTCCATCTACCTGTCGCGGCTGGTTTGGGGAAAGTGTTTTGGCGGCCATGGGCTGGATGCGGTGCTGGCGCGGTTGAAAATTTCAGCAGTCGGCAGCCAGAGACATGATGCGCGTGGAGATGTGGACCTGTTGGCGCGCGCCGTTGAAAAAATGTGGGGAATGCTCCCCGGACCCTCCGCACACGCGGCTTTGACCGTTTACGAGGGAGTGTTGCCTGCGTTGCTGCCCGCTTGATTAAGAAGGTTGGCGGCTATCCATCCAACTTATGCTTCAGAAATATCGCGTATTCCGCTCGCCAAGATCACCGGCTGCGTAGTTTGGAGAGCAGGCGCAGGAGTTCCAGATATAACCACACCAAAGTGATCAGCAAAGCCATCCCGCAATACCATTCCATATACTTGGGAGCCCTCTGCCGGATATTGCTTTCAATCACGGCAAAATCGATCAGCAAATTAAATGAGGCAATGCCAACAATCACCAGGCTGATGCCCACTCCGAGCAAACCTGACTCGTGGATATAAGGGACCTGGGCTCCAAACATTCTCATGACCATATCCACCAAATAAACCAGGGCGACCGAAGCCGTGGCCAGCAGCACACCCGTCACCAGCCGGTCCGTCACGCGAATGATTCTCGTCGTGTAGAGCACGAGCATCAACGCCAGCACGCCGAAGGTCAGCAACAGGGCATTTACCATGATGCCTGGCCATCTGACGTTCATGATTTGAGAAAGCGCCCCGATGCATAATCCTTCCAGCACGGCGTAGAGCGGAGCCGTAATGGGTGTGGTGGTCGGCTTGAAGGTTCCAACCAGGCAGGTGATCAGGCCACCCAGCAGACCGATGATAATGAAAGGCCCTTGCAATTCTGGCTGCATCCAGGAGAACGCACCCGCGGCCAAACAGAGGAGCAATAGAATGCCGGTCTTGTTGACGACACCCTCCAAATTCATGGTGGCGGAAGTTTCCCGGGCTTCTGAAAAATCGATTGCTCTTTTAAGCAGTGGATTTGATGTTTCCATATCCCGTTAGAATTATGTGCCTGGTCAGGTATTTCAAGGTCATTATCAGGCCAATTGCCCCAGCCGAGGGGTTTCTCCGTAAAAATACGGTTTTTATCTCCGTAAAAGTGGGGGTTGATTCCAACACAACCTCTGGTAGGTTGGAATTGCTGCACCACCAAGCGATTGTGAATGGACGGGTGTGACTGAATAGTCCACCGGGGCGGTTCGCGTCGTAATTGGCAGTCCAGCAAACAAATATGACTAGAAAGAATTTGCGCAGCGGCGGCTTCACCTTGGTGGAGATCATGATCGTGGTGGCCATTATTGGCCTGTTGGCGACCATTGCCATTCCTAATTTCGTGCGTGCCCGTTTGAAAGCGCAACAAAGTGCCTGCATCAACAACCTGCGCCAGATCGATGGCGCGAAGCAACAATGGGCGCTGGAAGCCAAAGCCGGCGGCAACGCCACTCCCGTACTCGCCAACATCCAACCTTACCTGGGTCGTGGCGCTTTGGGCACCGCGCCGAGCTGTCCGGCCGATCCCACGGGAAAGTTTGAGAGCAGCTATAACCTTAATCCGCTGGACACAGCACCCACCTGCATCCCCATGCCCGGCGCGCCCGGCGATGCCACCGGTCATCATCTGGATTAAAGAAATCAATTTCTCGCAAGACCAAGGCTTGGGCACAGATGCCCAAGCCTTTTTTGTTGTTCAGGAGGATGGTAAAACCAAGTGGCTGCGGCGCGATTCGGCTGAATGTTGCGCAGGCTGAGCCGGTTTCCAATTTGACGGTTGATAGTTCTGTGTTAGGGCCTGTTAACACTAATTGACAATCGAAGGGTTTGAGGCATTCTTGGTGGGCATGGAGTTAACCGAAAGTCAGTTTGAACGTATTGCTCATTGCCTGCCGCGCCAACGTGGCAACGTCGGCAT
>JAQGPA010000190.1 GCA_028293325.1 Pedosphaera sp. | reverse complement strand
GCGTATCTTTTCATTGCACATGATCTGGCGGTGGTGGAACACATCAGCCGCCGGGTGATGGTGATGTATCTGGGCAAGGTGGTGGAATTGGCGGAAGCCAAGGCGATCATCGGCGCGCCGAAGCATCCGTACACGCAGGCTTTGATCTCAGCGGTGCCGGTGGTTGATCCCGATTCAAAACGCAAACGGATTGTGCTGCCGGGTGATGTGCCGTCGCCCATTCATCCGCCTTCCGGTTGTCCGTTTCATCCGCGCTGTCCGATTGCCGAGTTGCCGCGGTGCGCGACGGAGATTCCCGCGTTACGCGAAATCACGCCCGGCCATTGGGCGGCGTGTCATTTTGCGAAGTAAATGCGGTGCCACGCAGGCGGGCACAAATTTTGCGCAACGGTTTGAATTTTTCACAAGCGAGTGCGTCAGACTTTCCGCGAACGGGTTGTAACCAAAAACAAATGGGTCACGTCTATTCAAACGTATGAACGGGAAACTAAAGACTATTTTGGCGCGAGATAAGCGGACACAGCAAGGGTTTACGTTGATCGAGCTGTTGGTGGTGATTGCGATTATCGCGATATTGGCGGGGATGTTGTTGCCGGCATTGGGCCGGGCGAAGGAGACGGCGCGGCGCATCCAGTGCGTGAATAATTTGCGGCAACTGGGCATGTCGCTGAAAATGTATGGGGACAACAACCAGGGCGTTTTTCCCGCCCGTTCCAATGGCGGCCAGGGTCGCTGGCCCAGTTCGCTGCTGGACGAGTACAGGAACACAAATATCCTCGTGTGCGCGAGCGATCCCAAGCCGATCTCCACGGGCTCCGATCCGGTTAATCTTCCGGCGGACTCCGCCCAGCGGAGCTACATGATCAACGGGTGGAACGATTATTTTTATGATACCTTGAGCCCGACCGATTGGACGGCCTATATCAGCGGCACTTTTGCGCAGGGCATGAAAGAGATGGAGATCAAGTATCCTTCCGACACGATTGTTTTCGGGGAGAAGAAAAGCACTTCAGATCAATACTACATGGATTTCTATGAAGGCTTCGGCAATGATAATGATCAAATCGAGAAGGGGCGTCATTCCGGTTCCGGTTCGCCGACGACCGGTATGGGAGGATCCAATCATGCGTTCGCGGATGGCAGCGCCCGGTACCTCAAATATTGGGCCGGGGTCAGGCCGCTCAACCTTTGGGCGGTGACGGATGCGGGACGGACGAATCTGGCGGCGTTTTAGTTGCTGGCGGAAGGGACTTTTAACCGCGGAGACGCCGAGGCGCGGAGGTGCTGGCGCACTGCCAATTGGGAAAAGAGAAGCAGGAAAAAGTAGCGAGGACGAGGACGAGGAGAAAAGATTGCGGTGGTTGGGGCGGTGCGCGTTGCTGAGGGAAGGAAGGGGAGCGGATTGAAATCCGCGATCCGTTGGGCGTTGGGTTTCAGGGGTTTGCTCGATTGGGCTTTTCTCGCGCGGAGACACTTAAGCCAGAATGCCGCGCTCTGGTTTGAGGAAGGGAGCAAGCTAAAGCTTGAACTCCGAACCCGGAGGCGACTGCGAGGACGAGAGCGGCATATTACTGAGCCGGACCTTCTTCAGCGGGAGTTGTGAAGTCATGCGCGCCTTTGGCCTTGCCGGCCTGGACGAGGATGCGATAGCCGGTCAGGGGCAGGAGCGGTTCCGGGCGGGCGCCTTTGTTGGCGGGATGCATGCCACGAATCCCCATGCCATAGGCAAAGTCGGCGGTGGGGACGGAATTCGATTCAGAAATCAAATGCCAGATGGCGTGCGGATATTTATTGGTGAGCGCATCGCTGAGCGTCACAACCTGGATTTCCGTTAATTTATAATCGCTGCCGAGGCCGAAAACCATCATCTCAGGTGGAGTCTGGTTGTTGGCGGCCGGTGCGGGCCCGCGCCGGCCGATTCTTGGACGCATGGTGGCGTAAACCGGAATGGGCTTCTTCGTAAAGGAATCTCGATACAAATAAAAATAGATGACCACCACCGCCATGCCGCCAAGGATCAGGAGAATATTTTTTTTGTTCATAGTTTGGTAAATGGACGCGCGCGCGTTAAAAATATTCGATGTGCTGTGTGGAATGTGGGCCGCGACGGGAGTTTGGTCAAGTTTCCGCAGCGGGCGATCACGTTCCGGGCAAGGAGCGGAGCTGTTCGCTCAAGTGGGCGCGGTCAGCCAAAATATGGAGCAGGGGCCCTTCCGAGGTAAACTCGACCATCGTGACGGAGCCGACGGGGCAGGCCAGGCGGTAACGGAAACGGCCCACGTCAATTCCCAGCAGACTGCAAATGGAAATGCGGATGGTGGCTTTATGGGAGACGACGAGGACGTTGCCGGTGTTGTAGCGCTGCTTGATTTCTTCGATGACCTGCAAGGCGCGGCGCGCAATGGCGACGGCGGGCTCGCCGCCGGTCGGGGCATTCCAGGCGGGGTCGGCGGACCAGCGGATGTAATCATCGTGAAAGTCGCGATTTGCTTCCTCAACCGATTTGCCTTCCCATTGACCGTAATGGATTTCCTTCAAGTCGTCGCGCAATTCCGGGCGCAAGCCGACGGCGGCGCAGAGCGGTTGGGCGGTGGCAACGGTGCGACGCAGCGGGCTGGCATAAACGGCGCTCCAAGGCAGAGATTTGTAAGCAGCGGCAAAAGCCTCGGCCATGGCCAAACCGTCCGGAGTCAGTTCCGGGTCAAGTCCCGCGCCGCAGAATGCGTTGTCGCGACTAAGAGGTGTCTGCCCGTGGCGCAGGAAGTAAAGTTTCAGGCTCAAGGTCAGTTAATCCAGTGAGTGTGGCCGGGGATTTACTTGGAAATCACACCGAGAATCTGGTCGAGAGGCACCGGTCCGTAGATGCGGCTGTCGGCGCTGCGGTTGCGATTGTCGCCGAGGACGAAATAACTGTTCTTGGCCACCCGGATCGGCTTGGTGGGTTCGTTGTGCGGCCCGAAGGTGTATTTGGAAATCAGGTACGGCTCGGGAAGCTTCACGTTGTTCACGTAAAGGCCATCGGGGCGCATCTCGACGGTTTCATCAGGGAGAGCGACGATGCGTTTGATGGAGAGGCCGTGGTCTTCCGGATCTTTGATGACCACAATTTCACCTTTGCGCGGCGTCCGCACCAGGTACGTGCAGCGATAGAGAAGATAACGTTCCCCGTCGATGAGCGTGGGGCTCATGCTCGTGCCCTTGATTTCCACGGCCATCAGCACGTAATGACTGATGAAGAAGTAGGCCATGACCGACCAGAGGGCGACGTAAAGGAGCAGGCGGAATTGCCGGGCATTCCGGCCGGCACGCGTCACACTGGCGCTTGGGGCAGCCGGTTCGTCGGCAGGCGGAAGGGCGTCGGGTGTTTTCATGTTCCTAAATCAGCGCGCAAAGGTCGTTCGCAATCCTGTCAACCCTAACAGGTTTAATCCGGCGCAACAACTTGAATTCACGTCCGTAATACACCCCGCATTGGACGCGAACATTACGGAGTTGAATGGCGGTTTACGCATGGATGCTCAAGGCAACTGTAGAAGGTGGTAATGTTGCGGGTTATTGGAAAGGACGTCATTGGTGAAGATGAAATTCCCGCCGGAAGCGAGCGAGTTGGTGGTTACCCGGGTCCGGTTTATCAGCGGCAGCACTTAAGTTCATGGGCGACCGCTGGAAAGATCACCGCCTTCTCAGGGCGGTCATTTTCACAATGCCCCAAACGATCATGACGCCACCGAGGACAGCCAAAGCACCGCCGCTGTGGGTGCCTAACAGTACGAGTCTGCCGGATAATCCGCCCACCACCATGACGATTCCGATAATGATGCTGATCATAATACTCCTTAATTGTAGATTGGTTGCTGACCGTGCTGGCAAAGGATGCACCGCATGCGCCGGTGCTGTCAAGCGGATGCAGGCCGGTAATTTCACCGCGTCGCTTCAGTTTCCTGGCCGGCAGGCAGGTAGGGAAACATCCACTGGAGGAACCAGGCGCATTCATTATTCTTTAAACATGAAAATAATAGCATCGCAACGTTTCCTGCTCATCGTTCTGGCGGCCATGCTTTGGGTGATGGCCGGGGTGGGTTGCAACACAGTTCATGGTGCCGGCCAGGATGTGCAACAAACCGGCGAGGCCATTCAGCGGCACACGACGTAAGTTTGCATTGGTTGCCATTGTGAGTGCCCAACCCGCCGCCAACCGCCCGGTTCAGGTGACGGGGATGAAGTGCTTTTGCAAAGCCAGCGTGGATTGTGCCAGGAAACTGCGAAACCCGGGCAGATATTGATTTTTGAAAGCGTTATTTCTCCGGTTGGTGAGCGAGCCCGTGGCTTGCATCACCACGAAGAGGGCGACGACGGCTGAGGCCATCCCGCCCATGATCCAATCGACAACCGGGGCGAGAAGCTTATCTACGGGATCGGCATTCGAATCCGGCTGAATACTCAGGATGATGGCGACCGCGATGGCAAAACCAATGGACCCGACGAGCGTGGCCACAATCCACGCGAAGCCGCTTTTGGTTCCGTGAGCCTTGCCCACGCCGAATTGTTCCAACTGCCCCGTGTTGTGATTGTAGGCGATCATGAAATCCTCGGTGCCGTCGCGTGCCGACCGGGTGATGGCACTGATGATATGTCCCGGGCGCACCTTGAACACGCCACCGGAGAAATTCCAGGAAGACTCACGACCCTCCGCGGTGCGGATCCAGATCAGATCATTCTGCGTGGAGCTGACACTGGTGGAAGTCTGGATGGGGGTGGAATGAACCTCATTGCCGACGGTGTAAACCTGTCCGCCACTCGTGGAGGTATGCACCGACGTGTGAATGGTCGTTTCTTTTTCCATCGCCAGCGCGGAGATGACCTCCACGGAATATTGCAGGTACGGCAGCGAAATCACGCGCAAGGACTCCGGCAATCTGGGCAAATCACCCGGCGGGTTCAGCGCGGGCGGATTGACGGCCGAACGGGTGCTGGCTTTGCGCACGAGCGGCTTCGTCAGGAGAACCATCAACACGAAACTCACCAGCATGAAGGGCAAGGCTTTCGCGCAAGCCATTTTAATCATGCTGTCGGTGACGTCCGTGTTGCGCATGACGAAAGGGGCGGGCGCGGCTCTTTGCACCGGCACGCTGTCGAGATGATATTTCTCCAGAACCGAGCGTTTGAAATTCCGGTCGGCGGACAGTTGCCGGTTGCGAGTGTCAAAGTCCGTGGCGCCGGCGGTTCCCATGACCATATACTTGTTGCGAATGGCCTCGGAGGCGTTGTAGTAGGTGCTGCGTTTGGCGCGGGCGTCGGGAGCGTCCGGCGCTTTCTCGTGCAACACGTCCCAGAGCAGTTGGAACGCCACATAACGCTGCACTTCATCCGGATAATCCGCCGTCACACGGCTTGGGTCCGGGAATTGCGCCGCTGCAGTTTGAGCTTGCGCCTGCGTCGCGTGCCCGCTGGCGAAAGCAACGACGGCCACGGCGAGCACCAGCAACAGAGTGCGGATGACCGCGACCGATTTCCGGATCAAAATGGAACAGCAGTTCAACTTGGTTTTCATAGGTCACATGAATTGCAGGCAAATGTCCGTCGCGAGAAGCTTTGCGTCGGGGTCATTACCGGGGATGACAGGGGACGGGATATGCTGCTGGTACCTCCCGGTGAATTCGGCAAGTTTGTCCCGGCTCCGCATGGGGAAGCAGCATAGGGAATTGAGCGGTTTTTGCCAGCTTTAAAGATTGAACGGGTAAGGGGAGAGTCTATCAGTCGATAATCGAGCGGAAAGAAGAGAGCGACGACGAGGACGAGGACGATGGGAAAAATATTGAGGACCCTCACCCCGTACCCTCTCCCATCCGAGTGCTTCCGCACGGGTCATAGGAGGGTGAAAAAGGCGCCGGGTGGCAGGGAGCGTTGGCAAGTTTTTACTCGCTGGTCGTGATTTAGGTGAAGCGGTCCCGCGTGCGGGACCGCGCGCCTGTTCTCCCCGCTTGCGCGGGGAGAGGGAAAAGAATGGCTGGCAAATTATCCGCTCAGGGCGCAATCGTGTTTTGGCTTAACTAAAGGCCATTCAGGACTGACTCCTTCACGTTTACTGACCACTAGTGTCCAAATTAGGAAATTCATTGCGTCAACGAACGCTCTCCGTTGCCTTGGAAACAGGATGCTTTTCGTCGGCAAAGCACCCTGGCGCACACAGGCCAACCTGTTTTTCGGATTTCAAAAATAAATCCAATCACCCCAATAAAAACCTGGGTTCAATCCGCCCAATTCAGCTAATTTGGACAGCAGTGTTTACTGACCCGTTTACGGTTCAGGATGTTCTTTCATTAAACCCAAGCCCGCCAAAAGGCGCCCCGCTTTTCAAACTAAATTAGTACGGCTTAGGGCCGCCTCCAGCGTCCACGTCGAGACAACCGGAGGCGGCCGCGGTTCCGTTTAAGCGGATAGCCCCATACTTTCGGCCTGATCGTGATTCATTAAATCAAACCAGGTTCAGTGGCGGTAAACATAATCCGTTGGCAACGGCGGCACCAGCGGCGGGGGGGTCCGCAGCTTCGTCGCCTGCTCGAAGGCGTAGGCCAGCGCAATCAGCTTGGCTTCACTGAATGCCGGGCCAGAGAACACCACGTTGTTGGGAAACGAATTCGTCACAGCGCCCGCTGGCGGCAGCATTCCGCCCGGAACACTGACGCTCGGATAGCCCGCCCGCGCCGGCGTGCCCGCCCCAGGATTCAACACCGCGTCAAAATCGTCGCTGGTTCCCTTGATGCCATCCGGCCCGTTGTAAACGGCATCAAGAATGCCCCGCGATTGAGTGATGCCAGCCAGGTAGTTGCTCTGATACGTCAGCGTGTCGGCGCTTCCCGGCGAAATATCCAGCGCATTGGCTTGAAGGGCGAAAAACTGCCCATACTTCAACGCGCCGGGCGTGGCATTGTTGACGGCGATGATGTCCGCCAGCGTGCGCACGGGCCACGACGGCGGCAATTTTGCGAGATACGCGCTCAGGTCGCGTTTGAAACCATAACTAAGAATGCTGGGCGAGGTGACGTTCGACAGGGCCGGGATGATTTCCACGTAGGCTCCAAGCTGTCGCAGAATGGGCACGGCATTAGACACCACAATGGTGGTGGCGTAAACATTCGACGCCACGGCAATCCGCGCGCCATTGAGCGCTCCCTTCTTCAGGAACTCCGTGTAGTCGGGATGCCAATTACCCCGTGTCAGACACGCCTTCGTCGCGGGATCCTCAGGGTCGTATCCCGCTATCACACTGAGCATAATTGCCGCATCCGTCACCGTGCGACACAGCGGGCCGGCGGTGTCTTGGTCCGCAGTGATGGGAACGATGCCCGTGCGGCTGACGAGACCGACGGTGGGTTTGATGCCAACCACGCCGTTGGCATTGGCGGGACTAAGGATGGATCCTGAGGTTTCGGATCCGATGCAAGCCGCGGCGAGGTTTGCGGAAGCGGCGATGCCCGGGCCGGAACTTGAACCACTCGGCGACAGCACAGGGCGTCCGTCTCCGCCAGGAAGCGGACGCGGATCGTAGGGATTAAATCCATATCCGCCGAACGAACTGTATCCGGCGGGCATGTTGGTGGTCAGGTAATTCGCGAATTCGGTCATGGTCGCCTTGCCGAGGATAACGGCGCCGGCCGCGCGGAGTTTTTTGGTGATGAATGCGTCTTGCGCGGGTATGCAACCTGCGAGCGCGACCGAACCGGCGGTTGTGGGCATGTCACCGGTGGCGATGTTGTCTTTAATGAGAACGGGGATGCCGTAAAGCGGCGCGTCAGTGTCGGTGAGCCGGCGCATCTGCTTGAATTCCTTTTCGGTACATCCCCACCGGTTGAGTTGCTCCCCACTGGCCCGGCCCTCGGCCAATGCGTCCAGGAGCGCCGCCTGATCCAGCGCATTCGTATTGACGTATAAATAACTGTTCAGCGCCGGGCCGTTGAAGTCATAGGCATTGACCCGGTTAAAATACATCTGAACGAGTTGTTCGGACGTCACGACGTCGGATCGCATCGCCTCCCTCATTTGCGGGATGGTGGCTTCGACAAGTTGGAATTTCAGTTTGGGCGAGTGGTCGGATTCGGCGAGAGCCGCGGTGGCGCAGAACACGCCGGTGATCGTGGCGAGAAATCCGCTGAATGCACCGGACCTGCGGATGCTTCGTCGCGGTATGTTTTGTTGCGAGGGGGTTGGGGAGGGAGCATTTGAGCGCCGGGTGGTTGCGCCGGCTCGCAGTAGGGCTGTAGGTTCCATGCTTTTACTTCTTTTACTTTTCTTTTATTTGTTAGGTGCTACTGACAACGGATCCGGGGGTCTCAGGGTGAGACTGGATCTGAATGTCTCGTAGAACGATTACGGAGTTTAGCAAGGGACATGCCAGTCGTTGTTGAATCTGGCTGCATGGTCCAGCGCCAAATGAGGAGCGGAATTGAACAGGCGCCGTCATTGCAATTTACGGTCACTTTGCGCAGGCCTGAACAGTTTCACTAATCGAAAACCGAATTGCATCCAGAAGAACTGATGCTACAACTTTTTCTGAGAAGGTATTCCCGCCGAACACCGCTGGCGCAATTTGCGCAAGGTGTTTAAATAAAGTGACAGCGGCGTAAAAGTCCTAGAATTTTGAAACTCTTATTCTTTACATGCCTTGCGCGGGCGCGCCTGAACATGAGATTTGCCAGCGAATGGAAAGCCACACGGTTTCTGGTGCTCGACTGAAAAGCTGGAAATGGTTGCGGAAAACACCACCACTATGCGCGGAGTTCCTCAGGTGTTGGCTTAGGGCCTGTTAACACTAATTGACAATCGAAGGGTTTGAGGCATTCTTGGTGGGCATGGAGTTAACCGAAAGTCAGTTTGAACGTATTGCTCATTGCCTGCCGCGCCAACGTGGCAACGTCGGCAT
>JAQGPA010000189.1 GCA_028293325.1 Pedosphaera sp. | reverse complement strand
TACCGCCCGACTTATCGCTTTTTCCTTCGGCTATCGGGTTGCCGGCCACCTAACCAGTGTCCTTTAACCAAAAAGCGATAAGTCGGCCGCACAGTCCGATTGTCCTTTAGCGCCGACACGTTGGGGGAACTGGTTTTAGAGAAGGTGCTAACGCACCGACGACCACCTCGCTACCGCGACTGTTCGCGCCGAGGCGCGGAGGACTACTTATTTCACTGCGGACACGACTTATCAGCCGAACCACCACTTACACGACTGGTTTAGGAAAAAGCGCCGCCGCAAATGCGGCGTGTTGGCTTGCCGCGCCGCAGGCGCGTCCGTTTTCCGCTCGCCACCGGCAAGTTTTGACGCCTGTTTTGTCAGCCCTTCGACAGCTATGCTTGAAACACGGACTGCTTCGGATTTCAACACCAGTCGCCATTACCTCGCTGGCTTGTTCCAAACGCAATTGCCGGCGTTTGTTTGCAAGGGCGCTTGCAGCCAGGCCACTTAAGGAAGTTCAAACACCAGGGGGACTTTCTCTGTGGAAGGAGTGGCGACTGGTTTTGGAACCATGAATGACCCATCACCCATTATCATTGGTGAACGCCATGAGTGGGGTGACCCGCAGCCTTTTGGCATATCTGCGATGGACCAGAGACAGCATATCTACGTCATCGGTAAAACCGGATCAGGCAAAACAACGCTTCTGCGTAACTTGATTCTCCAGCACATTGCGCTTGGTCACGGAGTCGGACTTATTGATCCCCATGGTGATTTGGCTGAAGAGCTTTTAAATCACATTCCACCGAAACGAGCGGACCACCTGTGCTATTTCAACCCAAGCGACCTTGAATTCCCTATCGGGTTTAATCTACTTGCCAATGTGGCGCCGGATGATCGGCACCTAGTTGCATCTGGCATCGTTGGAGCATTCAAAGGCATTTGGCGAGACTCCTGGGGACCGCGTTTGGAATATATCCTCTACAACGCCGTCTCTGCGCTCCTTGATTGCAGAAACGAAACTCTTTTGGGCGTCAATCGCATGCTCACCGATGATAAATATCGTGCCAAGGTGATTGCCCAAATCAAGGACCCGTTTATTCGGGCATTTTGGGCCGAGGAATATGCGAACTACGACGAGCGCTTCAAGCGCGAGGCCATCGCTCCAATCCAAAACAAACTGGGTCAATTCCTCTTGAACCCCGTCATCCGCAATATTCTAGGCCAAGTCAAAAACAAGGTCAGTATTCCCTTCATCATAGACAACGAACGTCTGTTTATCGCGAACCTCTCTAAAGGACGGCTTGGCCATGACAAGGCCAATCTGCTTGGCTCTCTCCTAGTCGCCCAGTTTCAATTGGGTGCCATGGCGCGGGCGAACCGGCCTGAAGGCGAACGTCGTGACTTTTATCTATTCATTGACGAGTTTCAGAATTTCTCCACTGATGCTTTTGCTTCCGTCCTCGCAGAAGCGCGCAAGTATCATCTTTGTCTCACTCTCTCCCACCAGTATATAGATCAGCTATCCCTGCCAGTGCGACAAGCGGTCTTTGGCAATGCGGGAACGCTAATTGCTTTTCGCATCGGATACGCAGATGCCGAGGTGTTGGAAAAAGAACTAGGCAAGACATTCCCAGTCAGTGCGATAGCCGACCTCGACCGGTATGAGGCAGTAATTAAGTTGCTAGAGAATGGAACCAACAAGGAACCATTCCGTGCAAGGATGCTTTCACCTCTGGAGACCGGGATTGGAACGAAGCAAAAACTCATCGCGCTATCTCGTGAGCGATTTGCGACTCAAAGGAATGTTATCGAAGGAAAATTGAGGCACTGGATGCTTTTAAAATAGCAACATCTGTCAGGAAATTAGCTGCAATGACCCGCCTTTTTGGCGTGGACTCCATTCTGCCCCTTGCTTCCAAATTTTGATGGTTTTACTCTCTGGCTACACTGGACAGAATGACCACTGCCATTACATCAGCTAATGCAGTTAGTATTCACCAACACTTGCTGAAATTCACCAAAACTCGCGTTTTTAAACGCGGATGAAATCGCACTAGTTTATCAATTCAGAGAACTAGACTATGAAAAAGCAGATTCAGTTGGCGCCGGAACCTGCGCTATTACTTTTTCCGGAGGCGTCTTGCGGAGGAGCGTAAGGGCGTATGTGGAGCGTATCACCAAGCGCTGAGTCCATCATACAAGAGCAAGAAGTTCGAGCGGCCAAGTCACTCTCATCGAGTTCCCATTGGGGTAACATCAAACGTAGTTTGTTCGGAGTTCGATCCGTGACATGAAGTGCAACCTGCATAAACTGTAGAAGGGCCAAACCAGCGCTCGTAAGATTAAGAGGTAGTACGCTTGGCTCGATTCCCTCGGTTTCGATCACCTGTAACCCGTACGCGGCGCGATGTTCCACTCCCTGCTGTGTTCCTTGGGCTTCGAGAGTGAGAGCGCGGGAACTCAGAGTGCCGGAACACCAAGAACATGGTAAACCAGGCGAAAGAACCTGGGCTTGGCTCATAATTGCATCCACAATCCCCTTGTTTGGATGAATCCAAGAAGCCATGTCCAAAGTTGGAATCAAATGGGCGTATGCCAAATCACAAATTGGCACGCGTGCGGCCAATTTGTCCACACACGAAAATATGACATCGCAATCCTTAAGTTGCCGTAGCCCTTTCGCGGAGGTCCCCCAGTCATCGAACACTTTAAGTTCAAATGGATCTGCGGTTGCTGTCCGTCGAGCTGCCTTTTTGAAAACAGCTCCCTTGGCGCGCCCAATGTCCTTTTTCGTAACGCCCAGCAGCCTATGTAAGTTTTCCTTTCCTACCATGTCCTTTTCCCAGGCATTGAGCTTTCCAATACCCATCGTCGCAAGGCTTAAAAAAGTGATGCTGCCTGTGCCACCGAGTCCGACCACTCCGGCCCGAATGTTCTGCAATATACGCCGACCTTCCCGTCCCCAAATCCGTGTGGAGCGATCCATCAGGGTCGGGTCGGGATGATCTCGCCACTTTGAGGCCCTCAGTTCGATGAAGCGGACTTCAGGTCCAACTAATCGCAATATATCCGCTGGTTGAACACTCAATCCTCGGTCACCATTCCACCAAATGCGTGCGTCAACTGTCCCCGGTTCTGCTCCGATAACGATACTTCCAAACAAAGCATCTCGTTTCGTAGCGAGAAATGTCGGGACGAGGCGCAAGTCGTACCAATCATCACGAAGGCTAAACGCGGCAACACCGGCACCGTCTGGGCTTGGTGGGTGAGTATGTACTAAGGCCAGCCCAACTCCCTCACCGGCATCAATCATTGCGTCGAGGGCCCGGCTGATATAATCGGCTGAGAGCTCAAGCGAAAGCGGCGTAGCCTTCACTTCCCCCGCCATGGGCCAGATGCTCTCTTTCAAAAGGAGGGTTGTGCGCTGTACACCACGGGACGGACGTGTCATAACAAATGTGCAAGCTTCATTTGGCACACCCGATCTTAACCGCAATTCCAGTTCCTGCCATCGAGTCTGTTCACATGCAAAGTGAAGTTCGCGCGAAAGCCTCCCCAATGGCAACTTTGCTTGAGACACGTCAGTCATGTTCTTGCATTTCGAAGCGCCTCAATACATGCCGGTAATGATCCACCAGTGTGTGTTTGCGGCGTTCCCAAGGCACTTTGTTCCAAAGGTGCCATGAAAAGCTGAGCACAGCGCCATCAAGAATTCCTTTGGCGATGCTTGGGTCAACACCAGCGCGGTTGATGTCATTCGAGTTTCTTATTGGGTCGGCTACAGTTAATTTTATATCAGCCGGCCACAAGAAAAAACTGTCTTCTGGACCTGCGTCTGGAAACGAACTTGGCACACGAAAACCTAGCGTAGCAACTTGCCTCGTGTATCGAGCTGGAAGTTGGTAATTGGCCGCAGTTACCAAATACATTTCGGTGCCCAGGACCACCCCGTCACTTATCCGAAAAGGCTCTTCTGTTTCACGCGCCAGCTCTGCCACAGCCTTAATAAGGTGATCAGGCGCCGGCACCGGGCCCTCCTTGGTTAGGCACGGTACGAAACCGCTCACCCTCATGCAATTCGGTCTCTTTGTCATCTGGAATTGTACGAATTTTCTTCCCCTTCTTGTCAATTTCTTGTGTCTCAAAGCCATTAACACGATTCGCGTCCCCGAGTTCGCGTATCTCAATACCATTCAACTTCTTACGCGGAGCTGTAACATTAATTCCGTCAAGTTCGATCTGAACTGCCTGATCTTTATCGGGCCGTGTACTTACGTCGTTCATGTCCAATCACTTTCTATTTTGACGCCGAGCAAACTGCCGACGTCCTGTTTTCTATTTTAGAGTTTCATTTGCATTTTGCTTTGGCAGCCCCCTTTCCGCCATCTGCACATCAGCCTATCCGCTGATTGGCGTATTGCAAGCGAAAAAAATTAAAATAATGAAGGCCCCAGATCCCGCTGCGTCAATAGCTGCAGTTTCATCATTCTGACCCGGGCTGCCTCCTCAGACACATGAAAATGTTGGGCAACGACAGTTTGCAGGGCGATTCCATGGGGCGAATAACACGCTATGGGCAAGAAAAGATCGGAGGCATTGCAAAACTTTGCAACGACATGCTTGAGGCTGCTAACTGGCATAAGAAGGGCTCCGGAAATGTATCCCGCTTGCCATTCCATCCAATCCTTGCCTGCGGCATTCAAGATTGAATCTCGATTGCACTTCGGTGACACTCTGCTCGGTACAGTTGTTGGCAATTCAGTGGGGACAAGGTCAAGCTGCCAGATGTAATTGTGGAACTTGGCGTGTCCGAATTCATGAGTGAGTGTTGTACGAAGACGATTCTCGCGGTTCTCGCTTTCAGAAAGTTCTTTCGCAATTCGAACTCGCGGCTTTCGCTTCGGATAAAAATAAGTTACTCCTTGAACATCGTGCCCTTCGGTCGAAAGGTCAGCGTACAAATCCAACTCCTCAGTTTCCTTTTCAATTAATAGGGTCAAATCATTCGTCGAAATAGGAAATGCCACTCTTCCATATTTCTGTTGCAGAAACTCCCCAATAATCCGTTCGCATTCATCGTCCAGCTCCCCAGGCTCATAATGGGGCCGACGCACAAACCGACCAGTTTTGTCAGTGACGTATTGCACATTATTTGAGCGCTCTTCGGAACGCTTTGTAAGCTTCCACGATTTTGCCTTGATCGTCAGTCGTTACCTTTTTCAAATCTTCCGGCGTAAGTTTGCCAGCCAAAAAATAAAGGATTTCGGGCGGAACCTTCAATACAGTTGCAAACTGATTAATCATGTCCGCAGAAGGTGGATTGCGCCTATCATGCTCAATATCGTTAAGATATTGAGGCGATATCGATTCTCTATCTTCTTTGAATATCTTCGCTGCAAGGTCTTTTTGGCTTAGGCCAATGGCCTTACGCGCCTCAGCAATTTTTTCTCCGAAAGTCATTGGAGCCGTCGCTTTTCGTTCATACGCTAAGTAGCGTAGGCTTTCGCATGTTATGTGTCAAAGCGTTTAATGCTGTTTGAGATTCAGGACAGGCTGTCGCATTGAACCTCAGTTACCTTTGTTATCAGACTACGCCCTTTGCTGCTCCGGCTACGTGTGCAAGCGAAACCCCGCCTGCGCTGGCACAATCGCGGACTACCACTCTTGAGAATGTCTGACTGCTAAATTGAACTGGCCACACCCTTCTGCACATCTACTTCTTTAACTTCTTGTAAGCCGAAGTGATTAGTGAGAATGTGACGTGAGGTGAAACATTCAAAGAAAAAGGTTAGGTGGTTTCACCAATAGCGTAGAAATGCTTCATAGGTTCTGAACTCATTCAGGCTTGCAAGTCCTTTGCGCTTCCAAATTCAAAACAATCTAAATAACATCTATGTAATACTATGCTGACAATTCGACGTTGTGAGCACGACAAATGGAAATAATTATGGATGAAACTCTTCCATGTCTACTGAATTATCGCAAACTGAAGGAACCCATTTCGTCTGCAATTGAGGAAATCACAGGGCTTCAGGATCGGGCAAAATCAGCTGAAAATGATGAAATCCTTTTGCATGGGATCACCGTTCTAGGCCTCGCTTACTACGAGGTTGGGTTGGGGGATTCGCTCAGATATTATTTGCGACATTTTCCTTACAAATTGAAGGACAGTGAAATTAAATTCAGCAAAGACGTTTTTATTGGCGAACAGTTTGATTTGCTGGAAAAAGCCATCGATAAGTTTATTACTTCAGCCGCTTACAAGAATTTCCGAGACTTTCAGAAATCCTTTATTGAAACCACTTCAATTGAACCGGATTGGAAGGAGAACGATTTGGCAAAAGCGCAGGAATTCTGCGCACGAAGAAATTTATTGATCCATAACAGGCTCAAAGTGAATGACGCATATCAAGAAAGCTCTGGTCTTGATAAACCACCCGCTAAGGGGACAACACTCAAAATTGATTCCAAATACATTGACGAAGCCTTTGCTGCCCTCCTTCGTATTTTGGCGCTAATCGAAATCTCACTTGAGAAGACGTACGCGCAATACACCAGGATTAAGGCGATTAGAGAGCTTTGGAAATACCTGTTCAAATCTCCAGTCATGCCGTTTGAGGATTTTTGGGGCGTTGATGAAGAAGATGATAGAATTAGCTATTGTCGAACAAGCCCTCATGAAGATGCTCTGTCAGGTGCAGAGAAGCGCATGCTTGGACTTTGGCGGTCTCATTTTAATGGTCAAGGAGAATTTCTTAAAGACTTTAACATGCGGCTTTTTGATCGCGGAAATCAGACAAAAGTTTTGTATTTTTTGGCTTGGAATCGTGAACACCTTTTTGGGTAACAGCCACCTGCCGAATTTGGGTTTCAATGTGCATGACAAGCTTATCAACGCAATGAAGGAGAGAGGCAACGTCTTTACTATACCTGTGACAGCAGGCGCGCATCTGCCGCAAAAACTGAGCTGTGTTATCTTTTTGGGACTGCGGGACCGGCAATACCATCACGACGCAATGTCAGATCCCCCCAAGGAAAGCGTCCAAAAATCGCGCTTCCAGATCAGGGGCCATTGGCGGGTTGGCGAACCTGTTTTTCATGAGAATTGTCGCATCGCAGACGAAGTCCATGCGCCGGCGATTGATGCAAAAATGATCTCTTAGCTTGTGGAGGGGGTTCGGGTTGAACATCATCCCTTCAAAGACAAGCGCCACGAAGGCCACTTGCGGGTATCTGTACACCTGCTCCTCAAAGGATTCGACTATTTCTTTAAAGTGCTCGAACGTGCCCGGATTCGCACTAAATATGTGCGGATGGAGAACAATTACGTTCGGCATCCCCGAGGGGAGTTGTTCTTGTTTGTCCCTTAATTTGCCAGCAAGCCTGTCCAATTCGGGCACGGAGTACGCCGGGCCGGTAAGTTCATTTGGCTTCATGCCTCTCTGCGCCGCCCAAACTCGGATTTCATTTTCCGCTGAAGCTGGACCAACAGCCACATGGACCACATTTTCCACTTCCAGCGTCTGCATAATGGCATTCTCGCGAGCTGATTTCACGGTCGCTCTGACGTCATCAAGTACCTCAGCTAAGTGCATCGGCGCCAGAATTCGCTCAATGCGGCCACTGTAACACCCACCGAACATATCAGGCGTGAGCGCATTGAAGAATTGTCTTGCAACGTCATGTGCCTCCCGTTGCTTGCTGCTTGGGTGCAGTCCAGAAATCTCAATGAAGAAGCCTGGGGTATTCGAAGCTAACTGCACCAGGAGATCAGGCTTTTTCTGGATGCCTTTGACTGGCACGGCAGGATCAAATCGAACAGTGAATCCTGCCCTCAAAAGGCGTTCGACCATGCTCAATACGGTCATGCGCTCGCCATGCCGCAAAGGTGATTCGAGATCGGCAATGAGGGCTTGAAAATCGGGGTGCGCTTCAAGGGATTGCAGGACCTTGCAAAACCATACTGCCCATTGTTTTGTCCATGGCGCTCGATTGATGAAAAAATAATATAAAGGGTGGTTTATATCGAAGAACTTTCCCGCAAATATCCGTTTCAAGTTGGCGAATGCTTCAATAGCAGCACGACGCTCATTTTCAGAAAGATCAGTTTGGTCTTCAGATTGTTTGCAAAGTGCATCCCAGTCCAACATTGGACAACCCTATCTTCTGCAAAGTGACTTGAACAGGCAGAACGCCGGATCCTCTTACCCTGAAACCCTCGGTCGTTGCTCAGCAGCCAGCAGGGTCCACATGGGTGGGTTCAATTGCTTTTGGCTTTTCCCGTGTTCATCGCACACACATGAGTGTCGCCATGGGGGGGATAATTAATGTTTGCAATGCGGTGGGTCAGTATTGCATGGATGGGAGGTGATTTCCCCAGTTTCCGCGTTCTGCTGAGGTCGTAAAATGCGTTTGGCATTGGCACGTCCTGTTCACTAATTATTCACGTCAATAGAGGAAAGACACTTATGTTGCACACGCAGCTAGTAATGCCGCTAATTGGGCTCGTGACGAAAGGAATCAATATGTGGCGCAACGGAAAATCCTGGGCAGAAATCCGGGCTGAGATCGAGATTGTTCGTGCAAAGGCTCAGGAGGAAGCGAGAGCCAGGCTCAAAGACAAAAGGGAAACACAAGAGGACCTTCAACATTTGCGCAAAGCCCTAGCTGATCAGGGTGAGCAACAGGACCGAGACAGAATGAGGATGGCAATAGTCATAACGAAGTTTCGCGCTCAGAAAGCCGAGATAGACAAACAGAGGCTTGAATTGGATTCCCTGTGGAAAAGCAATCGCGCCTTATGGCTCACTGTGATTTTGATCGCTGTCGGTTTTGTAATCTTGTTCATTAAGTGCTTCACCCACATATTCCATTGATCAAAGAGCTGTTTTTTACGATGGTATAATTCAGCGTTCCGATGCTCCCTTTTCAGGCGTGGCACAACGGATTGGTTGATGATTTCAGACCTTATTTTGAATGCAGACAGGCTGTTAGAGAGCCTTTTCTGTTTCCGTTAATTTGCGATTCTCAATTATAATAGGCATTCCGATTAAAGTTGCCTGTGGAATCAAAGTGACGACCGTAAGCTCAACACCATTCGCCTTTCTCAAATCAAATCTAGACTAGGGATTGGCCTCAAGGAGAAACTCATTACTAGATCCTTGTTACGATTTGCAACCTCTCGCACCATTGTGGGAGAAAAGCTGAACCGGTGGATGGCATCATCTGAAGTATATTAATTAGGAAACAAGGGTTTGCGTCGTGGGGGCCAACAAGAGCCAAACTGAAGCTGAAGCGAATATTGGTCTCTCCCGCCACAGTGCCCGAGCAGAAGGGCCTGAGATCGGAAACTCCTTGACTTTTGGACACCAAAGGGAGCATTGTTCTGCCCGCGACTGGTAACAGTCCAACGAAGGGGCAAGGTTTCCATGCATGACAATGGCAAAGTGGCGTTTGCGCTGGGCGGGTTGGCGGGCAACAACGCTCATGGGGCGGGTTTTTTGGCCGCTGCTCTCAAAAAAAGGATTCATCCGGCAATGGTCTCCTGCACTTCGGGCCAGATCTTGTGGGTTTACCGCTATTTGTTGTGCCGCAATTCCGGAAAAAAGTGCCCTAGCCTAAAGGTGCAGCTACAGAACGACATCAATAGGCTCGAACCCTTCCGTAATCCGGACTTTGATCTTTCCTTGCTCGCCCTCTACGGCAAGCAGGGGGTGTATCGGCCCGCCGGCGGAGAATACATGGCTGACGCTTGGCGCAATGTTTCCGCCTCGCTGGGCCGTGCTCTTTTTGACAAGAACAGGCCGTTTGTGGCCCGCCGGTTTCTTGAAATGTTTCCCTGCCGTCTCCTCGTGCCCGAATTCCCGGACAACTTCTTCAACGACATTAGCGCCGAAATGAATCAAACAACTGACATCGGCATCATTTTCAACAGCTACGATCCATCCAGCGGTCGGGAATACGTTTACTTGAATGAAAGGGCTCGGAGACTCCTTGGCGCCACCTCAAACCGCCCTGATCAATACCAGCACGGAAAACGAAGCAGCTACCGGGATCAGACTATTTACCGGGACATCTCGCCTGAAGCAGTACGCGATGGAATTTGGCTCTATCATTATGGATTTAACGGAGACAAGGAACGCTTTGTGGATGGAGCCTACTTCCGCGAGATCATGCTCTCCGAACTCACCCACGCCGATACCATATACGTTGTTCGGCCCATGCACTTGCCATGGACCGATCCGTTGCCGCACAACTACCCGGAAATGGAGGATCTCAAGACCAAAGTCGGATTCAACGGTTCATATGCCGGCGAGCGGTACCAAATCTCTCTGATGAACAAGTTGTTAAAATCCGGCACGCTAAAGGCACGCATTGGTAAAAAGCCCAAGTACCACCATATCGAACTGCACCCGATTGAAATGAAACAGTCCAGGGGATATTTCGGCTACGTGTTCGAGGATGTGTCCGTATTCAACGACGCATTTGATCAGTCCATGGCGGCGTTGTCTTAATCTGATATCGAGCGATGTCCCTTCGTGTTGTTGCCTGGCCTGTGCCTTAATCATTTCCCGGAGGCATGGCGGTGTGAGTAATCTGTCTTTCCAGCAGACCGTTTGAATGAAATCAACAGTAGCACCCAAAACCAAATACGATATGCCCACAACTTTATTCTCCCCAGAAACCCAAGCGATTTTGGATAACGCGGAAAAAGCCGCCGGCCAGCCCAATGGTCCCGCCGCTTCCCCGGCAGACTGGCGTGACCAGACCATCTACTTCCTGATGGTGGATCGATTCAACCGCGTCAAAAACGGCACTCAGGTTGCACCGGTGCACCAACCCTTTGATGATCCCAGCTGCTTTGCTTTTCAAGGCGGCAACTTCTCGGGGATTCAGGAGCAACTGGGGTATATCAAAAAACTGGGCGTGGGCGCGATCTGGCTAAGCCCGGTCCTCAAAAATCTCCCGTTTGATTCCGGCAGCTATCACGGGTATGGGATTCACGATTTTCTCCGGGCCGAGCCGCGCTTTGCTGTCAACCCTGCCCGGGCCGACGACGAGTTGCGCGCCCTGGTGGACGCCGCTCATGCTGCCAAACTTTTCGTGATTTTTGACATTGTGCTCAATCACACCGGGGATGTTTTTGCCTATGATGGCCAGTCGGAGGCGGATTTTTCCGACACTGAGCGCACCGTCCAATGGAGAGATGCGAAGGGCGTTGCCCAGTCTTCATGGCCCGATGTCGCTGCCATTCCCAATCCATCGTTGGATGCCGTGGCATGGCCTTTAGAACTTCAGCAGAACCGGTTTTTCCGCCGTCGCGGCAAGGCTGCGCCCAGTGGTGACGATACCCTGGGCGATTTTGATTCCCTCAAGCAAATGGTTACCGCCGACCCGGATTTACAGCGGTTTCTCATTCGCGCCTACCAATACGTCATTGCCCGTTATGACATTGATGGTTTTCGGATCGATACCTTACGCTATCTTAAAGGCGATCTGCCCCGGCTCTTTGGCAATTCCATCCGCGAATTTGCCTTGAGCATTGGGAAGAAGAATTTTTTCACCTTTGGCGAAGTGCTCGATGCCAACGCCGAAAGTGATATTGCCCGCTTCATCGGGCGCAACACTGCCAATGGAAGTGATTTGGTCGGAGTCGATGCGGCGCTGGACTACCCATTATTCAACACGCTCAAACCCACCGTCAAAGGTTTTGCCGCCCCCGCGACGGTTGTCAACATGTACACGGGTCGCAAGCAGGTGGAGCGCGACATCTTGAGTTCCCATGGCGATGCCACGCGTTTTTTTGTCACCTTCTTGGACAATCATGACATGAAGGAGCGCATCCGCTACGTGCAGACTGGCAATGAAGACCGCTACGATGATCAGGTGACTCTGGGGCTCGCGTGTCTCTATTCCCTGCCGGGGATCCCCTGTCTATATTATGGCACCGAGCAGGGATTGCACGGCAGCGGTAGCGATGCCGCTGTGCGGGAAGCCCTCTGGGGCATTGCGCCCACGTTTCCGCAGAACAGCTTCTTCTACCAGGAAATCCAGAAGATTGCGGCTGTGCGGGAGGCCGAGCCGGCACTCCGTTATGGCCGGTCTTATTTTCGCCCTGTCTCGGGGGATGGAAGCACCTTCGGGATTTCCCCGTTTCCAGGCGGGGTGCTTGCTTGGTCGCGAATTTTAAACGATCAGGAAATTCTGGTCGCCGCCAATACAAACCCCACCCAGCCTCAAACCATTGATGTCATTCTGGAAATGGAGTTGAGCGGCGTGGGAGAAACCTTTCGCGTTCTTTATGGCAATCAGAAGAACACCACGGCTCCAAAGCCGGTCGCAAATCTCACCAACGTCAGGGTCTCCGAAGTTGATGGTACCACCGGCTACGGCCCCTTGCACACGGTGCAACTGACCCTGCGGCCTTTGGAGGTACAAATTCTGCGCCGTTGACATGTTGCACTCCGACATAGGTGTGCAGATCTATCAAGTAATGAAAGGGCCTATATGAGAATCGTCTTGTTAATTACAATAATCATTACCATATTTTCAAATCAATCATTCGGGGGAAACGTTGAAAAAGATGAGTCTTTATACGCTCTGCGAACACTCTCTGAGCCGCCGATCTCTGTTAGATATCCCACCAATCTTGAGGAATGGGTCACATGGAGAGATCAATCAATAAAGGCGTTACTCAATCCTCGCTTTGTTAATGGAAATACAGTTATTGATTCGCAGCAGGTGATGGCTCAATCCGTTGCGATTGCAAATTTTATTGACGATTTTTCGCCATTTTATAATCCCAAGGATGAACTTGACAGCAAAGTTGCAAATCTCCGGGATTTTACCAAGTTGTTTAGAAACAACCTGAGCATTCCTGCATATGATCATCAATTTGGATATACCATTGATGATTTTCAATATTTAGAAAATACGCGAGAGAATGTTGACCTTCCACCTCTTCTCAAAAGCGCTAGCTTCCTAAGCAATGTAAGCAATAGGGAAACCTACAAACAAGCCTACAACATGATCATAGAGCACAATAAAACACTGCCGTCGGCGAAGCAATGGGTTGTGCTTGTATACAAATCGCGATTCTTAACAACACCTGACGACGCGGGCACATTTGGCCGGTTTTTTGTTTATGTCCCTGAAGATAGATTTGATAAATGGATACAATTTGGGATCAAAATCCCGGGGGACAATTCTACAGTTCCAATCAATAACTTCTCTATTGTTTCAGTCGCAAATCCAGATGATCAGGGAAGACGCTTTAACGCAATTATTGATTGGTGGAGAAGTTATAAAACCGGTTGGTCAGTTGACCTTAAAACTAGACGCGAGTCTCAAGGAGTAACCGAGAATTGTGTAATGTGTCACAAAACGTCGCCACTCGGCATTCATCCTGCGGAAGTGTATGTTTTTGACACTAACGGTAATCTATGCGTAAACACAACAAATGCCGACATTATTCCACAAAAATTGAACACACTAATTGCTGGATATGGCACGCCGTATTTTAATGGGTGGGCAGATACGACAAAATATGGACCTCCTTTGGGCCCAGATATATCGCGCTCTGACGCGGCAATCAAAGCCTGGGCATCAGACCAGAATCTGAGCCAAGATTCTATAAACAAAGTAAAGGCCGCAATGAATTGTTCTCTCTGCCATTCGCAGACGGGATTAGGACCGCTTAACTATCCCGAAGCAACGCGACATTTGAAAACTCAAGGAAACCAAATTTATCAATATATTACGCAAGGTTGGATGCCTCCAAGAAACAAGTTACTCCCAAATGAGCGAGAGGCGCTTTATGAATCTCTAATGAAGGAGTATTATGATTTTGATAAAAATGAAGGTTTATTTATTGATTGGCTTAAAAATGAAAGCGTTTTAAAGATGTCCTTATTTGCGATCGTGAATCTCAGTTCAGGATCGGGCGAAAAAGATTACAATAATAATTGCCTCGTTTGTCACCCGAACGTCTCAGGGCAACATGATTACGGCCCCAGTCTTTTTGGGGTTGTTGGCCGCGTTTCAGGAACGGCAAGTGGCTATGCCTACTCTTCGTCGTATATTGAAGCAGGCACTAAGGGGGTGGTGTGGGACGAGAGAAATTTGTTTCAGTTTTTAGCTGAGCCTGTGACCTTTCTTTCGCAAGAAATCGGACACCCGGCAATCAGTAAAATGCAAAAGCATTATCCTGATGAGACACTTCGCACGAACATTATTGAGTATCTGAAGACCTTAGAATAAGCTCTCTAGTCACTTACCAAAAGTTTTAATCGATAACAACGTCCCTCAGTTTGTACTTTCTTACGGTGAGCGTAAACGACTTAAACAAGACGTTTTCCCTCGATACTTGAACTTTTTAAAGCTCGTTATAACCTCGGTGAAACGGTGCTTTTTCACCCTACCGAATACGCCGCCGCAGCCATGATGGAACGTGAAATCAATGAGCTTCACGCTGCTATTCCTCATAATGAACGAGAAGGATGTTAGGAGTGACACAGTAAAACTACTGAGCAAGTTTAAATGAAGCCAAAGAACCTTCAGAATTACAGAAAGTCGATTTGAGAGCACCGAATGGATACGGCACGAAAACTAAACAAAGTTGCTCCAAAGCGCAAACCGTGACGCCTTCCTCGTCTCCTCATCTTTGATATCGTGATCGGATGGAGTCTTCCCGTTTTCCCCGCTTCAAGCGTGATCCCTCGGTTGCCCCCATGCAACTGACCGAGCGCGACCGTGAAATCATTCAATTGGTTCACCGGTATCGTTTTCTCCGTTCTCCACAGATCGTGACGCTCATTGGTGGTAGTTCGCAGCAGCTTCTGCGACGACTGCAATTGCTCTATCACCACGGCTTTTTGGAACGGCCCCGTTCACAAATCGACTATTACCACCAAGGCGGCTCCCGCCATATAGTATACGGATTGGGCAATAAAGGGGCGGCCCTGTTAAAGCGGGAACTTGGTATTGCCTTTTCCAAAATCCACTGGGGCGAGAAGAACCGTTCCGTTGGCCGGATATTTCTTGAACATGCGATCTTGGTTTCCGACGTCATGGTGGCCCTTGAACTCGCCTGCCGGAAGAACGGTCACATTCGTCTTTTGGCCGAAGACCAACTCTCGCTTCCCAGCGAGAGTGGCGGGAAACGCCAACCATTTAATTGGAAGGTGAATCTAAATAGCCGATTGAAACTGGGGGTCATCCCGGATCGCGTGTTCGCCTTGGAGTTTGAGGATAAGGATAGGAAATCTAATCGTGCGTATTTCTTCCTGGAAGCTGACCGGAGCACGATGCCAGTCACACGACGAAACCTTTCTCAAACTTCCTTCTACCGCAAGCTCCTGGCCTATGAAGCCACCTGGTCGCAATCTATCCACCGCACACGGTTTGGTTTTCATCGTTTCCGTGTCCTCACGGTCACCACGAGTGCCGATCGGGTCAAATCACTGGTGACTGCTTGTTCGCAAATGGAACGTGGGCATGGGCTGTTTCTCTTTGCTGACCGGACCGTCTTGGAGCAGCCCCTTGATCTGTTCTCCCCGATTTGGCAGACCGGCAGAGAAGGCGAAACCACAAGTCTTTTGAATTAAGGAGCGCTTTTTCTCACTTGCCGTCTGCGGCAAATCTTCACCCCTTGGGTTCGTTTTATGGGGCGATATGATACTCCATGGAGGCGGTTCAACTTCTTGATCCGTCCATTGTTCCTTGAAACCTCAAATACAGGAGTATTATGCCCAAATCAAAGTTCGTTGACTTCAAGGCCGTCAAAGCGGCCATCACCATGGAGCAAGTGCTCCAGCATTACGGCCTCATGGACCAGTTCAAACGGAGCGGAGACAGCTTGAGCGGTCCCTGTCCCATCCACAAGGGAAGCAATCCCACCCAGTTCCGGGTGAGTATTAGTAAAAACATCTGGAACTGTTTCAGTGAATGCAAACATGGCGGCAACACCCTGGACTTCATCACCCGGATGGAAAACGTGAGCGTCCACGCCGCCGCCCTCAAAGCTATCGAGTGGTTTGATCTTGACCGCGATGCCATGTCCGCCAGTTCGGAAACAGATGAGGAGCATTCCAGTCAAACCGTCAAGAGTGCCCCGACTGCCCCACCAAAGCCGGTAGCCAGGAAGCCTGAGCCGATTCCCGAGAAAAGCACACCCAATAAGCCTTTGAAGTTTCGCTTGGACAAGCTGGAGCGCGAGCATCCGTATCTCACCGAGCGCGGACTCACCCTCGAAACCATCGTGGATTTCGGAGTGGGATACTGCGCCAAAGGCATGATGGCCGAGCGGATTGCCATTCCCATCCTCAACCCGGAAGGCCAAGTCGTGGCGTATGCCGGACGTGTGCCAAGTGAACCAGAGGGCGACACTCCCAAATACAAGCTCCCTCAGGGCTTCCGCAAGTCATTGGAGCTTTTCAATGCTGACCGGGCCTTCAAGGAACCGAGGGATATGCCCTTGGTGATCGTTGAAGGGTTCTTTGATTGCATGAAACTTCACCAGCTTGGCTGCCGCAAGGTCGTTGCCCTCATGGGCAGCACCCTATCCGCCGCGCAGGAGGAGTTGGTTCGCCAGCACACCAACCGACACAGCCAGGTGATCGTCATGCTGGATGAAGACGAAGCGGGTCGGGCGGGACGCGAGGACATTGCCGTGCGTCTGGCCAAGTTCGTGTATGTGAAGGTCCACACCTTTGAACAAGAAGGTCGGCAACCGGAGAACCTGAGCGCCGAGGAAATGGCAGCACTGTTCGCCTGAAGAAGGAGGAATCAAGATGGATGTTCACTGCTCCACCTGTAACGAGCCCTGGGATGCACATCATCTCTGGCATGATGCTGTCTTCGAAACCGGTCTGACCGTTGAGGGGGCTCAAACTTGGTGTTCACTGCCCCGAAATCAAAAGCTGTCTGACCGATACCGGGAGGAGTTTCGTGCGGTCGGCTGGGAGTTCGGACAAACGCTCATCAATGTGGTTCATTGCCCGAGTTGTCCCAAGGATGCCCAGCCCAATCCGGAACGGGTCCAAACCAAGGCCGCATTGGAAGATCTCTTGGGAGATGACCAAGATGGACTAGCGGCCGCCTTCGAGGATTACCGCCTATGAGTGCCCAAAACATTCCAGTGGCCAAGTTTCGGTTGGGCCGCATTGTGGCGACCCCGCAGGCACTTGAAGTGCTCACCAACGAGGACATTCTCAAGGCGATCATTCGGCATCAGGCCGGCAATTGGGGCGACATGAAAGAGGAAGATGCCCAAGCCAATGACCATGCCGTGGTCCATGGGAAACGGGTTCTCTCTTCCTACCGCTCCGCCAAAGGGGTCACCTTTTGGCTCATCACCGAGGCGGACCGTTCGTCCACCACGGTGCTCTTACCCGAAGAATACTAAATCCAACCTCTCCCTTCTAAAGGGAGAGGCCTTTCTTCCTCGCTGCCTTTGGCAGCCCTCTTCTTGCTGGAAAATCCATGGCCGTCTTATGCCTCCAGCAAGAGAGTTTTACCCAACCCAAAGGCAACCCGCTTTTATGCGGGTGGACGACCAGAAAGCGAGTTACTTGAAAAAGGACGTATATCAACTCATCACGGATAGAATCATCAGCTTGTTGGAATCCGGAACCGTTCCCTGGCACCGGCCATGGAAAGGAGGCTCCTTGGCTCCCCAAAACTTCATCAGCCGCAAAGCGTATCGCGGAATCAACTTGTTCCTTCTGAATGCAGCAGGGTTTGCTTCCCCCTTTTGGCTAACCTTTAAACAGGTTCAGTCGTTGGACGCTCGCATCAAAAAGGGTGAAAAATCCTTTCCCGTCGTCTTCTGGAAGATATTTGAAGAGGCGGAAAACGGGGAAACTAAGAAGATCCCGTTTCTGCGCTATCATAGTGTCTTCAATATCGCGCAATGTGAAGGAGTCACGGTTCCCGCTTCCCCTGAAATCCACGGGAACTTTCATCCAATCGCGAAATGCGAGCAGATCGTGGCGCACATGCCCCGCTGTCCAACGATTGAGCATGGGGGCGGACGCGCCTGCTATTCCCCGCTTCAGGACAGAATCAATATGCCGGAGGCAACACTCTTTGAATCCTCCGAAAAGTATTACAACACCTTGTTCCACGAATTGACCCATGCCACCGGGCACGTATCCCGCCTGAATCGCAAGGAGATTACCGACCTGATTCAATTTGGCAGCAATCCCTACAGTCGTGAGGAATTGGTGGCGGAAATGGGGGCGGCCTTTCTCTCTGGCCATTGCGAGATTGAGAACACGACCTTGAGTCAATCAGCCGGCTACATTCAAAACTGGCTGGAACGATTGAAGGACAACCGCAAACTGGTCGTCCACGCAGCGGCACAAGCCCAGAAGGCTTGTGATTTCATCCTCGATGTTCAACCTCAAGAGGAAGGGCCAGTTCAATACGCTTCCAAGGAATACAAAGTGGTTGCGTTACGGGAGTGTCCCTTGCCGGACACGATGCAACTCTGTGACAATCCACAGAGTGCCGCGGATTATTGGCGCTCTCAGGTGGTGCAAGCTCCTTACTTCAATCCAGAAGTGGAGTGTTTGATTGTGTTGCATCTTAACACACGCCGCCGGATCAAAGGTCATCACTTGGTCTCCATTGGCACGCTCGATACGATGGTGGTGCATGTTCGGGAAGTGTTTCGAACGGCCATTATTGCCGCGAGCAGCGCAGTTGTGCTCATGCATAATCACCCTTCGGGTGAACCGACGCCCTCGGAAGCGGACGTGAAAACCACCCGCGACCTGATTCGGGCCGGTCAAATCCTCAAAATTGAAGTGCTCGACCACGTCATCGTGGGCAATCCCAACCATTGCTCGTTGCGTGAATTAGGATATTTTTACAATTGACCTTCAATTTATCCCCTTCCGACAAAGGAGGGGTTTTTATTTTCCTTGACTACCGACAGAACCCCGTCATTGTCCACCATGTGTTGTGGCGGTGGATTGGTTTTACATACTGTAGTCCACCAAATCGGAGGAATTCTGTTCTGCCGTCCTCGGCAGAACATCATCTGTTTAGATCATCCTAAAAGACGATATGAATCTGAAGCCTGCAAAACGACTCAACGAAGTTCAACCATCGCTACTAAGGCGAAAGCCCGGCTTGCTCCAGGCCGTGTGGACTTTCGTCGTAATCGCCCTGTCCTTCTTGGGGACAGCCTATGCGGCCCCTGGCGCCTTCAGCATAATTTCACCCGGTGACACAACTTCCCCAGGATTTCTATATCCATCCAATGTGATAAATTTCGTCTGGAATGCGTCTGCCGGAGCCCTTAGCTATTCATTGAACATTCGAGACGTAACAAGCAGTCCCAACGGAACACTTTATAACTATATTGCCAACGGTACAAATTTGGTCCTCACAACATCTCCTGGAAGTCTATATAAATGGAATGTTTCTGCATACAGCGGTGCAAATCAGACCGGAACAACGACTTTGTCAAGCAATTCTAGGTGGCTGCAAGTTGGCATTTGTGATCTTGTGATTTCGGGAACCCCAAGTGGTTCGCCATCGGCTGTTGTTGCCGGCCAACCCCTCACGATCAGCTACGTCGTAAAGAATCAAAACAATGGAAATTCTCTTGCATGCTTTAGCCGTATTCAAATCAAACCTGATAATAGCAAAATTGCAATATTGGACGGCCAATTTCCGGTCGGTGCACTCTCTCCTCAACAATCGAGCAACTTGACGGCACTTTTTACCGTTCCTCCATCTGCTTCAGCTGGGTATTACTCTTTATACGTAATAGCAGACACTACGACTCTAAATATTCAAAGCAACACCAACAACGATATAAATTCTGTGTCTAGCGCAATATATATATATGCGGCGCCGAATCTTACTCCGTTCCAGCCGGACGGTTGGTCGGACAAAATTGTAGTCTCAAAGGTCCAAAATACGACTACCGATGATACGCCCCTATATCCGTGGGATAACCTTTATGTTGATTTCGCAGTAATAAACAACGGTGGGAGTGCAACACCCGCTTTTAGTAATCGTCTCTACCTGGACGGAACGTCTATCGGGATCTTTTCTTCTTCACCAACTGACGTAAATTATCATTCTTATTATAATGACTATTTTATCGGTAAGTTGGCTGTCGGAACACATACCCTTAAAATAACTGCTGATATATTCGGTAATGTCGTTGAGTCAGATGAAACAGACAATAATTATACTAAAACTATAAGCGTTTCTGCGTCTCCAGCTTCACTATCAAACTTAACTCCTAATGGAGGGCAATCATTTAGTGCTGGAAGCATGGTCCCACTTTCGTGGACTTTGAATGACTCCAATGCCTTGGCACACTCTATCCAAATAGAGTATTCGATCGACGGAGGGAACAACTATATTTCACCCCCGATTACTACGGGAATTAATAGCACCCAAAACTCTTATCAATGGCAAACACCGAGTTGCATTTCCTCGACTCAAGTAAAATTGCGCGTCACCGCGCTAGATAGCAGTGGAAACAACGTCGCCACGGCTATCAGCGCGAACACCTTCTCTGTTACAGTTCCGAGCGGTAATCCCGTTGCAAATATCGCCGCACCAAATCACGTTGCGCCCGGCACCACGATATCCCTTTCAGCCTCCGGATCGCATACCGCAAATGCCTGTGTAACCGTTTCCAGCTATCGCTGGACATTTTCCGACGGGAGCACTCCCGTTACTACGACTCAACCGACGGCTATGCATGTATTCAATCATAGCGGAAGTTATTCTGCTGCTTTGCTCATTACGGATTCGGCGAACAACACGGGTTCGGCTTCAACAATTATAACTGTCGATGGCAACGCGGCAGGAATCAGTTCAACCGGCATTAGCATTTCCAAGGACCCGGTCAACCTTGCGAATGGCAACTACCTTTACGAACATGTGGATTCGCATCTTCCCGGTAAGGGTTTTCCATTCGAGTTCAGACGATTTTACAACAGCAAATTTCCAGGCACAAACGGTGTTCCAATCGGCTTTGGATGGACCCATTCTTACAATATTTCGCTGGCAACATCGTCCACCAATGTCTTTATCACTTTTGCTGATGGTCACATCGAAACATTTTTTGATACGGGCGCTGGCAGCTATAATGCGGAGCCAAACGATGGCACTTATGATAATTTGGTCAAGAATGCGGACAGCACTTGGACGCTCACCGACAAGGGGCAGACGAGCCACCATTTTGATGCACAAGGCCGACTCAGTTCCATCGTTGACAAGAATGCAAATACGCTCCTGCTCACCTACAGCGGAAATCAATTGGCCACCATCACTGATACGGCAGGTCGCAATATCACTTTCGTTTCGACAGCAAATGGGTGCATCAATGCAATTATCGACCCTGCAGGGCGTACGAATCAATTTGGTTACGACAGCCAGACGAATCTCACAAGTGTGATCGATCCGAATGGTGGAACGAACACCTACTCATACGATGCAAACCATCAAATGACGAACGCCGTTGACCCGCGAGGGACCTGTTATGTGCAAAACACTTATGACAACCGTCAACGGGTAGTGTCATATCAAAGCGACGCATATGCCAACGCCACCGGCTTTTTCTATGATTTAACAAACCGTGTGACATACGTCACCAATGCTCTTGGAAAGTTTGCTTCCCAGCGTTTCGATGACCGTCTGCTAGTCACTAATATCGTAGATGAAGCAGGCAACCAGCAGTTTTTTGCTTACGACACCAGTCGCAATCGCATTTCCGCCAAAGACAAGAATGGCAATCAGACTCAATATAGTTACGATTTGTACGGAAACGTGACGAACAAAATCGACGCGCTTGGCAACGTCACAACGATTCAATATGACACGCTCAACAATCCGGTTCGGCGCGTAAGCGCACTGACTGATATTACCGCCTTTGGCTACGATGCTCGTGGCAATCTAACTTCTACAACCAATGCTTTGGGCTTCATCAATACAGTGCAATATGACGCGAATGGCTTACCGAATGTTCTCAGGGACGCCCGCGGATTCGGCACGACAAATCAATACGATAGCCAGGGCAATCTCACCAACGTCATTGATGCTAAGAGTTTCGCGACCCACTTCGATTACGACGGCGTTGGCCGTAAAATACGGCGGATTGACGCACTTCACCGGACAAACGTTTTTGCTTACGATAACAATGATAATTTACTCTTTACCGTCGATCCGCTCGGCTTCACGAACTCTTTTACGTACGATGCTAATAACAACCGCACGTCATCACACAATCCGCGCGATGCGACGACAACAAATATTTTCGATCTGAAAGACCGGCTCGTCGCCGTCCTCGCTCCACTAAAGCAAACGAATGGGACGCTTTTCGATCCGCTCGACAGAAAAAGTGTCACTTTTGACGCTTTTGGAAATTACACCGGTTATGCTTACGACGACATAGGAAATTTAATTGCTATTACAAATGCTTTGAACCAAATCACTCGATTTACCTACGACGCACAAGGCAACCAGACTAGTATCATCGACCCAACCGGCCATTACATCACCAACTTTTTCGATGCACTCAACCGCAAAGTTGCCACGATTGAGACTTCCATTTCCACCAACGAGACCGCTTACGATGCATTTGGCCATGTCTTAGCGACCACCAACGGCAATGGACAAATCATTCGGTTTTTCTACGATGCAATCGGACGACTCACCAATGTTATAGATATAGCGAACAAACCCGTTTTCTTTGCCTACGACGAGAGTGGGAACCGCATTCAAACGACAGACCCTAATGGTCATACTTGGACAAATATATATGACGCTTTGAACCGGGTGATCGAGCGAGACGATCCAATGAATCATAAAATGATTTTATCGTATGACCCGGCTGGCAATCTCACCAACAAAATTACGCCAAATGGTGACAGTATTATTTATAGCTATGATGTCCTCGATCGGCTGACAAACTTAACATATCCTAGCGGACCGCCCGTTACGTTTGCTTATGATTCTGTCGGCAACAGGACGAACATGACGGATAGTCTCGGCGCGACATCGTGGCAATTCGATTTACTAAATCGTTTGACAAGCGTCACAGATCCCCATGGTCAGATTGTTGTCCATGGTTTTGATGCGAATGGAAACCGCACAAGTCTGACCTATCCCGGCAACAAAGTTGTCAATTACGGTTTTGATGCTCTGAATCGGATGATGGCGCTCACGAACTGGCTGAATGGGGTCATTACCTACACTTATGATAATCGAGGCAATCTGATCGCTGCGACCAATGCAAATGGCACGACAGCCGCTTACGTTTATGATGTTGCAAATCGCCTTGTTGCACTCACCAATGCTGCGCCGGATGCGAGTGTAATTGCCGCGTACGCACTCAGTCTTGATCCTATCGGCAACCACACAGTGGCCACACACAGCCAGCCATTGTTTCCCATTCTGACCAATCAGACGAATGTCTGCACCTATGATTCTGACAATCGCATTACCTCAATTGACAGCCAGACTGTCACACACAACGCAAACGGCAATCTCACGGGCATTGGCACGACCTTATATGCCTATGATTTTGAAGATCGTCTCGTGCAATTGGTGATGACCAACGCTTCAAGCACATTGACCTACGATGGACTCGGAAACCGTCTTGACAGGACGGTGAATGGACAAACGCAACGCTTCGTTCTTGACCGTCTGGGCGCGCTCCCGGAGATGCTTGTCGAGACTGACACTAACAGTTCCTCGATTGCCTGCTACGTCTATGGAATCGGCTTGGCAGAGCGGATTTTGTCCAACGGGACAGTTGCTACCTATCACTTCGACATTCAAGGCAGCACGGTGGCGCTTACGGATTTCGGAGGAAAAGTAACTGACTCCTATGCTTTTGACTCTTTTGGTATTCTTGCAAACTCTGATGGGCTCTCTCAGCAGCCGTTCCGTTATTTAGGGCGTTATGGTATAATGGATGATAGTACAGGTCTTTATTACGTTCGCGCCCGCTATTTCAGCCCACAATTTGGCCGTTTTCTGACAAAGGATGCTGCTACAAGCAAAGATAATGACGATCAAGGTTTGAATCGCTTTGTTTATGCCTTAAATAACCCCCTGCGGTTTAAGGACACAACAGGGCTCGTTGCAACAGAAGGATCTTTTTGGCCGGCGTTGTTTACTTTTCCCACTTTTATTGTACCGGAACAATGGGAAACTTTCCTTTCGTCCACCGCCTATTCTACTCCTCCGGTCGCAAATAATGTATTAAGGCTCCCCAGGTCTATGGCGGACGAATTAGCCGCTTATCAAAGAGCAGCCCAACAGGGGCGATTAATGAAGACTCGCACTTCTGATCTTCCCAATTCTAACGCTCGAAGCACTTGGGAAAATGCTAACGGTCCGGTGCCTAACCAATACGATGTTGACCATATAATCCAGAGACAACATGGTGGAGAGGATGATTTGTCAAATTATCAACTAAAGCCTTCAGGTTTAAATCGGAGCCAAGGCGCGGAGGCAAGATGGCTCAAGCAGCAAGATCCCTATGGCACGCAATATAACCAAGTCGAACTCGAACCTGAAATGCCAGAGATACCAGGGTTGCTTGAAACTCCCTTTTTCTTAGACTTATAAATTTATGTTTCCCAATTTTCAGACAGAGCTTATGCAACATTCCGAAGGCGGATACCATTGTAAATCTGTTCCCTTAGAAAAGGAATTTGTGGTTCAATGGTTTAGTAAACAGAAATTAATTCCGCCTATCGACTATCTGCATTTCTTGTCAGAAATAGGTCCTGGCATTTTTTTTGGTGGATTGTTAATCGTTCATCCATTAGAAAGCCCCATAGTGAAATCGGTGGAAAGTGAAACCAAACAATTGGCTCGCCTATCTTCTTCCAACATGTTTGTGTTTGGCTACGATGGCACGACGGAAGGTTGTTATTGCTTGCATTCTAGCGAGAAGGCCGAAAATGTTTCTTGGTTTTCTTGGGAAGATAGCACTGAGCGATCATTATCGCCGTCTTTCAACAAGTGGATTGAGGCGAAACCAAAAGAATTGTTTCGAACACATAGTTACGCTGCCTACAAAAACATTGCGAATCTTGAAGGAGTGAAATTAGTCATGGATGAAAGGGCTAAATTTAATGTGCGCTTGCTCAGTTTTGAAAATCAATTGGTGAAATCTCCTGACCGCCCAAAGGATTTACTGCCTCGTTTTAATAAAGTCATTCTTGAAATAACAAAAATAAAACAATCACAGCTTGCCGTTTTGACCGTTAGAATGATGCGGCTTGATAGCAAGGTTGGGAAAGACAACATAGAATATTTAACCGTGCCTGTTTCCGATATTCCTGTCGGAAGTACGGTAAGGCGAGAATATTATTTGTTTGATCCATTCAACCAGCCCTTTACTAACATCAAACTAGAATTTAATCCGCTTATAGATCTAAGTTCCAAAATGCGGGTTAGGTTTCAAGAGATAAAGGATTTATTGTGAATGGAATTAATTTGTTTGTGCTGCGAGCCTTGATATTGCTATTAACGATAGTCACCCTACAGCCGTTGCGGGCTGCTACGTTTACCTATTCTTACGATTCTCTAAATCGCCTCACCAATGCTGCATACTCTGACGGGTCTGCAGAGTCATATTCTTACGATCTGGCTGGCAACCGACTTTTGCGGATTACAATTGCCGCAAGTAGCCGACTGGATGTTACCCCACCACCCGTTCCAACAAATCTGGCCTCAACGGCTTTTATCCCCAGTCAGTTAAGTATCGCTTGGAACCCCGCTTTTGACACCGGCGGTTCCGGTTTGGCCGGATATAAGGTTTACGTCAACGGTTCATACGCTGGAACAACTATGGCCCCCAATTTTCTCCTATCCGGTTTGTTTCCTAATAGCCAGTATTGTTTGACCGTTAGAGCTTACGATCACTACACGAACATTTCCGAACAGAGCGCCGCGTTGTGCTTCACCACACCGGTATTCCAGCCGCCATTATTGGCATCTCCCGGCTTCCAAACTGGGCGATTCCAATTTGTAATTCAAAGCGGTACACCTGGGCCGTACAATGTATATGTTTCCTCAAACCTTTCCGATTGGAATCTTCTAACAAATCTGACCCTCCCCGCGCCTCAGGGCATTTTTTTTGATCCTTCCACCAATATCTTCAATCGGCGCTTTTACCAGCTTCGCTGGAGCACAAACACACCGTAATCTCCACCCCACATTGGGGCGCATTGAGGCATTCACACCTGTCATTCAATGGCACGCTGAGTGAATTCCGTCAGATTGGGAATCCCCGCTCTGATCTAAGCTCGAATCATTTCACTGAAAATGTTAATCCTTGAAGTCTAAATCAGAAATAATCGATGCTGTTCGGGCGCCGATCGGATTTCCAATGCTGAATTTATATACAGCCTCAGCATTGTGGTCCATAGCTTTGAAGAGAGCCAGCGTTTCACCATCTCATTTTCGCGTTCATTCGCCTACCGTGACGCAGCGGCGCATCTCGCCCAGCATCCACAATTGTCTTTTTTTCAAAGATTTCTGAAAGAAGTGCCTCTCAAATCCCGTAGTCTACTTGATTCACCAAGACGTGCCGTCGTTTAAATCGCCGTTAATCGTTGTTTAACCCGAAAGGTGTCTTTATGTCAGAACAACCAGCCCTGGAGCAGCCCTCTGAAGTGAGTCCTGCAACGGTCTCTCAGTCTGTCCCAACCGCTTGCTTTTCAGAGCGGAACAAGGATATTCAAAACGTAATTGCTCTCTGTTCTTTGGCCATGATCGGATGCTTCTGGCTCCCATGGATAAGGATATTGGGAGGTAATCTCTCTGGCTATCAATTACAGCAACTTCCGAGCGATGAGGCAAAATTGGTTTGGCTGGTTCCCTTCACGGCCTTCTTCACCCTCCTAACCGCGATTGGGAAAAAAGGAGTGCTGTTCACCTCCCAGCTTGCCGGCGCAATCCCCTTCCTGGCCTTGATCTATTTTCGTCTCAAACTGGGTGATCGATTCTTTTTAGCCCTCCAGGTTGGCACATATATCATCTTGGTTCTTGGGGCCATGTTGTTCGTGTTGCCGCGCTTTTTGAAGAAACCCGAACCCAAAACTTAATAATGCTATGTTTGGATTCAGATCAAAAAAAGCAGATGAGCTCAGCCACTGGTATACGCCCGTCCCCAACTATTCTTCCTCGGCAAAGGAGTTCTATGCCGAGGTCGAAAAGGAACTAAAGGAGCAGCACGTGCCTGGTCTCAACATTTCTTACATCGAGTTTTCTGAGGGCGGTGTCCTCAGCGACAAGCGCCAATACTTGCGCATGACGCGTGAACGGTTGGTGTTTGACGTTTGCGCCGCCCCGTTTGGTGTCAATTATTTCTATTCCTGCCGCTTTGCCGAAATCCCTGCCGTGGTCGAACCCTGGCAGCTGTTGGCACTGGCATGTGGAATGGGGTTCATTGCGCTCACCTCCTTTTATGTCTTTGTTAGGATATTCGGTTTGCTCGCCCCGTTCATCTGGCCCGTTGCGTTTCTTGGCGTTGTCTTGGGAGCCATTTACGTCATGCGCAATGCGGTGGCCATCGGAATTAAGGACCTTGATAAAATCCTGCTCCAAACCCCGATCATTAACGGCATTTATGAGGCGTGGTTTCGCCGGGAAACCTATTACCGCCAGGATGTCCGGCTCATGTATCTCACCGTTGTGGAAGGCGTGGTCAAGAAACTGGTTGAACAGGAAACCGCGGCCAAGGGGGTGAAGCTCCTCACGCAATACGAGCATGCGCCGATCCTCCATGGCTTGTATTATCCGACGACCAAACGACTCGACCAAAAAACGGAAGCCGAATCCTGACGCATGGCTTCCATTGATGCAAAGCTGACAGAGCAGTTCCATCACTGGGAACGGCGCGGACGCGGTTGGCAGGTGTTTCCATATCCTGTAGTGCCGGAGCCGCCCTTCCGACCGTTTTACGGCCATTACTTGCCGCAATCCCCCGCCATTGACGATGGGCGCAGGCCCACCGTGCTCAGCTCCTTGGTTCAGCGGCTCAGCCGTAAACTGAGCACGGAGGCACCCTCTTTGCCTCCGGTCATTGAGGAGGTGGATGAACCCGAGCCTCACATGCTGGTCCGCGATTCGCTCATTGAGCTTCAGACTTCCCTTCCCGCCAACCTCAACATTAACAGAGAGGCATTTGAGCAATTCCTATCGAACCTATCCCTCTGCCGGGAACCAGTGGCCTTTGAACTTTTCGGAGTGTCCAACCGTGTCACTTTGCAGTTTGCCACGCATTCCGAGGATGCACCGCTGGTTCGCCGACAGTTGCAGGCCCATTTTCCGGAAGGGATGTTCCATGAGCGGGAAGGCACTTTGGAGAAGGCATGGGAAGTGTGCGAGGGCGAGGATGCACTGGTTGTGGAATTTGGCTTGGCCCGGGAGTTCATGCTCCCGCTTGCGGGCGGCAAACTCGATCCCTTTGTCGGCATCATCGGCGCGCTCTCCGAATTGCAACCAGGAGAGCTTGGATTGTTTCAAGTCCTCTTTCAACCCACTCACGAGCCTTGGGCCGAGAGCATTGTGCGTTCGGTGACCCACGCTGACGGCAAACCGTTTTTCGTCAATCAACCCGAATTAGCTGGTGCGGCACAAAACAAAGTAGCGCACCCACTATACGCCGCTGTTGTGCGAATTTTGGTTCGAAGCGAATGCTTTGAACGCACATTACAAATTGCCCGCGACCTGGCCGGTTCCCTGCGCGTGTTTGCCCATCCACAATGCAACGAACTCATCCCGCTCGAAAACTCCGATTACCCATTCGAGGAGCATGTTGAGGACGCGCTTCGTCGCCAGTCGCGTCGTTCCGGCATGTTGCTTAGCAGCGATGAGTTGATGGGCTTTGTCCATCTGCCATCCAGTGCCGTGCGTTCCCCCGTCTTGCAACGGGAAACCGGCAAAACAAAAGCTGCGCCCGCAATTGTTCGAGGTGAGAGTGGCGTGTTGCTGGGGAGCAATGCGCATGCAGACGATAGCTTTCCAGTGCGACTTACCGCCGAACAACGCGTGCAGCATATGCACGTCATTGGCGTTCAAGGCACCGGCAAGTCCACGCTCCTATTCAACCTCATTCGTCAGGACATCGAAAACGGTGAAGGAGTGGCGGTCCTTGATCCACATGGCGACCTCATTGAGCAGATTCTTGGGATCATTCCACCGGAGCGCATCCACGACGTGGTTTTGGTTGATCCATCCGATGAGGAATATTCCGTGGGTTTCAACATCCTCTCCGCCCACAGCGACGCGGAAAAAAGGCTGTTGGCCTCCGATCTCGTGTCCGTCTTCCAACGACTTTCCACCAGTTGGGGCGACCAGATGGGCAGCGTGTTGCAAAACGCTATTCTGGCTTTTCTCGAAAGCAGTCGTGGCGGGACACTGGTCGATCTCCGCCGCTTTCTCCTGGAGCCGGCATTCCGCGCAAAATATCTCGAAACCGTCGGGGACCCGAACATCGTCTATTACTGGCGCAAAGGCTTTTCCCAACTGGCGGGCAATAAATCCATCGGTTCGGTCATCACTCGATTGAATGACTTCCTCGCGCCCAAGCCCATTCGTTACATGGTCTCGCAGCCGGTCAACCGGCTCGATTTCAGGGACATACTGGATTCGGGCAAAATCTTTCTGGCCAAGCTGCCGCAGGGACAGATGGGCAAGGAAAACTCATTTCTTTTGGGTTCCCTTTTGGTGTCGAAATTCCAACAAATGGTGATGGCACGCCAGGCGCAGCGCGTGTCAGTCCGGAAGGATTTTTGGCTCTACATCGATGAATTCCACAATTTCATCACCCCGTCCATGGCTGAGATTCTGACCGGAGCACGCAAATATCGGCTGGGGCTCATTCTCGCTCATCAAGAATTGCGACAGCTGGAGCGCGACCGGGAAGTGGCCAGCGCGGTGCTTGCCAATCCCTTCACCCGAGTGGCTTTCCGGGTCGGCGATGCCGATGCCCGCGCCTTGGAGAACGGGTTCTCCTTCTTTGAGGCCCGGGATCTCCAGAATCTAGGCAAGGGGCAGGCCATAACGCGTGTTGAAAAGGCGGACTTTGATTTCAATCTGACTGTTCCCCTTCCCGAAGCGGTTAATCCAGAGGCAGCGCAATTGGTTCGACAAGCTGTGGTTGAGGCTTCCAGAATGAAGTATGCGGTTCCCCGCGCCCAAGTGGAAGCCGCCGAGCAGGCTGAGTTTAATTCGGAAGCTGCCACGCCGGACCCGGTGAAGCCCAAGCCAACTTCCCCATCCGAGGCGAAGCCTGCGAAACCCACGGCTGCGGAAGTTCGGCAACCCACAGTTTCGGAAAAGGAGGCAGCTACTGTAATTGCGCCAGAAGGAGCAAAACCGGAAATTCCTGCATCTCCTATCATAGAGGCAACCACCAAGTCAGCTTCAAGCGACCGGGGCATCGGCGGCCATCAGCACAATCTCATTCGGGAACGGATTGAAACCGTTGCGCGCGAATTGGGTTTTTATGCCGCCAGGGAAAAATTGACCGCGACCGGCCAGAAGATTGATCTCGCACTTGAAAAAGACAATCAGGTGATTGCGTGTGAAATCTCCATCATGACCACGGTCGATCATGAAGTCGGCAATGTAGCCAAGTGCCTCAAAGCCGGATGCCAACAGGTAGCCGTTATTTGTGCCAGTGAAGGGCGCCTCGCAAAAATCCAAATGGCCGTGTCCGGCTGCCTCTTAGCTGAGGAGATTGCCAAGGTGGGATACTATCTCCCCGACCAGTTTATCGACTATCTGCAAAAGCTGCCCGCTGGAGAAAATGGCGCTGCCAACCCGCAGGAAACGGTGCTAGGCAAATACAAAGTAAAAAGCAGGGCCTCGAAACTATCACCGGAAGAAACCAGAACCCGGGAAGCATCCGCCCTCAAAATGCTTGCAGAAACCATGCGCCGAAAAACATAGCCGGCTATTTCCTTTCCAGGAGATACACCGGGCCGATGACTTTGTAAGGTGAATACTTTTCTATGATGCGAATGCGCAACTTGGCCAGACTTTGTCCTGGCGTGCCTTCCGCCAGTTGCACAGAAGGCCGGCCCACCCCTAATTCGAGAGCCGCTTCCTCTTTGGTCCTCCCTGACTTTGCCCGGAATGCTTTGGCCAGTTCGGCCAGTTCGGATTCGTGGAAATATTTTTTCTTTGCCATGGGTAAAGCCTCTAAACAAAGTTTGCCGATTGCAAACAATTTAATTGACCCAAGCGGTTGTTTTCACGTATGAAGTAGTGCTATGAAGGACAATACTCTTTTAAAAGAAGGCTCCAAGAATATTGGCATTTGGATTCGGGTTTCCACTCAGGATCAGGCCGAGGGCGACAGCCCCGAACATCACGAGCAACGTGCCCAGAGCTATGCCCAAAGCAAGGGATGGCAGGTCAAGGAGGTATACAACTTGGCGGGACAGAGCGGCAAGGCTGTCATGCAACACGCCGAAGCCAAGCGCATGATGAAGGATGTTGAGCGGGGCCATGTCACCGGACTGGTGTTTTCCAAGCTCGCCCGCCTCTCGCGCAACCGCCGCGAACTGGAGGACTTCGTTGATTATTTTAACAAACATGGCGCTGACTTGATCTCGCTCTCGGAGGCCATCGACACAAGCACGGCGGGAGGGAGAATGTTCTTTCATTTGCTCGGAGTCTTTGCCCAGTGGGAGCGGGAGGAAATCACCGAGCGCGTCAATGCCTCCGTCATCACTCGTGCCAAACTCGGCAAGTCGATTAATGGCAGTGCCCCCTATGGCTACCAATGGAAGGAGCGCAAACTGGTCATTCACCCCGAGGAAGCCCCCATTCGCAGAAAGGCGTATGAACTCTTTTTGGAACATCGTCGGAAAGGCAAGGTGGCCAAACTCTTAAATGCCGCCGGTTACCGCACCCGGGGCGGCGTGATCTGGCGGGACACCCAGCTATATCGCACCCTTATCGAGCCAAGCGCCAAGGGCATCTATTACTTTAATCGCTTCCGGCACGGAGATACGCGGAAAAGAATACCCAAGCCCGAAAGCGAATGGGGCAAGGTCGAATGCGAGCCGATTATTTCCGAATCCCTCTGGAATCAGGTCAATCAGGTCATGGAAGAACAGTTAAAAGGCTGGAAACGCCCCGGCAAGGCCCCGGTGCAGTTGTTTGGCAGCCTTGCCTTTTGCGCCTGTGGCAACAAAATGTATGCCCGAACTGACCTTCCCAAATACTTTTGCCGCAAATGTAATAACAAGATTCCCAAAAAGGATTTGGAGGACATCTTTCTTCACGAGATGAAGGCGTTCTTTGCCCAACCGGAAAAAATTGCCGGGCATTTGAAAGAGGCCAACAAGAACCTTTCCGAAAAGGAAACCTTGCTCGCTTCCCATGAGCGGGAAGTCCAGAAGGTTCGGGACGAAATGACCCGCACCCACCGGCTTTATTTGGACGGTCAAATCACTCCCCAGGGCTTTGGCCAGTTTTACAAGCCAGCCGAGGAACGGTTGAACCAATTGGGCGCAGAACTTCCAAAGCTCCAAGCCGAGGTGGATTTCCTCAAAGTAAACCGGCTTTCCGCCGAGGACATCCTCCATGAAGCCAACACCCTCTATGGCCGCTGGCCTTCCTTGACTCTTGACGACAAGCGCAAGATTGCCGAAAGTCTGGTTGAAAAGATCGTCATCGGAGAGAACGAAATTGACATAACCTTCTCATACCTCCCTTCTTGTGAAGAAGCGTGTAAAACCCAACAGCGCTTAGGGTCGGGGTGAGGGTGGCATAATTCCAATGATTAAACCCTGGACGAAAATCAGCTCGCAGCCCGAAGGAAACTTTCGCATCTTCACCATCCATTCCGACCGGAAGATTTCCCCGCGCACCGGCGCGGAGCACAACTTTTACGTCATCGACAGCGTCAACTGGGTCAACGTCATCGCCACCACGCCGGACCAGCAACTCGTCATGATCGAGCAATATCGCCACGGCACCAACACCGTGGAACTGGAAATCCCCGGCGGCATGATCGATGCCAAGGACGCTTCCCCGGCCGCCGCCGGCGAACGCGAGTTGCGCGAGGAAACCGGTTACGCCGGCGACCAACCGCAAATCATCGGCCAGGTTTTTCCCAACCCCGCCATCATGAGTAATATTTGCTACACCCTCTTGGTGCAAAATTGCCGCCTTGTTCATCCCGTGCAATGGGACCAAGGCGAAGACTTGCTCACCCGCCTCATCCCCATCGCCGAAGTTCCCAAATTGGTCGCCACCGGCAAGATTCGCCACTCCCTTGTTGTCGCCGCCTTGTATCATTTCGAACTCTGGCAAAGAGGGGTCGCCAAAGGCTGATTTCGACTGGGTGTCAGTTTAAGAGAGACGCGTGGAAAACCGGCGTTTTTGACACTTCTCACGCATTGCCAATTGGCTCGCTTTTTACAGCTCACCACGTAAAAACCCTTGGCAGAGCATCTTACATATTGCGCCCTATACCTCGAATTTGCTGGCCTTGGTTATGCTATTTGGAATCCCATGAAAGCAATTACTTATCGTGCAAATAAAAATGGTCAGGGTTGCGTCAACACGGCGCTGGTGCCGGGAAATCATACCGAATCCATGAACCGGGTAAGCGGTGTGGGCTTGGCCATCGCGGGAATTCTGCTCCTGACGACGGCGACGTTTGTCGGAGCCATGCTGTTTGCCCTGACCCGATAAACTGCACCCAACTCTCTTGCTGAATTGGGTTGGAGAATTATTCTCTCTTTCTGAAACGGTCAGCCTAGCCGTCCTGCCGCACTTTTTCCTTCTTCTCCTGCTTTTCCGCCTCCAACGATTTGCGATCGCTCACCAACTGTTTCGCCAACTGTTCCATCGCCTCCGCATCACCCTTCGCCATCGCCTTTTGCAATTCGTCTTTCACAAAAAGTTCCCGTTCCGCAATCTTGGCCGCGTATTTGGAATCAATTTCTGCCAGTTTCTTTTTTTGCGCCTCGGTCACCTTCTGCGTGGGTGCCGTCTTGTTCAACCGTTCCATTGCGAGTTCGTAGGCGGATTTCATAATCAGTTTTTATTTATCAAAATTGTTCGGCATTAATTAATGTGCCTTGTCCCCGCCAATCGGCTTGTTCTTCTTCCATGGCATATCGGGAAATTTCTCGCCCACCTTCACCGGCGGCGCTTTGGGCTTGGCCAGCTCCAATTCCGGATCGCCCGCCGGCGCCGCTGCACCCGGCGCCATGTTCCCCTTCCACGAAGCAATGCGCGCCTGCAAACCGTGATGCTCCGCCGTCTGCTTGTCGCCGCTCTTCATGTAAAATAGCGAAAGGTTGGTATGCACCAATTGCTCGTTCGGCCGCAACTTTTCCGCCTTGTGCCCTTCCTCAATCGCCGTCGCATAATCACCCTTGCGATAATACGCCATGCCCAGCGACAGCCGCGCATCAAAATAATCCGGATCCTCTGCCAGCACCACCTTCAGCTTGGCAATCGCCCCGTCATAATCCGCCGTGCTGAAGTCATACATGGCGTCGTCGTATTGTTCCTGCGGGGTCAGCATAATAGCATTAATCTTTTGACAACTTACGGTACCGCACCATTCTAGTGCCCGCAAGCGTTGTTGTTTGCGCCGCGGGTTGCGAGTTCTGCTTGCATCGGGTATGATTTTCACCCTGCGTTAATAAATTAATACGCCCAACTAGTTCACATGAGTTTGCCGATTCAACTGATTTCAACCGATTTTGACGGAACCCTTTTTGCCGAATTTGAAAATCCGCCCATCCCGGCGCATCTCCTCAAGCTCATCGGCGATCTCCAGGCCCAGGGCGCCAAGTGGGTCATCAACACCGGGCGCGACATGTCCAGCCTCATGGAAGCCATGGCCCGCTCCCATGTCACCATCAAACCCGATTACCTCGTCCTGGTGGAACGCGAAATCCACCGCCACCACGAATCCCAATACGTGGGACTTAACGATTGGAATACCGAATGTCACCGCGCCCATGAGGAATTATTCGTCCGCGTCCGCCGCGACATGCCCCGGCTGGTGAGTTGGGTCAACTCCCGCTACGACGCCACCGTTTACGAGGATGCCTATTCCCCTTTCTGCCTGCTGGCCGGAAATAACGGGGACGCTGACGCCATCCACGATTACATGGTGGAATATTGCAAGGAAGTCCCCAATTTGCAGGTGGTCCGCAATGATGTTTACGCCCGGTTTGCCCATACCAATTACAACAAAGGCGCTGCCTTGGCCGAAATCGGACGGCGGCTGGAGATCACCCATCACCACACCTTCGCCGCCGGAGACCATCTCAACGACCTCCCCATGCTGCTGCCCCGTTACGCCCGGTTCCTCGCCGCCCCGTCCAATGCCATCGAAGCCGTCAAAAAGGTGGTTCGCGAAAACGATGGTTTTGTCAGCGACCTCGGCCAGGGTCATGGCATCGCCGAAGGACTTAAGTTCCACCTGCAAAAAGCCGTCTCTTCCTGATGCGGGTCTTAATGCAGACCACCCCTAAAATTAGCCATGCTAATTTAGCCCTTTTTCACCCGTGAGCCGAAACGGCACAATCTACGCAAGTTACTGATTTACAGCACTATACTTATCTAGTTTAACGTTGCGCCGTTTCTGGACGGGTGCTACTGTGAAGCTGCAACGATGCCGCGTCACCTAAAGCTGACGCGGCGGTTTTGCCTAACAATAAAGTAAAACTAATTAGCCATTTTCATGAGTGACGCAACTATGACCGCTCCGTCTGCTGGCGGCGCCCCCAAAGTCTCCAAAGTTTCCGAAGCCATCATTCGCATCGCCGGTAATTCCCAGGATGGTATTCAGGCCATCGGTGGTTTCCTCGCCCGGCTGGCCGGTCGCAGCGAACAGGAAGTCATGACCTTCATGACCATTCCCGCCACCATCTCCGGCGGCCCCTCCATCTTCCAGGTCCGCATCGGTTCGGGCGAAGTCCTCAGCTCCGGCGACGATGCCGACGTGCTCCTCGCGTTCTACCAGCACTCCTACGAAGACCATATCACTTCCGTTAAAAAGGGCGGCATCGTGCTTTACGATTCGGATCACGTCGAACCGAAGGCGGAATGGCAAAAGGAATATCATCACATCGGCGTCCCCATCTCGGGCCTGACCGTGGAAGCCATCGGCGGCACCGCCAAGGACAAGGGCAAGAACATCTACGCTCTCGGCTTGGTGGCCAAAATGTTCGACTTGAACATCCCCAAACTGGAAAAGCTCATCGGCGAACGCTTCACCGGCAAAGACACCAGCATTCTGAATAACGCCCTGGCCGCTTTCCATGCCGGCTACAGCCATTCGCTTGGCAATGTCATCGAGACTTTCAAGTTCGTCGAAAGCCAAAAGAAAACCGGCCATCAGGTGGTCATGAACGGCAACGAAGCGCTCGGCTACGGGCTGATTGCCGCCGGTGTTCGTTTCGGCGCCGGTTATCCCATTACTCCCTGGTCCGACATCATGGAATTGCTTCGCCGCGAGTTGCCCAAATACGGCGGCACTTTCGTGCAATGCGAAGATGAAATCGCCTCCATCTCCATGGCCATCGGCGGCGGTTATGCCGGACGCGTTTCCGTCACTGGCTCCAGCGGTCCTGGTATTTCCCTCAAGACGGAAGCCCTCGGTTGGGCCGTGATGGCGGAAATCCCCTTGATCATCGTGGACATTCAACGCGGTGGCCCTTCCACCGGCATGCCCACCAACGTCGAACAATCCGACCTCAACATCGCCTGCTTCGGCGGCCATGGTGATTCTCCCCGCGTCGTGATTGCTCCCGCCAATGTCGAAGATTGTTTCTATACTGCCATTGAGGCCGTCAACATCGCCCGCAAGTATAGCGTGCCGGTCATTATCGTTTCCGACCAGGCCATCGCCACCCGCATCGAGGCGTTTGAAGAGCCGAACATGGAGAAAGTTTGCCAGGACATTTCGCCCGACCTTACCCCGGTTGCGGATCATAAGCCTTACGACCTCGCCGTCGCTGATGGCGTCACGCGTCACGTCGCCCCGGGCACCCGCATCATGAACGGCATCTATCCCATCGCCACCGGTTTGGAACACGATGAATTTGGCCACCCCAGTGGCTCGCCCAAGATGCACATGCAAATGACCGCCAAGCGCCGCAAGAAGTTGCAGGCCCTGGCCGCCACTTATCCGACCCCGGCCATCTACGGCCCCTCGGAAGGCAACGTGCTCCTCGTCGGCTGGGGTTCCACCCAGGGCCCCATCAAGGAAGCCGTGGACCGCGCGCGCGCCGCCGGCGACAGCGTTTCCTCCATTCACATCAAGCACATCAACCCGCTGCCGAACGGCCTCGAAAACATCTTCGCCGGTTTCAACCACGTTCTCGTGGTCGAAATGAACGACGAAGGCCTCTACGGTTACGGCCAATTGGCCGGCCTCCTGCGCGCCCGTTATGGCGATCCCAAAATTCGCGGTATTAACAAGTGCGACGGCCTGACCTTCAAGGTCAAGGATATCGTCGAAAAAGCCCAGGCCACCGTCTCGGCTGGTCTTCGCAAAATGTAATAAAACCTGACTGACCATTTAAATATGAGTTCATCCTTAACTGACCTTCCCGTTCGTGGCGGCAACATTACGGCCGCTACTCTGCCCGATGCTGAACGCAAGGGCCTGACCAAAAAGGAAATCGCCGCCGACCATCCCACGTGGTGCCCCGGTTGCGGTGATTTCTCGGTGCTCGCGCTGTATTTCAAGCTCATCGAAAAGCGCAAGCTCTGGCATGAAAAAGTCACCACCATCGCCGGTATCGGCTGCTCCAGCCGGTTCCCTTATTTCGTCCAGGCCCACGGCGCGCATTATATTCATGGCCGCGCCCTTCCTTTCGCCAGCGGCATTTCCCTGAGCCGTCCCGACCTCCATGTCTTCGTCTTCGGCGGCGACGGCGATGCCTTCTCCATCGGCGGCAACCATTTCAATCACACCGCCCGCAAGAACATCAAGATGACCTATGTCGTCATGGACAACTGGGTTTACGGCCTGACCAAAAAGCAGACCTCGCCCACCTCGCCCATCGGCTTCAAGAGCAAGACGGACATCACCGGCGCCATGGACCAGCCCATCAACCCGATGAAGCAGGCCATCTCAGCCGGCGCAACGTTCGTGGCTCGCACCACGCATACCAATCCCAATCATGTGTTGCAAATGATGGAAGCCGCCATGGACCACGACGGCTTCAGCTTTGTGGAATGCCTCAGCGAATGCGTGGAGTTTTACGAAGGCGCGTTCGATGCCTCCAATCCGCGCAAAGGCGGCGTCTTCAACTCGGTGCCCGCCGACCATGACGTCACCGACGAAATCGCCGCCTACAAACTGGCCGGCGAACCGTTCCCCGGCCACTTCGGCATCTTCTACAAGAACAATCGCCCGACCAAGAACGCGAACGAGCAGAAAATCATCGCCGCCGCCCGCGAAAAGGTCACCGGCCTCAAGGATTGGCAAATCCTGCAAAAGAACTTCGACCGCCTGAAATAAGCGTCCGACCAAAACTTCCAAGCCCCAACGCAAGTTGGGGCTTTTTTGTTGCCCTGCCGCTTGTGCATCCGCGCCATTGACGCCTGGCCCTTCCTGCGCGAAAATCATTCGAGATAATACGCGTATGCCTATCTACGAATTTGCCTGTCCCAAATGCCGGGTCATCTTCAACTTCCTCTCCCAACGGGTGAGCCCGAAGCATCTGCCCACCTGCCCCAAATGCGGCAACAAAAAAATGGCCAAACAGATGAGCGCCTTCGCCATGCCCCGCAGAGCGAAGGAATCATCTGCCGCTGATGCCACCAACCCCGGCGAGGAATCCGTGCCCAACCTCGAAGATCCCCGCCTCATGCGCGCCATGAGCGAAATCGAACGCGATATGTCGCAACTCGACGAAAATAATCCCCGGCACATGGCCCACATGATGCGCAAGATGCAGGACCTCATGCCGCCCGGCAGCATGCCCAAGGAAATGGAAACCGCCATCAAACGCCTGGAAGCCGGTGAAGACCCGGAAAAAATCGAAGCCGACATGGGCGACATCCTCGGCAATTTCATGGGTGAAGAGGAAGGTGGCTCAGGCGGCAGCTCCAGCAACTACTCGCATGACAGCGGCCTGTACAATTATTAATTCCCTTGCCTCCGCGTCTCCCATTGCCAGTGCGGAAGCACCTCAGTGGTAAAACAAAATCTTCTCTCAGAGTTTGACGCCCCGCCTGACTGACGCCACAGTCTTGTCCTGTATGGCGCATATCCATGAAAAGATTGATTTCACCGTCGCGATTTTTGTCGTTCGCGATCGCAAAATTCTGCTCATTCATCATCGCAAGCTGGACAAATGGCTCCCTCTGGGCGGCCATGTGGAACTGGACGAAGACCCGGAGATCGCCGCGCTCCGCGAAGCCCGCGAAGAAAGTGGCCTCGACGTTGAACTGCTCGGCGAACGCCCACCCACCACCGAACCCGGCACCCGCGCCCTGATCGCTCCCCGCTTTCTCGACATCCACCGCATCACTGACACCCACGAGCACATTGGCATGATTTATTGGGCGCGTCCCAAAAACGGTTCCCTCGCCCTTGCTGAAGCTGAGCACCACGACATCCGCTGGTGCACCGCCACCGACCTCGACACCTTACAACCGCCCATGTCCAATGCCGTAAAATGGTATTGCCTTAAGGCCATTGAGGAAATCAGGGCTTAAATGGCGCAAGTCGAAGCACCAAACCAGCAACTATCACCCCGCCCGTCCAAAGATACGGGTGCCGTCCGCCGCAAACTGCGCTTCAACTACTTCACCCTGGAGGCGTTGAACGGCCTCGCCGCCGCGTACTACTTCAACTATCTCTTTTTCTACATGCGGGATCATTTCGGCTTCGACAACCGGAATAACCTCACGCTCGTCGCGCTGCACGGCTTCACTTACATGTTTTCCTCGTGGAACGCCGGCCGGTTCGCGCACAAATTCGGCCATCTCTTTTCTCTGCGCCTCGGATTCGCCGGCATGGGCCTGGCCATGGTTCTCGCCGGCCTGGTGCCAAAAATATTCGGCTATTCCCAAGGCGCAATGTTCGCCCAGTGCGCCGCTCTGCTGCTTTGGACTGTCAGCATGTGTCTCACCTGGCCGACCTTGCAGGCATTGCTCAGCCACGAGGAAACGCCCGCCGGAATGCCCCACACCGCGGGCATGTACAACATCATCTGGGCCGGCGGCGCTGCCATCGCCTATCTCACGGGCGGCGCTTTGTTGGAAAAATTCGGCGGCGAAACTCTTTTCTGGCTCCCGGCCGGTCTGCACCTGATCGAACTCATCCTTCTCACCCGATTGCCCAAGACCGCCAGCATCGCCGCGACTCCTCAACCCGATGTCGAATCATTTGCTGAAACTGTCCCGCCGCCTCATGTACCCCATCCTCGCGCAAAAACTTTCCTCTATCTTGCCTGGCTTGCCAATCCGTTCGCCTACATCGCCATCAACGGCATCCTCCCGGTCATCCCCAAACTCTCCGCCAATCTGGGTCTCAGCCACGCCTCGGCCGGTTTTGTCTGCTCGGTTTGGTTTTGGGTGCGACTCGGTGCGTTCATTTGGTTTTGGCTCTGGCCCGGCTGGCATTATCGCTTCCGCTGGTTGCTGGCGGCGTTCCTTGCGCTTGGCATTAGTTTTGCCACCATCCTCCTGAGTTCGCAAATCTGGACGCTGATCGCCGCCCAGGTCGCCTTTGGCCTCGCCGTCGGTTTGATCTACTACTCCTCGCTCTTTTACTCAATGGACGTGGGCGAATCCAAAGGTCGCCGTGGCGGCATCCACGAAGCCGCTATCGGCGTGGGCGTATTTTCCGGCCCCACCGTCGGCGTCACCGCACTCTATCTGCTCCCCAATCAGGCCAATGCCGGCATCTGGGCCATCAGCAGCCTGTTGATTCTCGGCCTCATCCCGTTCCTGCTGATCCAACGCCGGGGTCAACGCCAACTCCCCCTTTAGTCCCGCTTCTTCTGCCTTGCCACCAATCGCAATTTTGCCTACTGCTTTCGTATGTCGCAACTTGCTGGAAAACTCGGAATCGTCTTCGGCGTCGCAAACAAACGCTCCATCGCCTGGGCCATTGCCCAAGCCTGGCATAAGGCCGGGGTCAAGCTCGCCTTCACCTATCAAGGCGAACGGCTCAAGGAAAATGTCGAGGAACTTGCCGGCACCTTCGGCCCGGATACCCTCCTCATGCCCTGCGACGTCACCAAAGACGAGGATATCGCCCGCGTCTTCGCTGAAGTCGGCCAGAAATTCGGCGAGCTCCACCTCATGCTCCATTCCGTGGCCTTCGCCCCCAAAGAAGCCCTCGAAGGAGAGTTCGTCAACACCAGCCGCGAAGCCTTCCGTGTGGCGCATGATGTCAGCGCGTACTCCCTCATCGCTCTGGCGCGTGGTGCCGCCCCGCTCATGACCGATGGCGGCAGCATCATCGCCATGACCTATTACGGTTCCGAGAAAGTTGTGCCGCATTATAACGTCATGGGCGTCGCCAAGGCCGCGCTCGAAGCCAGCACCCGTTATCTCGCCTACGATTTAGGCCCCAAGAAAATCCGGGTTAACTGCATCAGCGCCGGTCCGGTCAACACGCTCGCCGCGCGCGGCATTGCCGGTTTCACGGATATGCTCAAGCATTACGAGGCCCATGCGCCGCTTAAACGCAATGTTTTGCCCGACGAACTCGGCGCCACCGGCACCTTCCTCGCCAGCGACGGCGCCGCCGCCATCACCGGCCAGGTCCTCTACGTGGATTGCGGCTACCAGATCATGGGCATGTAATAAGCCCGTTAGTGCGTCGAAACGCACGGTTGTCCCCACTATTAAGAACTATACTCAGCTCGGGGCCGAATCAGGCGCGCCACAAACGCGCCATCCACTCCATCCGCAAATGGCAGTAACTCCCGCTGGCTTGCCAGCTTGAAATCGGCATGGGTGCCGAGAAATTCCTCCACCACCTTGCTGTTTTCTTCCGGTTCCAGGCTGCAAGTGCTGTAAACCAGCGTCCCGCCCGCTTTGAGTCGTGCAGCGGCATTACGCAGCAATTCCAGTTGCGTCAAACGCAGCCGCTCGATCTCTTCCGGGGAAATGCGCCACCGCAAATCAACCCGCCGGCGCATCACCCCGGTGTTTGAACACGGCGCATCAATCAGAATTCTATCAAATCGCAAATCGGACTTCGCGTTCGCCGAAGTCAACTCCACTTTCACGCACGTTACCCCCAACCGCGCACAATTCTCCTGAATCAGGCTCAACCGCTCCGCGTTGTTATCCTCAGCCACGATTAATCCATTATTCTGCATCTGTTGCGCCATGAACGTGGTTTTCCCGCCCGGTGCGGCGCACATATCCAAAACGGTTTCACCTGGCCGTGCATACATCTCGCGCGCGGCTAACAGCGTGCTGGGGTCTTGAATATAAAAAAATCCCGCCTGAAAACTCCGCAAACCCGCCAGCGGCGGATGCGATTCCAGTTGAAACACCAACTCCGCTTCTACCCAACCCCGCTGCATGGGCAAAAACTTCACCCCTTCCGCCTCCCATTGTTTCATGAGATTGCCCGCATCTGTCTTCAGGGAGTTCACCCGCGCAAACGTGGGGGGCGGGGTATTATTCCATTCCATCAAGCTCACCGCTTTTTCCCTGTCCCACCGCGTCGCCCAGCGTTGATAGAGCCAATCCGGATGTGAATACCCCAAAGCGGGCTCCCGCACCTTCAATTCTTCCAACAATCGCTCCGTTTCAACCCGTTCCCGCGTATAACCGCGCAGGACGGCATTCACAAACCCCGCCTGCGACCCCAACCCAAGCTCCTTGGCCAGGTCCACCGACTCATTTACCGCCGCATGATTCGGGATGCGATCCAGCCAAAACATCTGATAAAGCCCCATTTGCAAGAGAATCCGCAGCAAGGTCTTCTGTGTGCGACCCGCGGTTTTCCGGGCAATCAGCCAATCCAACGTCGCCTGCCGTCGGACCACCCCATAGACCAGTTCCTGGCAAAGTCCGCGGTCGGCGGAAGATAACGGATGGGCCGCCAACTCGCTTTCCAGCAGGTTTTCGGCATATTTACCCTCTAACAGGCGCTCTTTAAGGATGCGCACGGCAATTTGTCTTGGTTTTTGGTCGCTCACGACTTTTAATAATGACATTGTCTAACGGGGACGCGAGAAATAAGATAATTTTATGAAAGAAGAGTTTGAAAAATTAGTGTCAGCCGGCAAGTTGGAGCGGCATCAGGTCGATCCGCTTGTCCAACTGACCACTAGCGGCTACTGCATGCACCGCAGTTGGGGCTTTGGAAAAATTACCACGGTGGATACCGTCTTTGCCCGTTTCACCATTGATTTCCAAGGCAAGGCGAGCCACACCATGGACCTCTCCTTCGCCGCCGAATCGCTCAAACCCATCCCCAAGGAGCACATTCTCGCCCGCAAGGCTTCCGATCTCGAAGGTCTCCGCCAGATGGCCGCCCTGCATCATCTCGAACTCATCCAACTCGTCCTCAAAAGCTATGGCGGCAAGGCCACCGTGGATCAGATTCAGGCAGTGCTTGTCCCCGATGTCATCAAGGATGATTGGAAAAAATGGTGGGAAGCAGCCAAGAAGGAGTTGAAAAAGGACGGCCATTTCCAGGTGCCCCTCAAGAAAACCGAGCCCATCGTTTTCCAAACCAAGGAAATTACCCTTCAAGACCGGCTGCTCGGTGATTTTCGCGCCGCCAAGGGTCTCAAGGCACGCATCGTCGTCGCCAGCGAGATCCTCAGGAATGCCGCCGACCTGACCGATAAAAAAACCGCCGGCACCGAAGTCATCGCCGCCTTGAACGTCGAAATTGCGACTCATCAGCGCACCCAGGCCGCTGTCGCCCTCGAAGCCATTTTCATCCGGGATGACATCCGCGAAGATGCCGGACTCTCCCCCATTGAAGGCGAATTGACCGCGCGCACCATCTGGTCCCAGGAAGGCAAGCTCGGCGCCCTGCTCGAACTGATGCCCGCCATCAAGCATCGCCGGACTTTGGAATCATTTAAGACCGCCAATCCCGACCGCTGGATTGAGATTGTCCGCGCCACCCTGAACGTGGTCCCGGCCAAGCTGTGCCGTGAATGCGCGCAACTCCTCATCGCGGAAGGCAAAATCGATCTACTCAAAGAGACCCTGGCCAAGTTAGTCAGTCAGCACACCGCCAGCAGCGAATTACTGCTCTGGCTAGCCAAGGAACGCTCCGATACCTTCGCCGATATTCTCGGGCCTGAAGTCTTCCGCGCCATGCTCAGCGCCATGGAGCGCGACCAGTTCAACGAAAGACGCTCCAACCGCCTCCGTGATTTCATCCTCGATGATCAGGATTTGCTCGTCGAATTGATCGGCACGGCGGACCTGGAAGTCATCAAGGACTTGACCCGCGCCCTCCAGCTCTCTCCTTGTTTTGATGACATGGACAAGCGCTCGCTCCTCGCCCGCATCGTGAAGAGCTATCCCGCCATCCAATCCCTGATCTCCGGCGAGCAGACCAAACAGGAATCCAACCTGATTGTTTCCTGGGAAAGTCTCGAACGCCGCCGTAACGAGTATAACGAACTGGTGCAGAAGAAAATTCCGGCCAATTCCAAGGAAATCGCCATTGCCCGCAGCTACGGCGATTTGCGCGAGAATCATGAATACAAGGCGGCCAAGGAAATGCAGAAGCTGCTCATGCGCCGCAAATCCGAACTGGAAGCCCAGTTGGTGCGCGCCCGCGGCACCGATTTCGCCAACGTCAAGACCGACGCCGTCACCATCGGCACCATCGTCAAAGTTACCGACCTGAATACCCAAAGCGCCGAAAATTATACCATTCTCGGCGCTTGGGATTCCGACCCCGAAAAAGGTGTCATCAGCTATCTCACCCCGGTTGCCCAGTCGTTGATGAATCGCAAAACCGGCGAGGAAGTGGAATTTGAAATGGAAGGCGGACGCAAACGTTATCGCATCGAAGACGTCGGCGCCTACAAGACTGCCTGATAACTGGCGGCCAAATGCCGCCAGTCACGCTGCAAGCCTTATCGGGGCAGGTCGTGCTTCAACTTACGCCTTGCCGCCAAAGGAGGCATAATCATCCACGTCCAGCAGATCGAACCAGGTCGAAATGTCCTCGCGCTTGGGCGCCGCCTTGCTCTGGATTCCGTTGAAGTATTGCCGTGATTCCATATCCTCCGGCGCCCGCGCGCACACGAAGTCTGACCATGCCTTAATTTCGGGTTCGGTGCGTTTCTGCTTCGCATTCTTTAGAATCCATTCAAACACTTCACCATCACCCTTCCCGGCGGCCAGTTGCTTTTTGAGTGCGCCGGCGTCAATCCCCGTAAACTCCAGGAAGCGCTGGTCCATGGGACAGTTATAATGGTATTCGCCGTTCTTGCCGGTAATCGTGGCGCGGCCCTTGTCGAGCATGCGCGGCAGGATGACATATCCGCCCAGGCGGACACGCGCGCTGCGGGGTGGGCGTTGGGTTAGGTCAGGAGCATTGTTTAGGGGCATGGTATTCCTTTGGTTTATTGAGCGATGCTATATGGCAATCACATTTATAGTTTTGAAACGCCCGACAAATTGCACTCAAACTCCGGGATTGCAAGAGGGTTCCGCAAAAAATATTAGGAATGATTGGACCATGCGTTGATGCTGTCGTGGCACTGACCTCTAATCGGCGAGCTTCCCTCGAGTCGATTGTTCTGGAGTCGGCGTGCCGGAAGATGTGCGCGATTACTGCATCACCATCACTGAAAATCCCGCTCCGCGGGAAACGCTGAAAATATCGGAACCATCAAAAGCCAAGCCCCAACTGCGCTCCCTCCGGCCGGCGGAAGGCAGCAGTGGAAAGCCCCAACCCTCGTTTATTAATTCCCGCCTTGCGGCAAGCCACGTCAAACAGCGCCTCAATCTGATCGGCAAATATCCCCTTGCCCCGCATCCGCGACCCAAACTGCGCCTCATTCAATTTCCCATCGCGCAAAGCGCGAATCCGGTTCAGCACTTTCTCCTTCTGATTTGGAAAATGGTCCCCCAACCATTGTTCGAATAGTGGCCCAACCCCGTGGGGCAGGCGCAACGTCACATAACCGGCGAACTTTGCTCCCGCCTCCGCCGCTGCCGCAAGAATCGCCGGAAGTTCATGATCGGTCAGGCCCGGCAGCACCGGCGCCACCATCACGCCGGTCGGAATTCCCGCCCGCGTCAACTCGGCAATCGTTTTTAATCGGCTGGCCGGGGGCGATGTCCGCGGCTCCATCACTCTCCGCAATTCGTTGTTCAACGTCGTTATCGACACAAAAGCCGCCGCCGCCTTGTGCTGCGCCAGATCCGAGAGCAAATCAACGTCCCGCGTAATCAGGTGGTTCTTCGTGATCATCGCCACTGGATTCCGAAATTCGGCCAGCACTTCCAGGCATTGCCGCGTCAGTTTCAATCGCCGTTCCACCGGTTGATAGCAATCCGTCACCCCGCTCATTGCAATCACCTGCGGCTTCCATTTTGGCGACGCCAATTCCTTGCGTAACAATTCCGCCGCCCGCTCCTTCACCATGATTTTCGTCTCAAAATCCAATCCGGCGGAGAACCCCAGATACTCATGCGTTGGCCGCGCATAACAATAGATGCACCCATGCTCGCACCCGCGGTACGGATTAATGCTGGCCTCAAATCCCACGTCCGGACTGTCGGTGTAGCTGATGATCGTGCTGGAAAGATCCCGCAGAAATTGTGTGGCCGGCCCTTTCTCCTCTTCCGCTTCCGGATTCCAGTCCGCATCCCGCTCCAGTTCGATTTTCTCGAATCGGTTGACTGGATTATCGCCGGTGCCCCGGCTGCGGATTGGCTGCGCGTCGCTGTTCATCGCGCCCACTATAACCTGCCTCGCTCAAAAGTGAACCCTCGACCCGCTCTTTAACCCGGCGACAACACCCGGCTGATCGCCGCGCGAAATTCCGCCAGCGTAAACGGCTTCGAGAGACATATCTTGTTGGTGGATTTCAAAAATTCCTGCGTCTTCACGTTCACCATGTCACCCGTGATGAAAATCAATCGCCGCGACATCTCTGGATTGGCCGCGCGGAGCCGTTCATAAACTTCCTGGCCGTTCAATCCGGGCATCTTCCAATCGCACAAAGCCAGGTCGTAATGGTATTGTCCCAACCGCCGCAATGCCGTTTCGCCGTCGCGCACCACGTCCACCTTGTAGCCACTCACCGTCAGCGCTTCCTGGATCATTTGCAAAATTGAATCCTCGTCATCAATCACCAAAACGCTCTTGCCCACTCCTTCCCGCGCCACCTGTGATTGCGCCGGTGCCGTCACCATCTTCTCCACGTTGGCCGGCGCCGCTTCCCGCGTGATTGGCAATTCCACAATAAACGTCGCCCCTTCGCCCGGCTTGCTGAACGGCGTGATCGATCCCCCATGCTCCGTCACAATGCCATAGCACAGGCTCAACCCCAGCCCCGTCCCCTTGCCCACTTCCTTCGTCGTGAAAAAGGGATTGAAAATTTTGTTCAGGTTCTCCGCCGGGATGCCCGGACCGTTGTCCTGGAAAATAATGCGCACCTGCCCGTCCCGGGCTTCGGTGGTGATGCGCAGCCACCCGCTCGTCTGCCGTCCCTCCATCGCCTGCCGTGCATTATTGATGATATTCAGGCAAACTTGCTGCATCTGGTGCTGATCCAGCATCGTGGCCGGCAGGTGCGGATCCATTTGCAGCAGCAACTCGATGTTGCTCGTGCGCATCTGGTAATGCAAAATCTCCGCCGCCGACTCCACAATTTCATTCACACAAAGCACCTTCCGCTCCGGCGCATGCCGCCGCGCAAAACTCAACAGGCTCTGCACGATTTTCTGGCAACGTTTCGCGCTCTTGAACATCACGTCCAAAAACCGCCGCTGTTGTTCCACCAATTCTGTTTGCTGCAACAGTTCCGCAAAACCCATCACCGAGGTCAGCGGATTATTCAGCTCATGCGCCACGCCGGCGACGAATTCACCGATGCCGGACAACTTCTCGCTTTGGATCAACTGGTTCTGCGTCGCCTTCAACGTCTCCACCGTTCGCTCCAATTCCTCGCGCGAGGTCTTCAGGTTCTCGGTCATCTCATTGAAAACCCCAGACAGTTCGCCGCATTCATCCCGCGACTTCACCTCAACCCGCCGGGAAAAATCGCCGCGCCCCACCGCTTCCGCGCTGTTTCGCAACTGCCGCAACGGTTCCGTTATCTTGCGCACCAGCAACCACACAATGGCCGTGCTCAACAAAATTCCCACCAGCCCGACGATCAACAACCGCTCCTCCGTTTCCTGCAAAAAGCGCCACGATTCCTCATACGATGACAGCAACAGGTAACCGGGTTTGCCGCCTCCGCCCAAGGTCGTAAAATATCCCGCCTGCCCCAAAAAGTGTTCCCGGTTCAACGGAATTTCCCGGGTGATGCCCCGGCCCTGCGCCGATCCGGACACCAGTTCGCCAAAACGCGCCACCAGTTGCTCCGTGAGTTCCGGCTTGGCCAGGCTGGAAGCGGCCACTCGATTATCCGTCACGAACAAAATCTCGCTCCGCGTCTGTTGCTTGATTTGCTGGGCCACCTTTTCGCCAACTTCCACCCCAAATGTGATCGCTCCGATGATGGCCTCGCCCGCGCCCCGCACCGGCATCGACACCACGTCGTACAACCGGTTGTCCACCGACACGGTGTCAAACTGCGGTTCGCCCTCCAGCGCTTGTTGTGTGGCGGGCGAACTGTGGGTTTCAAATTCGGTCAGGTCCAGCTTGGGATCGCGATTCGCCCCGGCGAACCGCTTGCCATTGGCCGTGGTAAATAGAATTACCTTGGCTTCATCTCCTTCCTGCAACAAATCCTCCAAAAATCGGGTGGTGGTTTTTTTGGCGTCGGAATCCGACCGGCTCGTGACCGCTTTAAACCTCGGCTCATTAATCACAATCCGATACCGGGCCAAAAGATTGTCCGCCCGGAACTGCTGCCAATTCGAGAACACCTTGCTCGCGGTCTCCAGTTGTTGCGTCGCCTGCGTGTGCAATTGCTCGTTGATCCGGCGGCTCACCAACCACAGCGTCGTCAGGGTGAGCATCACCACGATGATCACCACCGGCACCAGCACCTTGGCCTGGAAACTGAACCGCATTTTAAATGATGCGACGCTCATTCAACACTCAATATTTCGGCAGTTGGGTGATTCCGAGGGTGAAGTCCACTTTCACCCCTCCTGTTTCAGGCACCACGATCTCCTTGATTTGGCTCGGCAATCGTTCATGCCAGGCCTTCAATTTGTAAGTCCCCGGCGGCACATTGGAAATCGCGTACGTGCCTTTGTCGTCCGCCATCGCAAAATAAGGATTTTCCAACACCAAAACCACGCAACTCATCGTGGCATGAATCGAGCAAAACACATCCACCCGCCCCGGCTTGTCAAATGTTACCAATTTGACCTCCGGTGCCTTGTACAAATCCAGATCAAATGGCTTGGCTTCCGAATACGAAAACACATTGTGATAGATATCATCGTTGTTCGGCCATTCCACGGTCGTGCCCACCACCACCGGCAACACATGCGGCTGGAACATCGCCTTCTTCTGCATGACCTTCCGCGTCACCACCTGGACTGGCTTTGCCGGCGCCACCGGTGTGTTTGTGCCAACTGTCCCTTCGATATATATTACGAAGTCTCGCATCTCCTGATAATTCACCTTTTCCGCAAACTTGAATGCCCGGCTGTCATAAGCGCCGCATTCCGCATCCAGTGCCGCCCCGGCCTTGCCCTCCGCGCGCACCGTGCCGGTGATGGTCCCCGCGCCCGCTGGCGCGACGGCCACCCATGTCAGCAACAGCAATGTAACAAGAGGTTTCATGGTCAGAATTTAAACGCCGCTTCCATCGCAAAGACGTTCTCATGGTTCCGCTTCTCGCCGCCCAATTCCCGGCCCTGGTTGATGCTGTATTCCCCTTTCACCAGCAGGTTGGAACTGAACCGATAGCCCAGCCCCAAACTCAACCGCCAATATTCCGTCGTCAGCACCGGCCCAAAGTAAGTTCCCATGTCGCCGTTGCCCACAATCGGGAAGCCGCCCGGCGCAAGAATCTCGCTGAAGCGCGCCGCCCCATAAAACTGCTTCGTGATGTCCTTCACCCCTTCCACGTAATAGTAATAAACATCCCGCTGGTTGCTCCCCACCGGATCATTATCTCCATAATTGATATAGCCTCCGGCCGCGCGCATTGCCCAGCCAGGAAACCGCAACCGCACATCTCCCTCCACCAGGTTCGCGTGAAAACGCGTGGTGTTGCCCGAACCAATGGACCTAATCCACCCATTCGCAAACCATAACTCGGAAATGCCGTCATTCACCGCGTCCAAATCGCCGGTCCGCATCCCGCTCACGCTCAGGTGCAGCCACTTCGTCGGATCATAACCAACTCGGCCCGCCACCGCCTTGTCCGCGTTAAAATCCCGCGTGGTCGCCGCCCCGCCATTTTGCACCGCCAAAATATATTGCGCCTTGCCCAGCGCCCCGTACACCTCCACCCCCTCATCCGCTCCCCATAAATCGCTCACCGAATGGGAGATCAACGGGTTGGCAATCGCGAAACGGTTTTGATACTCCTCGCCGAACGGGATGTAAAACCGCCCCACCCGCAAATTCAGCATCCGGTCGCGCCCCCAGAGCTGGGAAACATTTTCAAAATCCAGATACAGTTCCCCAACGCGCAGGTTCAAATCGGTCTCTTCGCGCGCCGCCAGGTTAAGTTCCGTGAAGAAATAAACGTCGTTCCAAATCGGGGCTTCAATGAAAATCTTGGCTTCATCTATCCGAAACTCCGCGTTGGGCGTCGCCCCTTTGCTCTGCGAATGGAAAAACGCCACCCCGCCCTCGCCTGAAATATCCACCTTGCCCAGGTGCAGTGGCCCGGCCATCTCCGACATCGCTTCCTTGCCCGGCTTGTTTTCGGTCTTTAACTCGCTCAATTCACGGTCCTGCTGCGCGCTTGCGCCCTGAATCTCGGAAACCTTGTGCGTCAGCAAATCGATCGTCTCCTGTTGTTGATGCAACTGCTGCTGTAAAATCTCGTTTTGCCGCTGCAGTATCAGAAATTGCTCCTGGGTGATCGGTGCCTCCGTGGCGCCAGACAACTGGCTGGTCAGGGCAAAAAAGCCGATAACGCAGCCCCGGAAGGCCAGTCTCGTTATCAGTTTCTCTATCATAACCTCCATGCTCAGCAACAAGCATGCCTGCTGCCCTTTCCTCCCGCATTGTCCGACACGAAAAATACCCCCTCCCGGTCTCTTGAAGTTTTGCACGCCTGCCGTGTCCACCAATGGTTCATTCTCGGACCAAACTTCTACAGACTTCGACCGCGCACACCGCTTTACTTTTTCCCTGCCTTGAAATGAGACAATCGCCTTGAACCCCAAACGGGACGCGCCTCTGCTCACTGCCAATTATCTTTGCATGTCCCTTCCAAAAATATAATGCACGCTCGTCCGTACTCGTACGGGCAGCGCGCCTCCGCACCCGGTTTGACATCATCCGGACGATTCCATTTCTTGACTTACCTTCCGCAAAAATATTCGCAGCCGCTCCCGCAAAAAATTGATCTGATTTTAGGGAACATTGCAGCCGGTTGCTGCCTCAAGCTTCTGTTCAATGCATTTTCTCATGGCAAAAAGCCCCTGCCTGCGCTACCGTCTGCCAGAGATGTTCCAAGGCGTGCACGTGTTGCCCACCTCCTGTACCGCTCACGGCCGTTTGTGGTTTAAACTTGCCCTGAAAAGGTTTATTCCCGCTTCTCCAACGGGAATTGGCATGGCGCGTTTTCATCTGGCTCTCCTGGCGGGCGCGTTGCTTTTTTTGTCCGCGCCACTCACCTTAGCCAATCCGCTCCAACTCAGCGCCGCCGCCCAGGAATCACCACCTCAAATTACCCTGAGCTGGCCTAATCCCGGCGGCATCACCGGTTATACGATCTACCGCACCACCACCATCGGCACAGACAGCAACGGTAGTGGCAACTGGGGTGCCCCCATCGCCAATTTGTCCTCCGCCGTGAACTCGTTCATCGATAACAACGTCGTCACCAACCAAGCCTACGAATATCAAGTCGTCCCTTCCGGCCTCTCCAACTCGGAGAGTTATATCCATACCGGTATCAAGCTCTCCTTGGTCGAAAGTCGCGGTAAACTGGTTCTCCTGGTGGATAACTCCTTCTCCACCGGCCTGATCTACGAACTCGACCGCCTGCAACGCGACCTGGCCGGTGATGGCTGGACGGTCCTTCGCCATGATGTTTCCCGCAACGATACCCCCGCCAATATCAAGGCCGTCATCAAGGCGGACTACAACGCTGATCCCGCCAACGTCACCGCCGTCCTTCTGCTCGGCCACATTCCCATTCCCTATTCCGGCTGGGTCGATCCGGACGATCACGGCCTCCGCCCAGCTCCCACGGACACTTTCTACGGGGACATGACCGGCACCTGGACCGACAACATCAATTATGGCGACAACTCCCCCACCAATCATCCCTGGTGGAAAAATTTCGCCGGCGATGGCAAGTATGATCAAAGTACGATTCCCGGTGCGATGACGTTGCAAGTCGGACGTGTTGATCTCGCCAACATGACTGCCTTTGCTCCCTACTCACTTTATGAAATTGATTTATTGCGCCGCTATCTGGACAAGGATCACAATTTTCGTCAGGGCATTATTTCCGTCGCCAACCGCGGTGCGGACATGAACTCCGGCACGAGCGCCTATTGCCAAACCCAGTTGTTCGGCGTCGCTCCCACCCAGGTCACCAACTATTTTCAGGTGTTCACCAATAACAGCTATCTCTGGCTCACCAAGGGCGGCGGCGGCGGCGCTTATGATTACAGCTCGGACATTGGCTATACCTCGAACTTCGCCGCCTCCGCCTCCTCCGCCGGCGTCAAGGTGGTTTTCAACAGTTGGTTCGCGAGTTCCTTTTGGGAATGGGACATTGAGAACGGTTTCCTGCGCGCCCCTCTTGCCGCCAGCGGCTATTCGCTGGTGAACTTCTGGTCGGAAAATCCCTGCTGGATTCTCCATCACATGGCCCTGGGCAGAACCATTGGTTTCAGCGCGCAACAGAGCCAAAATAACGTCAATTACTACAACCACCATGGCGCGGGTCTTCCCAACCTCTACCGTCGCGGTGTGCACATGTCCCTCATGGGCGACCCTACCTTGCGCATGCACGTGGTAATTCCTCCCGCCTCGTTGACCAGCACTCCCAGTGGTGGACAAGTAAATCTCAGTTGGCCCGCCGCTCCCCAAACCGGACTCCAAGGTTATCACATTTACCGAGCCGGTTCCGTGACCGGTCCCTTCACTCGTTTGAATGGTCCCTACATTACCGGCACTACTTTCACGGACACCAACCCTCCCGCCGGCACCAAAAGCTATCTGGTCAAGGCTGTCCGCCTCGAAACCGCTTCCGGCAGCGGCACTTACCTCAACTCCAGCCAGGGCGTTTTCGACGAGCAAGCCCCGCGCATCCTGCTGGCCGACGACCTCACCGCCACCAAAGTAAAGGTGCTCTTTGACAAGCCCCTGAACGCGGCCTCCGCGCAGAACGCCGCCCACTACCAGTTGAGCGGCGGCGTGTCGGTCAACGGCGCCGCCTTGCAATCGGATCAGCGCACCGTCATCTTGAACACCTCCGCGCAAATCGACGGCGTTAATTACACGCTCACCATCAATAACATTTCCGACCAGGACAGCCCCGCCAACACCGTTGCCCCCAACATCTCCGCGAGTTACTGGTACAGCGAAACCCCTGAGTATGCCAACGACACCAACACCATCGCCCTGTGGCATCTGAACGGCAACGGCACCGACGCCAGCGGCAACGGCAACACTCTGGTCTGGACCAATGGCATAAGTTTTGTCGATTCCAGCCCCATCGGTTCCAGTCGTCTGGCGCTCCATTCTTCGGGCACCGATGCGAATGGCGATTTAATCGCCACCGCGAATATTCCCGACTCTCAACTCATGCCGAACACCGGCAATCCCCTCACCTTTGAAGCGCGAATGTACGTCAACGCCTGGAGCGCCTACTCCGTTGCCACCGTGAATATTGCCACCCTCAAACAGGAGTATGATTCTTATTTCTACCTCATTCAGCAGGGCATCTGGGATCTGCCAGCCAACGGCAACTCCTCCGGTTGCGGCGTTGGCTTCCTCAACGCGTCCAATTTCCAGGCCGTCGTGCCCACCGCGAAATGGATCCAGCTGGCCCTGGTGTTTGATGGGACAAACAAAAATTACATTTATGTCGATGGCAAACAGGTGGCCGGCCCCATCACCGCCTCGCCCAATTTCGGCCGCAACAACGCCTGGACTTTCACCTTGGGCAATTTCGACGGTTACTTCGATGAGGTTCGCCTCAGCAAAGTAATTCGCAATTTTCTCATCGCGCCGACGGCTCTGGCTGCCACCGCCGCTTCCCAGTCACAAATCAATCTGACCTGGGCCAATAACACGGGCAACGCCTCCGGCTTTGAAATTCAGCGCTGGAATGCGGGTCTCCCCGGCGCCATCAGCATCGCCACTGTCGGCACCAATCTCCTCAGTTACACCGATACCAATCTCGTGGCCGGCACCACTTATTTTTACCGGCTGCGCGCCGTTCGCGGCACTGATACTTCTGACTTTTCCCCTCCCGCCAGCAGCACAACCCTGGCCGTTGTCACCGTGCCCCCTTCAATCACCACCCAACCACAGCCGCTGACTATCAATCAAGCCAGCAACGCCACCTTCACTGCCGTAGCCACCGGCACCGCTCCTTTGATTTATCAATGGCAGTTCAATTCCAACAATATTACCAACGCCACCAACAGCAGCTTCACTCTCACCAACGCGCAACCGGCCAACGCCGGCAATTATTCCGTGCTCATCACCAACATCGCTGGGGCCACCAACAGCTCCAACGCCGCGCTCACGGTCAACGTTCCCCCTTCCATCACCACGCAACCGCAAAGCGCCGCTGTGGCTCCGGGAGCCAACGTGCCGTTCACCGTCGGCGCCACCGGCACCGCGCCGCTCACCTACCAATGGCTCTTGAACGGCTCACCCATTACCGGCGCCATCACCAATAGCTACACCGCCACCAATGTGCAGACCGCCGATGCCGGAAATTATTCCGTGATCGTCACCAATTTGGGCGGGAGCACCATCAGCTCCAATGCTTCTCTCATCGTCAATAATCCGCCGATCCTGAACCCTATCGCCAGCCGCACGATCCACGCGGGCACTTTGCTCTCCATTCCCGCCTCCGCCACCGATCCCGACATCCCGACCAATATTCTCACCTTCAGTCTGGATCCCGGCGCGCCCGCCGGCGCCAATATCAATTCCTCCAACGGTCTTTTTACCTGGACACCCACCGACACGCAGTTGGGCACCAACCCGATTACCGCACGTGTAACCGACAACGGCGTGCCCAATTTGAGCGATGCCAAATTCTTTGCCGTAACCGTCATGTCCCGCCCCGTCCTCCAGGCAACCAACCTTTCTGATGATAGCCTCACGCTTACCCTCACTTGGAATGCCATCTCCGGACAAGTCTATCGCGTGGAATACAAGACCAACCTTTTTGATGCGGCATGGACACCCTTGTCGGGCGACGTCACTGCCCTAACGGACACCGCCTCCAAAACCGATTCCACCCTGATCGACTCCCAGCGCTTCTACAACATCATCCTGGTGCCCTAAGTGAAGTTGGGTAATTTCTGGTAAGAAAGGCCGTTTGGGAAGGCTTGCGAAGGGCTTTCGACAGACCCTTATTCTTGCCAATATTTTACTCACTTCACTTGGATAAATAATTTGCGCCCCGCTCTCTGCGTTCTGCGTGCCTTGAATTTTCTGAACCAGCAAGGTGAATCAGATGCACAAGTATGCCGCGCGACCCATTTATAAACGGAAGGCTGACGCGGAATTGACGCAAGATCGTCACGATTAATTACTTGCTGGAATGGGCTTCAATGCATAGATGTTTCTCAGTTCATACTGGTGTCGGTGTAAACTAACCAAAACTCAGATCCGTAACCGTATCGCTAACTATCCTATGATCCCCACAACTCAGAAGTCTTCCGTGCACAACTTCATCCCGGCCATGGTCACCGCAGCAGCGTTACTCCTCACGACCCTGCACGCCGGCGCCATCATCGGCACCTCGCTGCAAATGCAACTGGGCAACCCCAGCAGCGCCACTGCTGACCCCAACAACCACAGCCATTACCTCGTTCAACGCACCGTGGAGGCCCTCGACTTTGGCGATGTTTTGGGCGAACCAAATTGGGCGAGCTGGGACCTGACTTCGAGCGACATCGGCACCAGCGGGCGTTCCACCTCGTTTTATACCGACACAAATTTGCCGGCAGGATTTTATCGTGTCACCACCGGCGATTATACCGGCTCCGGTTTTGATCGCGGTCACATGTGCCCGTCGGATGATCGCACCGACAACACAAATGACAACAAGCTGGTGTTCTTCATGTCAAACATCATTCCGCAAACGCCGGACAATAATCAAGGCGTGTGGGTAAGCTTTGAAAGCTATTGCCGCACACTGGCGCAATCCGGCAATGAGTTGCTCATCACGTGCGGGCCGAGCAGTTTTGATGGTTCCCGCATTCAGCCCAGCGGCAAGGCTTCCATTCCGGGATACACCTGGAAGATTGCCGTCGTGGTCCCTTCCGGCAGCGGCACTGCGCTGAGCCGGATCACCACTTCAACGCGGGTAATCGCCCTGAAAATCCCCAACATCGCCGGAATTCGCAGCACTCCCTGGACTAACTTCATCACCTCCGCCAATCAAATCCAGACGGATACCGGTTTTACTTTCTTTAGCGCTGTCCCCGCCAGTGTCGCCACCGTGCTGCGCGCCAAGGTGGATGGCCAGACCAACACCGCCACACCGGTGGTCGTCATCAGCCAGGTTTATGGCGGCGGCGGCAACAGCGGAGCCACATATAAGAATGACTTCATCGAGCTCTACAATCCCGGCACGAGTTCCGTGGACCTCAGCACCTACGCCGTCCAGTACACCAGTGCCGCAGGCAGCACGTGGCAGGAAACAACCTTGAGCGGTTCAATCCTGCCCGGTCACTATTATCTCATTCAGGAAGCTGCCGGAGCTGGCGGCACCCTCAGCCTCCCGACTCCTGAAGCCACTGGCACCATCAGCATGTCGGCCACCGCCGGCAAAGTGGCGCTTACCAAAACCCAAACTCTTCTCACCGTTGACAACCCGGTCGGCTCCAGTGCCGTCGTGGACTTCGTCGGCTTCGGCTCGGCGGATGCTTTCGAAGGCTCCGGCGCTGCACCAGCGCCCTCCAATACCGCCTCCGACCTGCGCGCCAACGGCGGCGCCACCGATACGAACAATAATGCGACTGACTTCGCGGCTGGAACGCCCAACCCACGGAATTAAATCCTCCTCTAAGAAGTTGATCCGGGTCGCATTTGTCACGCGACCCGGATACTGTCTCCCGGGCAATTGCCCGTTATGAGCTTCCATCTCCATCGCCGGAAAATCTTCGTGGTTTTCATGCTGCTCGCAGTTGCCATGGGTGCGGCTCTTTTTTTCCGGAGCGGCAACTTTCATGTGAGCGAACCCTCAAATGCGCAAGCGCCGCTCCCGGCTCCGTCTCCCGCTCCAACGGCATTGACCAATGCTCCCGAATCTTACCCGGCTTCGCTCGTTGATATGAGCACAGCGCTGGACCAGGCCTTGCGGGAGCAAGAGCCCCGAAAGCGCGCCATTGATTTTGGAAATGTGCTGGCATTGTGGATCAAGCAAAACCCCGAGGGAGCGCTGGCCTATGTGCGGAAGATGCCTCAAGGAACTGACGAATACACGGAGGGGATGCGCATGGTGCTGGGAGCCTTGGGGCGGAGCGATCCAAAACGCGCCCTGACCCTGGTGCGCGATATGGCCGTAAGCCGCGAGCAGCGCCTGATCATGTACAGCCTGCTCTTTGACCAGCTCGCCAGTCAAGACCCCGGGACCGCCTTGAGCTATCTGGACTTGTTGCCGCCCGGCGAGAGCCGCGAGCACGCACTGCGCGCATTGGCGGCAAGCTGGTCGGACAAGGACATGGCTGCCACTCTTAATTGGGCGGAACATCTCGACGACGCTTCGGAACGGACCATTGCCCTGGAGGCGACCCTCGCCACTTTGACAAAAAATGATCCCCGCCACGCGCTGGAGCTGGCCAAACAATTCCTTGCTGGAGATGCGTTGGACCGGACTTTTGCCAGTGCCTTGAAACAACTGACCGCCATTGATCCGCAGGCAGCCAGCAAGATGGTTGGCGAACTGGCCGCTGGTCGTTTGCAAACAGATGCCGCGCTTGATGTGGCGCGCGCGCTGGCCGCCCAGCAACCAGAATCGGCCCTCGCCTGGATCAAAACATTGCCACCCGGGGAACTGCAACAACTGGCGCTCAACAACGCGCTCGATGTCTGGAGCGCCAAAGACCCGCTGGCGGCCGGAAAATACGTGGCTCAAATGCCCGGCGGCGCCGATCAGGACACGGCCGTCAGCCATCTGGCAAAAAATCTGGCGGCCAACGATCCACTGGCCGCAATCCACTGGGCGGAAAGCCTGGGCACTGACTCCGCTCGCAATGCCGCTCTGCTGAACATCGCTTCCGGCTGGGCGACGGGAGATCCCGCAGCGGCTTCACAATGGGCCGGGACTTTGGCGGTGGACAACCCGGTCCGGGCTGAAGCCTTAAAAAGCGCACTCTCCTACTGGCTGTTGGCAGATGCGATTGCTGCTGGAAAATTTGTGCCGACTTTGCCGGAAGCAGATCAAGCAATCGCCATCAAAGCGGTGGCTCCGGCTTTGGCGCAAAATAATGTGACGGACGCACTCGATTGGGCGCAGACCCTTCCCTCGCCGGATGACCGCCAGCTTGCTTTGCATGAAGTGGGTCTTCGCTGGGCGGACAACCAGCCTGAGGAAGCGGCTCGTTGGGTGCTGGCTGAACCGGAGGGGGCAACGCGCGTGGATCACGTTCGTGCGGTCGCGACGCAATGGCTGGCCGCCAACGCGCAGAGCGTCATTACCTGGGCGCAAGCCATGCCATCCGGAACCGCGCGCGACAACGCCATGGACGTGGTCGCCAACTATTACACGATGCAAAACCCGGCGCTTGCCGTGAGTTGGGCGGAAGCCATTAATTCACCCGAACTACGCAACCCACGGTTGGAGGATGCAGCGACGGCGTGGCTCAAGGCTGACCATTCCGCTGCGCAAACCTGGCTGGCGAACGCAAATCTGCCGGCGGATGCCAAAACCCGGCTGCTCGGGCAATGAGAACTGGAGCGCGGACGTCGCGCAAGCAACCGCCCAGCTCCCTTTTAAAATTTACGCAATGGCACCGCGGTTTGAACCCCTTGGACAACCGATTAAGGCGCGCCGGTTGACGGTCCTGTATCCAGGCTCGTGCCATGATTGGCGGTCACTACTTGCGAAGTCACTGAGCCATCCGCAGCCACCTTCGCCACCACCACCTCACCCGACTGTACCTTCACCCCGCCGGCGGCATTAATCACAAAGGAAGTTGTCCCCCGAACGCCCGCAACCCCGCTGGGAAATTTGATCTCAAACTTATAACCGGCCGGCAGTTGCCTGGTATTGCCTGCCATTTGTCCGGCGCGCAAATCCAACATCGTCTCCCCCGTGCCATTCGTCTCCGCCTGCTCCGACGTCAACTTATCCACGCTCAACACTGAGTTCTGAAACAGATGCAATGCGTTGGTGCCGGCCGCCATCACACCTGACTTGGCCTCCTGCTCACCCAACTGAATCTCCACCGCGGACTTCGCCGCCGTTTGAATCAGATAACCCGCTTTGATGTCATCCCCCTGCTTGAGTGGCAGCCAGGTCTTGCCGTCGCTGGAATACCGGGCCTGCCCTTTCAATTGTGTGATCCACGCCGTCAGCGGTGCCGCCCCCTCAGCCATGGCCTGCGTCGCCAACCCAACGACCACCGCCACACCCAGTCCTCGCACAAAGCAATTCATTCTTTTCATAAATATAAATAGAGCGTGAGGATATCTGACAAAGGTGGATAAATGCAAGCAGCCATGGCGGCGAAATGCGCTGCCACCGCCGCAACCAACCATTGCCGCATTAGAATTCGCAAAAACCCCCTTTGACAATCCACCAAATCGGGCGAGGCTGCCTGATAAGGAGGTTGGTTATGAAAACAGCGCTTCAAACCGGAGCCGGGAAAGGCACCGCATTCATCCTGCTGTCGGTCCTGCTGCTTATGATTGCCCGGCCGCAACTGGCGCTCGCGCACGCCAGCCTGGTTCAGGCGCGCCCGGCGCCGGGTGCGGTGGTGGCGACCGCCCCCACCCAAATCGAACTTTGGTTCAATGAATTGTTGGAGGACGGATTTAACTCAGTGATGGTCATTTCCGCAACCGAAGTCAATTTGCCCCCCGGCGCGCAGCACAACTTCGCGCGCGGAACGCCGATGCTCGTTCCAGGCGATAACACGCATCTCCGCATTGCCGTCGCCCCGTTGCCACAGGGCATTTACGCCGTGGAGTGGCGCGTGCTATCACGGGATGGCCATAGCGCGCCGGGACAATTCAACTTTCGCGTGATCGATGGCCGCAAGCTCAGCAGTTAGCCCGGTGAACCCCACTGAAATTTGGAGGCATGGAACACTCACTGCTTCACGCGATTGCTTTGTGGGGGCTGATTCTGGTGACCAGCGGCCCCTTGCTTGTGCTCGGCCTGCTCGAACCCGCGATGAAGTCGGCGGGCCGGCCTCTGCCTGAAGGCCCTGACTTTGCCCGGGCGATGCGACAAAGCGCCGCACGCTGGGTTGTTTGCGGCGCCGCAGTGACGGCGCTGGCCACGTTGCTCGATCTGTTCGTGCAAGTGGCCGAAGGGCGCGGCCAAACCGTATTTGTCGGAATGCCCTTGTCCGAAGTCTTCCGGTTTGCAACCCGGACACATGTCGGCCAGTTCTCGCTCGCCCGCGCCGGGGTGTTGCTCGTGATCGCCGCAATCGCCTGGCGCCATCCGGCGCGGCGCGGCAGTTGGTGGGCCATCGGCATTCTGGCCGTCACCGCAATCATCCTGACCGCCCTCGTCAGTCACGCCGCCGCGCAACCGTTCAATCGCCGCACCGCCATCCTCGTGCAAATCATGCACCTTTGCGCCGTCTCCGTCTGGCTCGGGGTGCTGTTCCATCTGCTCGCCCTGCGTGGGCAAATCCAGCGCGCCACCGACCGCTACAATCTGGCCGTGCTGGCCAAAATCGTCCGGCGGTTTTCGCCGGTCGCGCTCGTCGCGGTTTCGTCGCTGTTGCTCTCGGGCGTGATCGCCGCCTGCCGTTTCGTGGGCGGCCCGGACGCGCTGTTTACCTCCGCTTACGGACTGACGCTGCTCGTAAAACTGACCTTGTTGATTCCCGCGTTCTTTGCGGGACTGGTGAATCACTGGATCATTCGCCCGGGTCTGCTATCACTTCGTGATTCACACAACGAGATTCCGAAAGGCCCGATTCTGCAGCGGTTTGGTCGGATGCTGGAACTGGAAGTAACGGCGGGCTTGCTCGTGTTGGCCGTGGCGGGAATTCTTGCTTCAGTCTCGCCGCCAGGCGGGAACCAGTCGTTGAAGTTGACGGAACCACAGCAGCGCGCGTTGACATCCCCGCGCGTTCCGGCCATGGATATTCCCAATCCGGCGGGATTCTACGGCGCCCCGACGCGCACGCTGGCCGACCTTCACTACGCGGAATTCACACATCATTGTTCGGGCCTGATGGTTTGTTTGCTCGGCCTTTGCTGGCTCGCGCAGGGCGCAGGCGGGCGAACGGGTCTTTGGTCCGGGCGAATCTGGCCTTGGCTGCTCGTGCCGTTCGCGGCGTTTATCGCTGTCGCGAGCGATCCCGAGATCTGGTGGCTGCGCCGCGTTTCGCTCTGGCGCGCACTCGGTGATCCACAACTCTTCGAGCATCAATTGGGCGCAGGCATGATCCTGCTACTCGCGTGGCTCGGTTGGCGCGATGGCCGCCGCCCGGACTTCTGGCGTCCCCTGGGTTACACGCTGCCCGTGATTATGATGTTGGGCAGCCTGCTGTTGCTCGGCCACGCCCATTCCACGCTCGCCGCTGACGTTCCCTTAACCCGTCTGATCAACGTGCAGCACGCCGTGTTTGGCGCGTTCGGACTGTTCGCCGGCGCGGTGCGCTGGCTGAGCCTGCGCGGCCTCTTCCCGCAACCGGCCGCCCGTTGGATTTGGCCCGCATTGGTGCTCGGCCTCGGCCTGTTCATGACGTTTTGCTACCGCGAGGCCGTGTAGGAAACATCACCTGTGCTGCTCAATGCTTGGAAAAGCTCCGCTCCTTTGCCCTGTCCCCGCAGGAAGCCGCAGAATCGCCTTCGCCGCCATGCGACAAAAATTGGTGGAGTATTAAATGGTGCGCGAGAGAGGACTTGAACCTCCACCCCTTACGGGACCAGATCCTAAGTCTGGCGTGTCTGCCATTTCACCACTCGCGCCACCCAAACCGCAAACATGCCAAGCCCGCCCCTCAAGCTCAAGCCGGTTTTGCTGGTAAGGGAAAACCTCAAATCTTAACCTCGACTTTGCGTCGGCACATCTCCAGAATTCCTTGGTTCACACTCCAATTTCTGCAGTTATGCATCCGCGGCCTGCTTCTGCCGCATCTGCTCCAGCCGCCTTCGATGATTGAGCAGGAGCAGGCGCCCGAGATATAAAACAATGGCCAGATTGAGCAAAAACACGCCCGTGCCGATCAGGCTTTTTTTGTTATAGGCATGCACAACCTCAATGGGCAGATACAGGCCCGCCGAAATAACAGCAAACCATTCCGCCCAAGGCCGTGCGTGCCACAAACCATATGTTTCCACAAATCGGATGATCGCATAGAGCATCGCGCCACCGGCAAGCAGCCAGAGCCTTTGGTCCGTCAGTCGGGAGGCAAGCTCAATGAAAACCGCCGGGTAATGCCGGGCTGGATTGAAGTGCAGCCACTCCACAATCCGCTCCGCCTCGAACTGAACATCCCGGTGGATCAGCGATAGCACTCCCACGCCCACGAGCAACACCAGCAGGCCCTTGACGAATTCAAAGACCGCCACCGTACGCAAGCCGAAGGGCGCGGAATGATGTTCAGTTTCTGTTTTGTTCACGACTTTAACCGATTCCTGCAAAATCCTCACGGATTTGACGCTCCCACCGGTGGTTTGTTCATGTAATTCCCGCCGCGGCACGAATCGACACTGCTGGCTTGATGAACTTTCTGTAATGTCATGACTCTCCTTTTTAGGCTGGCTGGGGAAATACCCCGCGTAAAGCCTCCAACAACTTATCGATGGACACCGGTTTGTAAAGCACCGGGCATTCCACATTCTCGAGAAATGCCTCGTACTTCGGGTTGCCCGCGTTGCCGGTGACGAAAACAAACCGCCTGGCCAGTTGCGGCCGGACGCGCTCCACGGTGAGATAAAACATGTCCCCTTCCAGTTGCGGCATGCTTAAGTCGCAGAGAATGGCATCAAACTCCGCGTTCAAGAGCAGCTTGAGGGCGAGGACACCGTTGGCGGCAATGGACGCCTGGTAATCGTGGGCTTCAAACAGTTCCTTATAGGTCTGCGCCAGCTCCACATTGTCATCCACCACCAGAATATGCTTCTGCGTAACCGCGTTGGGTTGGTGTGTCATGGTGACATTTCCCACAGTTCCCGGCCACCGTGTTAGGGTGCGTTCCGCTGCCTTCAAAAGTCAAACCGGACTCCGCCCAGGCGGCTGGCAACTTCGGCCAGCACGCGTTGTTCATCAGCGGGGTCTTTCGCCGCAAACGTTACGCTGAACCGCAAATAAGCGCAAGCATCATCCCACGGCACGGTGGATATCAGCTTCTCCGTGATCAGCCACTGCGAAACTTCCTCCGCATTTTTGAATTCCACGCGGGCGCCGTCCGGTTTGGTTGCGACGCGCGGTGCTTTCACATAAAGAAAGAAGGAACCTTTTGGCTTCCGGGCGCTGAAACCCGCGTTGCCCAGCACCTTCACCAACGCATCCATCCGCCGCGAATATTTGGCGGCAATCTTTTCCGTGATCTCGGGATGCTCAAAACAGTATGCCCCCGCATGCTGAATGGCCAGGAACTGGCCCGAATCCGTATTGTCCTTCACATCGCCATACGCCTTCACCAGCAGCTCGTTGCCGGCTACAAAGCCACAGCGCCAACCGGTCATGTTAAATGTCTTGCTCGTGGAATGCAGTTCAATGCCCACTTCCTTCGCGCCGGGTGTGGCCAAAAAGCTCAACGGCTTCCCGTCAAACACCAATGCCGCGTACGCCGCGTCATGAAGGACCACCAAATTATTCCGCCGGGCAAATTCAACGACCTTGGCGAAAAAAGCCGGTGTGGCGCTCGCGCCCGTCGGATTGTTGGGATAATTCAACACCAACACTTTTGCCTTGCTGAGAACCTCCTGCGGAATGCTGTCAAGATCCGGTAAAAAATGATTAGCTTCGGTCAGCGGCAAATTATGCACCAAGCCGCCATAATATTTGGCATGTGTGCCAAAAACCGGATAGCCCGGCGTCGTCATGAGCACATAATCACCGGGATTAATTAACGCCGCCGGCAAAATGGACAGCGCCGCCTTGCTGCCGATGGAATGCATGACTTCGGTTTCGGGATTGATGCCCTTGACCCCGCAAACCCGCTCCAAATAAATCGCCGCCGCTTGTTTCAACGCGCCATCGCCGTTGTCGGCATAGCCGCGATTTTCTGGCTTCCGCGCTTCTTCGTGCAACTTTGCCACCACCTCAGGAAACGCCATTTCGTCCGGCTCACCCACTCCCATGTCGATGATCTCCGCGCCGGGATTTGCCAGCAGCGCCGCGCGTTTGGCGCGTTTAATCTTTTCAAATTTATAGATGGCGGTGGATTTCCCGTACTGGCGACCGCCGATACGTTCGGCAAACAGATTCTGAATATAAGTGTCGGACATTTTAATAAACGCGTTAAAACCAACCTTCGGGCCCACCCGAAGGCATCAAAGCGGAGAAATTAATGGAACCTGTGCTTTAGCGCAAGCTGTGTCAGCAAATGTGAACTTTGCTGTGAGAAATTCCAGCTTGACCGGTTATTTAACCCCGGCGAAACGGCTCGCCCAGCGCCTTGGGCGCGCGGGAGTGGCCCACAAATCCGGCCAGCACCAGGACCGTCACTATATATGGCAGAATTTGGATAAACTGTACCGGGATTGGTTCCGTGCCCCAAAGGATCACCCCTTGCAGTCGAATTTGCACCGCCTCGGTAAAACCAAAAAGCAGACACGCAATGGCCGTTGGCACCGGTTTCCATTTTCCAAAGATAAGCGCCGCCAAGGCAATGAAGCCGCGTCCCGCTGTCATATTCCTGGAAAATGAAGAGGATAGGAAAATGGAAAGCGAAGCGCCACCCATCCCGGCCAGCACGCCGCTCAATAAAACCGCTGCCCAGCGCACGCGATTGACGCGCACACCTGCCGCGTCCAGCGCCTCGGGATGTTCACCGGCGAAGCTCACCCACAGTCCCGCCGGCGTGTACTTCATCCAAAACCAACAGACCAGCACCAAACCCCAACTCAGGTAAAGCGGTGCCGATTGAAACCGTTCGCTGATAGGCACCGCCGGAGTTGAGCCGGTTACGTCATAAAGTGTTTTGCACAGAAAAGGCGTCAATCCCATCGCCAACATATTAATGGCCATGCCGGCCACAATTTGATTGGCGCGCAGGCGAATCACAAACAGCCCGTAAATGGCCGCCAGCATCACGCCGGCGCCGATGCCGCAGCCCGCCCCCAGCCACGGCGAATGTGTGACCAGCGTTCCCACCGCCGCGCCAAATGCCCCGATCAGCATGATTCCCTCCAATGCTATATTGACCACCCCCGCCCGCTCGCTGAACATGCCGCCGAGCGCGGCAAAAATCAGTGGCGTCGAAACGCGCAGTGTCGAGGCGAAAATTTGCATCATCATGTTTGACCTCGCTTTTTCATCCAACTCCAAAGTCCCTCCGCGGAAACGGACAAAATAATCAGCGCCTGCAGCACTAGTGATAACTCGCGGGTGACATGTTCGGTCTCCATGTCCAAATCCGCCGTCCCTTTATGCAACGCTCCAAACAATAATGCCGCCGCCACAACCCCCAGCGGCTGGTTCCGTCCCAGCAGCGCCACGGCGATGCCCAGAAATCCGTAGTCGGGCGAAAATCCCAATCTGAATTTTCCCGCGTTTCCCAGCACTTCGCCAATCCCCACCAACCCCGCCAAGCCGCCTGCAATTGCCATGGCCAGAATCCTGATCTTCCCGGTATCGATTCCCGCCACCCGCGCGGCCGATTCACTCTGTCCCACGGCGCGAATTTCAAAACCGAGGGCCGTTTTCCAAAGCAACATCCAAATGAGAAACGCAGTCCCCACGGCCAGCGGCAGCGCCGCGCTCACCGGCGCCCCGCCAAAAAACCCAAATTGATGAATGAGATATCCCGCTCCCATCGGCCTGGTTTCAGGATTTTGCGAATCCGGATTTTTTAACAGATAAAGAGCCACATAACTCGCCAGGCCCGCCGCCACAAAGTTGAGCATGATGGTGTTGATGACCTCATGGCTGCCGCGTCGGGCGCGGAGCCAGCCGGGAATCGCTCCCCAACAGGTTCCGGCAACAATCGCCGCCACTCCGGCCAGCACTGGAGCCAGTGGCGCAGGCAACCCGGGCCAGAGCGCGCCTACCGCCGCCGCTGCCAGAGCGCCTAAAGTGAGTTGCCCCTCCGCGCCGATATTGAAAAGTCCGGCGTGAAAGGCCACCGCCACGGAAAGTCCGGTGAAAATCAACGGCGTGGCATAAAACAAAGTCATCCCAAAATCATAGCTGGACCCAAATGCGCCGCGCCCCAAAATTCTTAGCACATGCCACGGGCTCTCGCCCGCTATCCAGGTCACGCCCAGCCCCAACGTCAGGCCCAAAACCACCGCCAAGATGGGTTGAAGAATCTTTCTCATGACCCGGCCATCTTTAATCCCAACTCGCGCTCGGAAACTCCGCCGCGGTTGAATTCCGCCACGATCCGCCCTTCGTACATCACGAGGATGCGATCTGATAAAGCCAAAATCTCATCCAGCTCAAAGGAAACGAGCAGCACTCCCGCTCCTTCATCCCGCGCCCGGACGATGCGCTCATGAATAAACTCAATCGCCCCCACATCCACTCCGCGCGTTGGCTGCGCGGCGATCAATACCCGCGGCTGCCTCTGAAATTCGCGCGCCACAATCAGTTTTTGCTGATTCCCACCGGAGAGTCTCCCCGCTGGCATCGTCAAATCTCCCGGGCGCACATCATATTCCTTCATGGCCCGTGTGGCGGCTGCCTGCCAGTTCCCGGAATTCAGCAAACCCCAACGGCTGAAAGCCGGATTTCTTTGCAACCCCAACAGAAAACTCTCGCTGACCGGTCGCTCCAGCAACAGTCCCTCATGCTGACGATCCTGCGGAATGACCGCCACGCCCAAGTCTCGAATTTTCAGAGCCTCCCAGGCTGTCACGTCCTCGTTGAGAAATTGAACTGTGCCCGAGGTTCGACATCGGGCATCGCGCGGATGCAGCATCGCTTGCAACAACTCGGATTGGCCGTTGCCTTCCACTCCCGCAATACCCACAATTTCACCACGGTTCACCCGCAAGCTCACATTTGAAAGCGAATGCCGGCTGCCCGCACCCTCGCCGGCCAGGCTCAAGCCCGCGATCTCAATCGCCGGCTCGGGCCGCGGGCTCGCGGGCGAAACATTAATATTCAGCACCACTTTCCGCCCCACCATCAAACTCGCGAGTTCCTGGGGAGTGGTTTGTGCGGTCTGAACTTCACCGGTTACCTTGCCGGCGCGGAAGACGGTGACGCGGTCAGTAAACGCCATCACCTCCCTGAGCTTATGGGTGATGAGCAGGATGGTCTTGCCCTCACTGCGGAGTTTCTTCAAGTTGCAGAAAAGATCATTCGTTTCCTGCGGTGTCAATACCGCGGTGGGTTCATCCAAAATGAGAATTCTGGCCTCGCGATAAAGCAGTTTCAGAATCTCAATGCGCTGCTGAATGCCCACGGGCAATTCTTCGATCGGTCGATCCCAGTCCACCGGCAACCCGTACTGGCTGGCCAGCGCCTCCAATCGCGCCCGGGCCCGCTTGCGATCAATCATTCCCCACCGGCGCGGCTCTGCCCCGAGCAGAATATTATCCAGTGCGGAGTAGGGACCGGCGAGCATGAAGTGTTGATGGACCATTCCCACCCCCATGGCGATGGCATCCGTGGGCGAAGTCCATACGCACTTCTTGCCATCAATGAAAATATCCCCCGAATCCGGCTGCATGACACCGTATAGGATCTTCATGGCCGTGGACTTACCCGCGCCATTTTCGCCAATCACACCATGGATGGTGCCCGGTTCAACCCGAAGATTTATCCCCGCATTGGCCGCCACATTTCCGCAACGCCTGCTCAGCTCGCGTAACTCGACTGCTGCGGTGAAGCCCTCCGCCATTATTGCTTTTTGTAGTAATCCGGAACGGTTATTGTACCGGCGATGATCTCCGCTTTAAGTTCATCGGCGCGCTTGCGAACCGCTTCGGTCAAAACACTGGCATTATATTGATCAAAGGAATAATCGATGCCTTTGTTGGCCAGCCCAAAACGTTTTACGCCCCCGGTGAATTTGGCTGCCTGCGCCTCCTCAATCGTGGACCGGACCGCCTCGTCCACCCGCTTGAGCATGCTCGTCAAAATCAAACCCGGTTTGGTCCAATCCTGATTGGCATCCACGCCAATGGCGAATTTCTTTCTTTCCTCGGCCGCATCAAACACGCCCAGTCCCGAGGCGCCGGCGGCAGCAAAAATCACGTCCACCCCGCCATCATATTGCGTCATGGCCAGTTCCTTTCCCTTAGGTGGATTGTTCCACGCCTCGCTCGTCACTCCCACATAATTGGCCACTATCGTCACCTGGGGGTTGATCTTTTTTGCGCCTGCTTCGTAACCCATCGCAAACCGGCGAATGAGCGGAATGTCCATGCCGCCGACAAATCCAATTTTTCCGGTTTTGCTGGTCATGGCCGCAATCGCGCCAATCAAATACGCCCCTTCATGCTCCTCAAACATCAGGGATCGCACGTTGGGAGCGTCCACTTGCGCGTCCACAATCGCAAAATGCTTCTGCGGAAATTGCGCGGCGATTTTCTTGATCGCTTCCTTTTGCGCAAAACCAATGCCGATAATCAAATCGAAATCTCTTTGGGCAAAAGCCCGCAACTGTGATTCGTAGGCATTGTCATCCGTTGCCTCGACGTATTTTAGAAAAATCCCCAGCTTCTTCTTGGCTTCGGTGGCGCCTTCATAAGCCGAGGAATTGAAGGATTTGTCATCCTTGCCTCCCCGATCCAACACCAAGCCCACTTTGAATTCCGCAAAGGCTGGCTGGAGTGAGACCACGAGCCCCGCAACACACAGCAGCGCGACCCGCACCGGCTGCTTTATCGAATCCCACAAAAACCTTTGCATAGTTTCTCCTTTTTAGGCTTAAAGCCCGACGGGGTCAAGATGTGATGGCCGGTCAGAACCTATGCCAGCGGCTTTTTCCAGATCGGAACCACCCGCTTCATCTCGTCAATCAGCCACTGGCAAGCCTCAAAAGCTTCGCCCCGATGCGGCGCAACCACTTCCACCCACAGGGATGGCTCATTGACCTTCACCACTCCCACCCGATGCACCACGCGGATGGATTCAACGGGCCAGCGCTTTTCCATTTCATTAAAGAGCAGGCCAAATTGGTGTTCCGCCATCTTTTGGAACGCTTCGTACTCAATGGCCTTTATGGCCGCGTCCCCCTCCGTTCCGCGCACCACGCCGGCAAAATAAACCACCGCCCCCATGCCGTCCGACATCGCTCGTTGCACCATCAACGCCGGCTCATTAATCGGCTCCGCAGTGATGGTAAGTTGCCGTTTCATCCTCTTAACCTCCCTGCACGGGTGGAAAAAGCGAAACCTCTTCCCCCTCTTTCAGCACGTAATTTTTTCCCTGGTATTCCACACCGACCGCAATCAGGGTGGAATTTTGCATCGCGCCCAATTTCGGAAAGCGCTCAATGAGTTGCTTGATCAAATCGTCAATCGTGCCGCCGGCCGCCAACGTTTCCACGGTCTCAGTGCAGCCGGTGGTTTCCTTAAGGTAGGAATAAAAATGGACGGCAACGCGCATGTTCGGCGCTATTTGAGCTTCGTTCGATACGGTGATTTGGCGGCTTTCCCGGCGTTGCGCTTGTAAACCTGCGGCTGCAAAACCCCCACAAACGGGAGATTGCGATAACGCTCGGCAAAATCAAGGCCGTACCCCACCACGAAGAAGTCGGGAATGTTAAAGCCAACATAATCCGCTTCCACCTTTTCCACCCGTCGTGCTTTTTTATCGAGCAGCACGCAGGTTTTTATGCGCCGCGGCTTGAGCGCCCGCAGTTTGGCCAGCACCCGGTGAATCGTTCGGCCCGTATCCAAAATATCGTCCACCAGCAGCACGTCGCGGCCGCGCACATCGAGCCGCAGTTCCTTGGTAAATACCAGCTCACCGGATTCGGTGCCCTGACCATAGCTGGAGACCCCAATAAAATCGAGCCGCAACGGCAACGACAAATATCGGATTAAATCTGCCAGGAACAGCACCGTGCCATTCAGCAGTGAAACCACCACCATCTCGCGCCCCTTGAAATCACGCTCGATTTCCACCGACAATTCCTTGATCCGCCGCGCCAGTTGCCGGTCGCTGATGAGCATTCGCTCAATTTCCTTGTTCCAGCGGGCAGGCGCCGGTTGCGAGCGGACGGAGGGGACAGCAGAGGTCTTTTTCATTGGTCAATCAGGCACATTTTTCGACTTATTATGAAGTAATACTAGGCGACGACATGGACTTGTCCAGCTTGGCAGAAGGTTTACAGCTTAGATATGCTTGGAATCGTCATGATCCTTCTGTGTGTAACCTGAATCCTGACGCTTGAAATTGACCTCGTTCTTTTTGACGTATGCATTAAAGACATCGTCCGCGCTCATACCCAGGACCTGCGCCATGCTGATTAAAAAATGGAAAAGGTCCACCACTTCGACGCGGGCGTTTTGTTCGTCAAACTTCTGGTATTTGGCCCACCATTTCCAAGGCACGCTGTCGGTCAACTCCGCCATCTCCTGGGACATCGCCCGGCAGTAATTGAGGATCCACTTGGTCTTTTCCTCTTCGGTCATGCTGTCGGTGTTGACGCCGATGCGCTGGTTCAGCGCCTGCTGCATGCGGAACAATTCACGGAGTTGGTCAGGTTTTTCCATGCGCCAAGGAATAACAGTTCAAGCGGCAAAGTTCAAAGTTCAAAGTTGCCCACGCCTCCCCTGCCCAACCGAAAACCTCCTCTCTCAATCCCAATATCCGCCAAAATGGGGCTCGTCCCCCAGTTGCTTTTCCTTTTCTTTGGCGAAGTTTGTTTGATGGCAAAGAAAGTCCATAAAACGCCAGCCACACACGCCCGCCCCAGTCAGGTGCGCCCCAAGGCCACCACCCGCGACGTGGTCAGTGCGCCGCGCAGACGGGTCAAAATCAATCCCAAATGGGAATCGAACTACCGCCATTTGCAGGAGTTGCGCAATCATTTTCTCAGACAACAGGGCACGCTCGCCCAGGAGGCACACGAGGAACAGCCCAGCTTCAGCGAACACATGGCCGATGCCGGCACCGACAGCTATGACCGGGATTTTGCCCTCTCCATGCTCTCCTCCGACCAAAACGCGCTCTACGAGATCGACCAGGCCATCCGGCGAATCGAATCCGGCGCCTATGGCATTTGCGAAATGACCGGAAAACCGATCCAGCGCGGGCGGCTCAATGCCATTCCTTGGACCCGCTTTTCACTGGAAGCCGAGATGCAACTGGAACAACGCGGGGCTGTGAATCGCGCCCGGCTGGGTCCTTTGGGCTCAGTCACCTCAAGCACGCCATCCGAAGAAGAGCCGCCGGAAAAGGAATCTGCGGACAATAGCGGCAACGACAACAATTCCTGACTCCTCCGGGCTTCCGTCGAGCGGTCAGACGTTCGTGCCTTCAAACCGAATGCGTGTGACACCGTTAATTTTCCAACCGGCGCGTTCGTGTTTCAGAAAATATTGATAGCGGATCGTTTTCCCCGCCTCACTGATGATCCCCACGTTCACCAGCGCTTCCTCGCCATTGTCCACCGTCACCCCAAACTCCGCTGAACTGGAACGTGCAATCACCGGAAAGCCGGTCCGCACCATCCGCTCAAAGGCCGGCAAGGGCATTTGTTCCTGCACGCTCGCTGCCGCGTAATGATAGGCCTTGGGGTAATCGTTTTTACGAAATGCGGATAATTGGGATTCAATGACTTGAATCAGCTCCTTCCGGACGCTCGCCTCGCTCAATTTTACCGGCGCCATGGAAAACTGCTGGGCCGCAGACCGCCTGCCTTCCCCCACGCCGGGATGAATCAGTGACACCCGCCAGGAGACATACAGCAGACCCAACGTAACACCCATGACTACCACTGTCAGCCAACGGATTGCATTGAACCTGGCATTCATCATTGCATCGCTCTCGGATGCGTTCCCATGACACATTCTCACCGGTTATTCTCAAATGTCCGGCCCGCAACCTGCCTTAAAGTTATGCCTCGCCAACGGAGATGGAAAGCAAATTGCGGGAATAAATCCCTTGGCCATGCATCCTCCTCCTGGAACAGCGCATTCCTGATACAACTCCGGCGCTGCCCCGGCATGAATCGTGACCAAATGAAGCTTATCTCATCGGCTTACCGCCTGAACGAAGCCGATCCCCATGACGTGCTGTTCCGGGATGCTCCGTCCGGGATTCAGCACGACTCGTTGCTCCAAAATTCGATTCAGGAACAGCAACAAATCGATGCTGTCCTTCACTTCAAACTCCGGCAAATACCCATACCGGCAGGATTGCAAAAGGAGATTTTAACCTGCCTTGGCTTGAAAGGAGCATCGCAGGTAAAATCGCCACTGGAAGTGAGACTGGGCATCAACTTCCCATAACTACATTAACATTGGACTTTAGCATAACTCCTGGTTGCGATAATATCTCGTCCATGGACTCTGAGAAAACGCCCAGTGCCATGCCCTCGGTGGAGCCGGCCATAGAACGCCCGGCTGCTGACATTGCGTCCTCGGATCCGGAACGGTGGGTGGAGGAATACGGCGATTATCTCTTCAAATTCGCCCTCACGCGGCTGCGTGATGCTTCCCGGGCGGAGGACATGGTGCAGGAGACTTTCCTGGCGGCGCTCAAGGGCGGCAGCAGTTTCGCCGGTCGCAGCGCGGAACGAAGCTGGCTCGTCGGCATCCTCAAGAACAAAATCGTCGATTATTTTCGCAAGGCGAGCCGCGAGACTTCTTTCACGGACATGAGCTTTTACGCGGAGGAGGAAAGCTATCGTTTCATCCAGGAAGGTGCGTTCCAAGGCGGTTGGATTCACGAATTGGGTCCGGTGCAGTGGTCGCCGGAGCCGGGCGCGGGATTGGACGGCAAAATGTTCATGAACGTCTTCAACGATTGCGCGGAAAAGCTGCCCCGAAATGTGGCGCGGGTTTTTATGCTGCGTGAATTGGACGGAGTGGAAACCAGGGAGATTTGCGAGTTGTTGAACATTTCGGAAAGCAATGTGTGGGTCATGCTGCATCGCGCGCGCATGGCCTTGCGACGTTGCCTGGAAACAAATTGGGTGGGTAAACAAGCGTGAATTTGATTTGAGCGAATGAAGATCGTCGCCGCCATCAAAATGCGATTCGTGATTTGGGTATGGAATCATACACCGCATTGCGATGAAATGTCGCGCCTGGCCTCCCGGTCCCTGGATGGCACATTGCCCAGGAAATTGCGGCTGAAGATGCGGGTGCACTTTTTTATTTGCGTCTGGTGCCAGCGGTATGGACAACAGTTGCGAATGATGCACCAGCGTGCGCACGGGCTCGATGAAACACGCACTACCAGCCAAACTTTATCGGGAGACGCCAAAGAGCGCATGAAACTGCGGTTGCGCAAATCGTCGGACGCTTGAAGCAGGGGAAGCGCGGAGTTGGTAGAGGCGATGAAGAAAATCTGTAAGGTATTCCTTTCCCCTCCGACAAACCAAGGATGACAGACGCCAGCCGACAGGAAATTGAAGGCGTTTTGTTTCCATAAGTCACTTAACAGTAAATATTTATATTTTATCCGCCTGAGGAACCTTATGCTGACTGCAACCATCAACGAAGTAATGCCCAACCAGAAATGGCATCGAGCTCCAGCAGAGGCCGCGGCCGATAACGAACAGCGGATTCTTGCTGCGGCTATTTCAATTCTGCTGCAGGGAGAGGATTTGTTGGGAGCGCTAACATCAGAGATTTTTACCCGCAAAAACCCGATGGTTTTTAATGCTTCAATTGGCGGCCATTATCGCCATTGCCTGGACCATTTCACGAGTTTAATGCGGAGTTTGGATAAGGATGAAGTGGACTACGATCATCGCGACCGGGATGTGCACATTGAAACAAATCCGGAATTTGCGCTGAATGTCACTCGGGAAATCCGGAAACTTTTGGAGCAGCTCAATCCAAAGATGCTTGTCCGCACAGTAACCGCCCGTTGCGAAGTCAGCTATGAACATTGCGACTCGCCGCGAACACATTCCAGTTATGGCCGGGAGTTGGTGTATGGCATTGCTCACGCAATCCACCATTACGCGCTCATCTCCGTCATGGCCCGGCTCATGGACGTAAAATTACCCGCGCATTTTGGTGTCGCCCCTTCAACCGTCGCGCATCAGGCCGTCACCGTCACGAAATAATCCGCAATCCTGTTCCACCATGGCCAACTCCGTTCCCATATTGCTGCCGCTCGGTTTCCATGATTGGCTGCCTGCGATGCAGGCATTGACTCTCGCGCTGCTCACGTTCGCGCAGGAGGACGTGCCCACTGTCAGTGCGGCACTGCTTGCCGCGGCGGGCAACCTCACCTGGAAGGCCGGCTTCCTCGGTTGCTTCCTCGGCATCTGGATGGGCGACGCGCTCCTGTATGGCGTTGCGCGCGGCGTGGGCCGGCCTCTGCTGGAACGCGCCTGGACAAAACGCTTTTTTGATCCGCTCGCTGTGGCTCGCAGTGAGCAATGGTTTTCTCAGAACGGAACCTGGCTGCTGGTCAGCAGCCGCTTTATCCCCGGCACCCGGTTGCCCACCTATCTGGCCGCCGGTTTTCTCCGCCTGCCTTTCGGACGCTTTTTGCTCGTCACCGGTTCCGCCGTGGCATTTTGGACCATTGCCATCTTTGCTTTGGCCCATATCTTTGGTTCGGATCTGCTGAACTGGCTCCATCGTTTCAATCACAGCGGCTGGGCCATTCTGCTCATGATTGCAGTCTTGGTCATTTTAATCCGTTTTATGGGACGTGTGTTTCAACGCAATTTCTGGCAACGCCTTCATGGCCGGCTGGGCCGTTGGACGCGCTGGGAATTTTGGCCGCCCTGGCTTTTCTACGCGCCGGTCGCCCTCAATTACGCCTGGCTCGCCCTGCGTTATCGCAGCGGCACGCTGCCCACGGCGGCCAACCCCGGCATCTTCTCCGGCGGCTTCGTCGGCGAATCGAAAATTGCAACGCTCGCCGAACTCACCGCGCGCTGCCCTGCATTTACCGCCGATGCCTTCCTGCTCAAAAGCGCCCCTCCCGTAGAACGGGTTCAGCTTCTGGCAGAACTCCGCGCGCGGCATAACATCGACTTCCCTTTTATCCTGAAGCCCGACATCGGCCAGCGCGGCGTGGGCGTAAAATTAATCCGTACTCCCGAGCAGGCTGCCGCTTATCTCCAGGAGCTGTCCGCCCCGGTAATTCTTCAGCGTTATGCTCCCGGCCCGTTTGAGATCGGGATTTTTTACTATCGCTTTCCCAGCCAGGCCAAAGGTCGCATATTCGCCATCACGGAAAAATTGTTCCCGGTCATCATCGGCGATGGGGAACACACGATCGAGGAATTGATATGGCGCGATCCCCGTGCGCGCTTCATGGCGGGAAAATATCTGGCCCGGTTGTCAGGCCGTCGCTCGGAAGTGTTGCCTGCGGGCGCGCAAATCAAGTTGGTGGAAGCGGGCAACCACGCGCAAGGCTCCATTTTCCGCGACGGCTGGCATCTCTGGTCCCCCGAACTGGAACAGCGTATCGACGCCATCTCACAAAATATCCACGGTTTTTATTTTGGCCGCTATGACCTGCGCTACGCCTCGGCGGAGGACTTGCGTGCAGGCCGCAACTTCCAAATCATCGAGCTCAACGGGGCCTCCTCCGAAGCCACCAGCATTTACGACGCCCGTAACTCCCTCTGGCGCGCCTATCGAACGCTGTTTCAACAATGGCATCTCGCGTTTGCCATCGGAGCGGAGAACCGGCGTCTTGGCGCTCCTCCCGTCAGGCTTGGCCTGCTCTGGAAAGCTTGGCGCGAAACCGCACGCTTGGAGGCAACTTATCCGCTGGCCGATTAGGCCCATCATCCCATGTGCACTGTGAGCTTCATTCCGCGCAGCCGTGGCTATGGCATTGCCATGAATCGCGACGAGCGGTTGACACGCGTGACGGCGCTGCCACCCGCACAGCATCGCCTCGGGAACCGCAACGTCCTCTTTCCATCGGAACCCGGCGGTGGCACCTGGATTGGCCTGAATGACGCCGGTGTCTGTCTCGCGTTAATCAATTGGTATTCGGTGCCAAAACACGTTGCCGACGAAACCATCAGCCGGGGCATGGTTGCAAAATCCGCGCTTGAGGCGGACACCCTCGGCGTCGTGGACCAAATTATCGCCAGCCTTCCACTCGCGCGCGTTAATCCCTTTCGAGTGATCGGCATTTTCCCCGGTCCGCAGAAGGTCATTGAGTGGCGTTGGAACCTTGAGCAACTGGGTCGGCGTGAGCATCCTTGGAAAACCAATATTTGGATCTCCTCCGGTTTCGACGAACCCGGCGCACAACAAACACGCGGCAAAGTCTTCACCACCGCTCTGCGGCAACATTCACACGGCAGTCTGGCCTGGCTTCGCCGCCTGCATCGTTCGCACAAGTCCGACCGCGGTCCCTACTCCATTTGCATGCACCGGAACGATGCCGCCACCGTCAGCTACACGGAAGCTGTCGTCAATTCCTCTCAAGCCACAATGCGTTACCAAGCCGGCGCTCCCTGCTGCGCCATGAAGGCTTCCGTCCACCGCCTCAATCTAAAAGGCTGACCTGCTTCTCGACTATTTCCTCGTTACGAACTGGAAATGGATCAAATGCCAATTCAACGACGCACTCGGCACATCCTGAAAACCCGGATTGATACACAAGCTGCTTTTACACAGACACTTGCCAGGACATTACAAACTTGTAAGGTTTCCTTCGCCGTCCCGACTAACCATTGGTAATCTTTGGAAGTCAGAATAAATACCGTTTTGAAGAAACTGTTTAAATCGGTGGCGGAGTTTGTGAGCGATTTATCGCCGACTTGCAAGAAAGCCGTGCGCTTGCAGTCTCAAGCCCTGGATGCCCCGCTCTCCTGGCGGAAACGGCTCGGCTTGCGTCTCCATCTCTTCCTCTGCCGCTGGTGCAGCCGCTACGGCCGCCATTTGAAATTCCTTCGTCATTCCATCCGCGAAAACCCTGATCAGCCCCATGGCCACTCGCCCCCATGCTCACGCCGGAAGCCCGTGAGCGCATCAAACGCTCCCTAACAGCGGGACCGAAATAATTCTTCAGCTTCAGTGTAAGGTTCCAGCGGTTCCCACGACCAACCATTAGGCACGGGCTGTCTGACGCTCAGTCGCAAATCGGTTCAGGCCCCAGCCGGTTAACAAAAATTATTAACAGCAGCATGCAAATGAATAAAATGACTCTTCCCCAAAAATCGAACCTCTTCGTCCGAGTGCCTGCCTTGATGGCTCTCAGTTTGCTGCTGGGAATTGCACCGGTGTCCGCCGCACCCGCTGACTTCAGCGTGTCGGCGGTCAACGACACAAACACTTTTAAACTTTCCGGGGCCAAAGGTCACTATGTCGCGCTTCATTTTCTGCTCAAAACAGAATGTCCTTATTGCATGAAGCATTCACGCGATTATGCCATGAAAGCTCCGACGGTGGCCGGCGTCGTGCATATTTTCCTGAAACCGGATACGGATGAGGAAATCAAGGACTGGAACAAAAGCCTGAATGTAAAAGGCCCGGACGCGCCGATTATTTATCGTGACCCGGAGGCAAAGCTGGCGGCCGAATTCGCAATTCCCGATGGGTACAAGTTTCACGGTCAGACGGTTCACTTTCCCGCACTCGTGTTGCTGGATCCCACCGGTAGGGAAGTATTCCGTTATGTCGGGAAAAATAATACGGATCGTTACTCATTTGAAAAATTCGCGGCCAAAATCAACGAGTTGTCCGCCGCCACCGCGCTGGATCAATACAATCTCCCCGCGGACAAAGTCGCCCTCGCCGGCTACGATCCGGTCGGCTATCTCGAATCCAAAAAGGCATTGCCCGGCGTCAAGGAAATCACCTCGCAATACCGCGGCGTCACTTATCAGTTTGCCAGCGAACAAAACCGGCGGTTGTTCGCCGCCAATCCCGAGAAATATCTGCCCACCTACGGCGGTTGGTGCGCCACCGCCATGGCCAAAGGCAAAAAAGTGGAAATCGACCCGACCAATTTTAAAGTCACCAACGGACGACTCTTCCTCTTCTTCAACGGTTTCTTCGGCAACGCCATTAACGACTGGAACAAGGACGAAACCGCCCAGATGACCAAGGCGGACACAAATTGGAAGAAAATTTCCAACGAATAACATCCCCCTCTGGAAAACAATTATGACAACCTGCAAAACTCACTCCACCATCTCCTGGATTCTACAAATAATCGCCGCAGCCATCCTGCTGCAAACCTTGTTCTTCAAATTCACCGGCGCGGAAGAATCCGTTTACATCTTCCGAACCCTCGGCGTAGAACCGTGGGGGCGCATTGGCTCCGGCGTCATGGAACTAATCGCTTCCGCCTTGCTCCTGATTCCCGGAACCGTGACCTGGGGCGCGCTACTTTCCTTGGGTGTCATGAGTGGCGCAATCTTTAGCCATCTGACGAAACTCGGAATCATCGTGCAAAACGATGGCGGATTGCTCTTCGCGCTGGCGGTCACTGTTTTCGGTTGCAGCGCTCTGGTGTTGTTCTTCCGTCGCGAACAAATTCCCTTTATCGGCTCCCGTTTCGCCTCTGCAACCGGAACAGTCTGCGCCACCACCCACGTAGGCGCCTGCAACCGTTAAGTTGTTTATCCCATGAGCACTACCACTGAACCCGGCTATTTGGAAACCCTGGTGGCGGAATATTACCAGGCGCTTTACCGGTTCGGGTTCAGCCTGAGCGGTAACGCAACCGACGCCGCCGATCTGACCCAGCAAACCTTCTACATCGCCCAACTCAAAATCCACCAGTTGCGTGATGCTGCAAAGGCCAAAACCTGGCTGTTTACCACCTTGATGCGCGAGTTCCTCCAGAAGCGTCGTCACGAAACCCGCTTCCCCAAGTTCGAGTTGGATCAGGTTGCTGACGAACTGCCAAAAATTACTGCCGACCACGTTGCCCGGATGGATTCCGCCTCCGTCGTGGCCGCCTTGCAATCTTTGGACGATTCCTTCCGCGTGCCCCTGGTCCTCTTTTATTTGGAAGACATGCCTTACAAGGAGATCGCCCAAACCTTGGAACTCCCCATCGGCACCGTAATGTCGCGGCTCGCCCGCGGCAAAGCCCAACTCCGCCACGAGCTTGAACGCTTCAGAAATCCCTCCCCGGCTCAAAAGTATCTCCGCAAAAAGATTCCCGCGACGCACGATTTGGAAACAATTCTAATGCCAGTCCTAAGTTAAAATAAAGCCGGCGCAAATCGTGCGCCTTCAAGTTCCTACCACGTCCCACCTTTGTCTGGCTCCAAACCAGCCAACACTCAATCTCTCCTTACCAATTCACGATTTTTTGGCCTCGCGTCGCTGGACTTTTTCGTTAAGCTGCTCTGGATATCCCTTATCATGAGCGATCTCGAATACTTAAAAAAAGATTTTCTGCTGGAGATCGGACGCATTGCGGCATTACGAGGCAGTTTGCGGCATCTGTTGCTCTCAGCAGGCGACCAGTTGTTAAGCACACGGCTCGGTGACCAGGGCATCGCGCGACTCATGATGAGCAAGCGAGAGTTGCCGGATATTTGCCAGGCATTGCTCACGCTCGCACAGGTTCGCGGCGTTGCTTCCGACGCAGTACAGCAGTTGGCGCAGGTTGCAACCGAGTATCGCGCTGACTTTGAGAGCGCAGCCGCAGTCGCTAACGGTAGCTGGACATACCTCGGCGATGAGAAAGGTCGACACTACGGTCTCTTTCTGGAGGAGGTGGCGCGCGATGGCGACCTCCAACCACAGTGGCAGCACATGACTATGGTGGATATGCAGCGATTGTCCCAGCGGCTGAAGAGTGCTTCCGAGACGGTTCGGCCGCTTATTTGGGCCATGATAGCAGCAGCAGATTCCAGAGGACGGAAGCAATAACGCGGCAGGGCAGCCAATCCAGTACTCCAATAGTTACCGGCTGGGCTGCTTCCGTTACAATGCGAACGCGAGGGGTCGCATGTGCAAGCTCTTTTGAATTGCATGATTTTTCGCAGGATTTGGCGGTGACAGGCGTGTCTCTTTATGAAGACCGAAATTTAGTCAAAACTTATGAAAAAAATAATTGCGATATTGTTATAGGGATCTCTGTTAATGCCCGGTTTTCTCCGGGCCGATGAGCCCGCACCCAAGCCCAGCCCTCCGCCCCGGCCGGGTACGAAATCAGAATCCCAACCCTCGCTAGGCTTAACCACTTTTGACTTGGATTTTCCTGGCGGCACTCCAGGCAATCTGGTCAAAGCCATTGAGCACGCCAGCCAAAAACCGCTGAATGTAATCATACCGGACGATGTTGCCGATACGTGGATTCCAGCCCTCAAAATGCGAGCGGTTACCGTGTCTGATTTGTTTGGCGCCTTGACCATGGCCAGTCAAAAAAGCGTTGTTTACAACAAGACCGCTTCCGGATATCAGATCGGCACGAGTACCTATGGTTTCAGAACTGAAGGTGCGCCTTACGATGATGCAATCTGGTACTTTTATCGCCAGAACCCCGCACTGCCGCCCGCGCCCTCCAAACCGCCGGAAGCCATATGCCGCTTCTATCAATTGGCTCCTTACCTCGATACCTACAAAATTGAAGACATCACCACCGCCATTGAAACCGGCTGGAAAATGTTGGGCGAGAAGTCCCTGCCCAAAATCAGCTTCCATAAGGATACCAAACTCCTGATCGCCGTGGGGGAGCCCGAAAAATTAATGTTGATTGATGCCGTGCTGGCACAATTGAATTCCCAGGTCGCCAACGACAAACCAGCCCCCCGAAAAGTTCCGGCCCCCACCCCGAGCCGTGAGCCTGCCCAGCCATGACCCACCGCTGGCAAAACCGGGTTTGTTCTTTCCGCGTCAGCCACAAACTGTGCCCGAGAAAATATTCCAGGTGGAAAGTGCCTCCCAAAAGCCGCCTGATATCGCCCGGTTAACCAGTCGCATGACTAAAAGTGATGAGGCCGCTTACCGGGAATTTTATGATCTCTATTTCAATCGCCTCTTGCGCTACCTCCTCGTTCTGACTGGCGGAGCTGAGGCGGCGGCGCGGGATGCCCTGCAACTGACGCTCATGCGCATTGTCCGGCATATCAAACCATTTACTTCCGAAGAAACATTCTGGAGTTGGCTGACGGTGCTGGCCCGGAGTTCGATTGTGGATGAAACGCGCAAACGCAACCGTTACCTGGCGCTTTTGGACCGTTTCTTCCGGAGCGAACAATTAAAAGCTTCAGCGAGTCAGGAGTCGGAGGACCGCGTGATGGTGTTGCTGGAAAAGCATCTCAATGAGTTGCCCCTGGATGACCGGAACTTGATGGAACGAAAATATCTCGAAGGGGAATCAGTCAGGGAAATTGCCGGAGCAGTGAGCGCCACAGAGAAAGCAGTCGAATCGCGGCTGTCGCGTATTCGCAAACAGTTGAAGGAAACCAATCTTTTGGAGCTTAAAAAATGAAAAATGAGTCTGATCCGAATCGGCTTTTAGATGACCTTTTGGAGGAGATAGCGCCTCCAGCTTTCCGGGCCGACCTGCTTGACCGCACACTCAAACAGGTGCGGCACAAACGACGGCTGCGCCAATGGAATCGTGGCGTGCTCGCCGCAGCTTTAATCATGCTGGCTGGATTCCTTGTTTGGAGGGTACCCGCACCTCGGAATCAAATGCCCGAGTCGCTTGCCATAACTCTGAATACTGTGAGTTCAAAACCGTTGGATCCATCCATGGTCGTGACGAGCGATACCAAATCGGTTCCTATCATTACCTCATCGAGTTCCACCCTGGCCCTCATTCAAATACAATCATCCAATCAGGAATTAAGAGAGCTTAACGATGATGAGCTTTTCGCCGCGCTTCACGGACAACCCGTGCTGTTGGTCCGACAAGCGCCCCACCAGGCGGAGTTGCTGTTGGTGGACTCCGCGACCCATCTATCCCATCCGGCGGACGAACAGGAATCAGTCCAGCGTTGAAACGGCACCATCTGGCAATCTGAGGATGGGCAGCGTTGCCTTCCGCGTTTTTTTATCTTTTGTCGGCAGTAACGATTCGCACCAACACGACGCCATGCCGCGGAACGGTTGCTTGAAATTCACCGTCAAATTGACCGAGGTCCTTCTGCCGCCAAAGATCGCGGACCACCGCTTTGCCTGTGATCTTCAAATCAGACCAATTGACTTTTACCATGGCAGCTCCTTCACCCAGATTGAACAGGCCGACCGCCTTTGAACCATCCTCCAGCTCTTTGGCGAAAACACGCGCATTGCCATTCATCGCCACGCAACCGGCTTGTTGGCCGAGTGAATCCTGGTCCACCGCGAGCACTTCGTCATTGCTCAATAAGCTGAACGTGAAATCGTCCAGTTGTGACATATCGCAACCGATCAGCAATGGTGCGGACAACAAACACCACAGACTGATGTGCGTATATTGCTCATCCCCCGTCAGGCGCGTCGGCCGCAATTTCCCCCAACCCAAGCGCCCCACCACGAGCATGTCCGGGTCGTTCCAATTCCCCGGCGCGGCAAATTTTTCATGACCGGTTTGCTTAAACCCAATGCCGGACATGCTGCTCCAGGTGTCGATAATATCGCCGGTGGTGCGCCAGCAATTGCCGCCCACTTGGGCCCCCCATTGCCACACGTCGCCCATGCCGTATTGGCAAAGACTGAAAACAATGTCGCGATCCACCTTGCCGAGCGCCGCATTCATGACCGCGTAAGGTTTCATCATCCGCTCGCGGTCCGGCAGCGCCTTGTCCTGAACCTGATCGTAAGAACACCAGTCGTATTTCAAATAATCAAAACCCCAACTGGCATATTGTTGCGCGTCGGCGACTTCATGCCGCCAACTGGCTTCAAATCCAGCACAAGTTGTCGGCCCCGGCGAGGAATAAAGCCCAATCTTTAAACCTTTCGCATGCACATAATCCGCCAATCCCTTCATGACCGGAAATTTTTCGTTGGCACGGATCGAGCCGCTCTTGTCGCGGCTACCCTCCCAACAATCATCAATATTAATGTAACTCCAGCCGTGATTAATAAGGCCGGTGGCCACCATTACGTCGGCGGCGGAACGGACTTTTTTATCGTCCACCGCGTGGGCGAAACAATTCCAACTGTTCCAACCCATCGGCGGCGTGAGCGAAGTTTGATTCCCGCACACAATCTTCAACGTGCGTTTATCGTCACCAGCTTTGTTCTTTGCGCGGAGCGTCACGCTATATTCGCCCGCCTTGGCCAACGAACCGGTGATACGCCCGGTCTCCGCGTCCAATTGCAATTCCTTGGGCAAATGTTCAGCGGAAAATACCATCGGGCGATCCCCGGTTGCGGGAATCGTGAAAAGCAGCGGATGGCCAGGACGCACGCCAAAAATCTTGGGACCGTGAATGCGGGCGACGGGCGGCGCGGATGGAGTTAGGATCACCCCTGGTTCAATTTGCGGTTCAACGGCCACCGGCGCACCGCCTGCGGTTGTAAATTTGGCGTCAGCCCAATCCGCATGGTCATAGCTGATACCATCGCCGCCGTCACCCACTCGCAACTGCACCGTTTTTACGCCGGCGAGATTTACTTCCACCATTTTGGGCGCATCGCCCGCTCTCAACACACCACTCTGCCACAAGGTTTTGCCATCGCCGATGACAAAGAATTCGATGCTGCCATTGGTGAGACCTTTTTCCTCATCGTCCACGCCGACAACCGCCGTAAATTTTTCCGTGTTGCCATTCAAATTGACATAAAGCGTGCTCTCCGCATGTGTGCCCAACCCCCGGGCAAAACTTTGGCCGGAAATTCTCAGGGGATTTCCATCCACCGATTGATTCTTATGCGGTGTGCCCCAATCCTGCATGGTCTTGCTAACATCCAGTTCGTCCAGCCAGATGGCCGTAGCGGAAACCGCCCCGCCATTTGGACCCGCTGCGCTGACTGTGTTGGAAACCAACCCGATGAAGGAGGCTGCGATGATAACCGTAATAGCGATGTTTACCACGCCGACCAAGGTGCTTTTGGTGGCTGGCTGGTTTTTCAAAAATGGCAGAATTCCATAATATCCACCCCTGCACCGGAGGAGATTCAGTTTGAGCAATTTTGGTTTCATGTTGTGGGTTCTGTTTTACACGCCCAAAGCATTTGGCGCGATAAAAAACCGCCGGCTTGGCCGGCACATCCTTGATTGCGGATCCCAAGCCTTCGTAAAAGGCCTGAAAAGGTTCTTAAAAATGACTTTGTTTGTTTCATTTGTTTCAACAAGCCAGCACACCTGCATTAGGGCCTGTTAACACTAATTGACAATCGAAGGGTTTGAGGCATTCTTGGTGGGCATGGAGTTAACCGAAAGTCAGTTTGAACGTATTGCTCATTGCCTGCCGCGCCAACGTGGCAACGTCGGCAT